>DATLCB010000029.1:0-47889 GCA_035526625.1 Chitinophagaceae bacterium
GAGGGAGAAGCACCCGTGTAATCATTTCTTTTGCTGCATATACTCCAGCAGGTCGCCGGAAGCAATAAGCGGTCTTCCACTTACATCGCCATTATACCAGTAGATCCATGCATGCTCCATACTGCCATTCATATGCACTTCTGTGATCTCGCGGCGGTACAATTGTACCTCATCGGACTCTACTGACACACCTTCATAATCGTCAAGCTGACCGATGGCCCAGGAAAACTCGTGTGCATTATTTGCCTGGTATAATTCACCTACAATAAAACTGCTTTCGTTGGTAGGTAAACCAGCGGGATAACTGCCCATATCAAACAATTTTCCCCTCACTCTTGCGTCGCCCACAAAAGTGAAAAAGCGGCTGATATATTCATATACCGGGCTGCGAAACCCACTGCGTAGTGAGCCGTAAACAAATAAATTGTATACTCCGGGATTGGTCATGCTATAAAGATAAGTTTAAATGATTGGGAAAAGTGCAATTCGGAGATGGGGAAATTGCCATACTGATCCAGTCATCGGGCATGAAATAATTTTCCAATTTCTCAATTCCAAAATTTCAAAATGCATTATCCTTCCACCAGGAATAAATAAACTTCTTTCGGGCCATGCACACCTACTACCAAGGTTTTTTCTATATCAGCCGTGCGGCTGGGCCCCGTAGCAAAGCTGATAAGGGAAGGGAACCTGGTTCCGTACTTTTCTTTAGCAGCATGCAGCGCATCTTTTATATCGTAGACCAATTGATGAGTAAATGCGATACAAATATGTATCGGCGCATATACACTGGCGGAGCGGCCGCTTTGCTGTGCTGAACTAAGAACGATGCTACCAGTTCTTGCCACGAGGTATTCGCAACCGGTGATCGATACATCGCAATTGGCCAGGTCAGTTTTGATGAGCCTGCCTGCTAACTGGGAAGCTACCGGGGCGATCAATTTATCTTCTACACAAAAGACTTTCTGCCAGTCTTGCTTTTTTACCAGGCTTGTAAGCTGGAACGCCAGTTCCTGCTGGTTGATGCAATAGATGAATTTCCCTTGTAGTTTAGTGAACTGTTCCGCAAATTCTACTTCTGGCTCCTGCTGTAATGCGGGAAAGACAGCTTGACTTCCCTCACTTTGCGGAAAAGGCAAAGGCGTTGAATGACTCAACGCCTTGCGGATCTTCTTAAGAATATTTTCTTTGGATGGTGAAATATTCATGTTTAGTTCTTAAATAGATGGCGCCAGGCCAAGATCTCCCGGGGGACGATCTGCCGATGGCTCAGGTCCCTTCTTCACTTCTGCCGCTGCTGGCTGAGGAGGTTCTGCTGCCAATGCCGTATCATCTACAGCTAATGGTTTCTTTTCTTCATAAGGACGTTTCCCGATCAGCGCTTCCACATCGCTCTGGAACAATACTTCTTTCTCCAGTAAAGCAGTGGCCAGCTTCTCTACATCGGCTCTTTTTTCCGTAAGCAGCTTTAGCGTTTTACCATAAGCTTCATCGATCAGCTTACGCACTTCCTGGTCTATCATTTTCGCTGTTTCGTCCGAATAAGGTTTAGTGAATGTATTCTCCTGCTGCGGATCATAAAAACTGATATTCCCGATCTTATCGTTCATACCATACACCGTCACCATAGCGTAAGCGATCCTGGTGATCTGCTGAAGATCGTTTTGAGCACCGGTGGAGATCTTGCTGAAGAATATCTCTTCACTGGCTCTTCCTCCCAGTGTCATGCATATCTGGTCATTCAACTGATCCGTATTATAGAGATATTGTTCTTTAGGAGTGTATTGCGCATAACCCAACGCCGCCGTACCTCTGGGTACGATCGTTACTTTTAATAATGGATAGGCATGCTTAAGATACCAGCCGCAGACTGCATGCCCGGCTTCATGGAAAGCAATTATCCTTTTCTCATCAGGTGAAATGATCTTGTTCTTTTTTTCCAGTCCACCGATCACTCTGTCCACTGCATCCTGGAAATCCGTCATATCGACGGCTTCCTTGTTTTTTCTCGCGGCGATCAAAGCAGCTTCATTGCACACATTGGCAATATCTGCTCCGGCAAACCCCGGAGTTTGTTCCGCCAGTTTATGGATATCAAGTGTTTTGGAGATCTTGATAGGCTTCAGGTGTACTTTGAATATCGCCTCACGACCTACCAGGTCGGGTTTGTCAATGGTGATCTGCCTGTCGAAACGCCCGGGACGTAACAAAGCAGTGTCGAGTACATCAGGCCGGTTGGTCGCCGCTAATACAATGATACCTGCATCTGTACCAAAGCCATCCATTTCAACCAGCAACTGGTTTAGTGTGCTTTCTCTCTCGTCATTACTCATCATCACATTTTTTCCTCTTGCACGGCCAATAGCATCTATTTCATCAATGAATATGATACAGGGCGCTTTTTCTCTCGCCTGTTTGAACAGATCTCTTACGCGGCTTGCACCAACACCAACGAACATTTCAACAAAGTCGGAACCGCTCAGGCTGAAAAAAGGAACCTGTGCTTCGCCAGCGACTGCTTTTGCCAGCAAGGTCTTTCCCGTACCAGGAGGACCTACCAATAAGGCTCCTTTAGGGATCTTCCCACCGAGATTAGTGTACTTCTTCGGGTTCTTTAAAAAGTCAACGATCTCCATTACTTCTACTTTGGCTTCATCCAATCCTGCCACATCAGCAAAAGTGATCGATACCTTAGTGCCCTTATCAAACAAAGTGGCTTTTGATTTACCAATATTGAAAATGCCACCAGGACCGCCACCGCCACCAGCACCACCGCTCATTTTTCGCATGAGCAATATCCATAATCCTACGAATAGCAGAACTGGTAATAAGAATTGCAGGATACCACCGAACCAATCCCTTTCATTATCTACATCAAAAGGTACTTTGGCGATGACAGGATTGTCTTTATAAAAGTCATCAATACCTTTTTTGAAGTTATCTCCGCTGGTAATGGTGAAATACATATGAGGACCATCTTCGTTGATCTTCCCGTTAACCCCTTTTTTTATTTTATCGGCTTGTCTAGTTATACCAGATTTGGTGAGATATACCCGTACTTTTTTCTTGTTATCGATGATCATATATTTGGCCACATCTCCCGCTGCCAACATGCTTTTAAAATCATTTTCATTGATCTTTTTCATGTTGCGGGAAAAGGGTTCAAACAGCTGGAAGCCGATCAATACAGCGAATATGATAGCATAGATCCAGTAAATACTGAACCTGCTTTTACGTGGTTGGTTCGGATCATCTCCCGGCCCCGGTGGACGGTTACTAAATCTTGGTGGCCTGTTATTAGAATCTTGTGACATGTTTATGTATATCTGTTCTGCTATTTAATGATTATAAGGCTAAAAAGTTGATCCCGGTATAATTTTTAACAAGATCAATCATCATGCTCTTCCGCTGCGGCATCGCTCCACATCTCCTCCAGTTTATAAAACTTCCTCGTATCAGAAAGCATCACATGCACTACTACATTCACATAATCGATCAATACCCATTGCAGATTTTGATATCCTTCGTGATGGTAAGGGCTTTCCTCGCATTTTTCTCTCAGCTTTGCTTCAATGTTTTCAGCGATGGCCCTTATTTGGGGTTGGCTGCTTGCTTCACAGACGATAAAGAAGTCAGCTACCGCTTCATTTATTTTTTTCAGGTCAAGGGAAATGATATTCTCCCCCTTTTTTTCCTGGATCGCAGCAATAATGGTTTTGATGATTTTTGAATTCCTCGTTAACCGGACTGCACTCTTTTTCTTGCGGTTGGTCAGTACTCCCAATTGTTCCAAAAATGTAGTTATTTATCGTTTATATATCTATTGTTTTGGTTGGGTTTGCTCATTTACAGAGTTGATAACCATCCCGAACCATAAACTTTGTTTCTTTGCCAAAAATAGCGATTAATTGCCACAAGCCCTCCAAAGGAGTCCTAACGGACCTTCCACCAATATCATCGGGTCGCCATTCATTGAACTGCAATCGGTTGACAGCACCAATAACTATGCCCGCCAGCAGATTCATGCTGGTTTGGCACAACATGGACAGGCCTTTTTTGCCCATGACCAGGTTGCTGGAAAAGGTCAGAGAGGTAAAGTTTGGTTAGCGGAACCCGGGCAGAATATTATTTTAAGTATCGTGGTAGATCCAGCTGCATTAAAAGTGGACCAGCAATTCCAGTTAAATGCATGCGTAGCACTGGTGCTGCTAGATCTTTTTAAGAAATATGGAGGGGATGAAACAAGGATCAAATGGCCTAACGATTTGTACTGGCAGGACAGAAAGGCAGGAGGAGTGTTGATAGAGTCGGGAGTCCGGAGTCGGTCCGAAAGGACTCCTTTGGAGGAATCAGGAGCCAGTACGTGGGAATGGCTCATCGTTGGAATAGGTATCAATATTAATCAAACAAGTTTTCCTTCTTCTCTACCCAACCCTGTATCGCTAAAACAAATAACAGGAAAGACCTTTGACCCAGTCGAACTGGCAATAGAGTTATGTGCAATACTGGAGACAAGGTTTAGCCAGCTTATCAGTATTGGCTTTGAGAAGATCTATGAGGACTACCTCTCCGGCCTCTATAAAAAAGGAGAACTGGTTAAATTTAAAAAGGATAACCGCATCTTTGAAGCAATCGTAAGAACAGTAACCACTTCAGGAAAACTAGTTGTTCAGCATACAATAGAAGAAGAATTCGATTTCGGTGAAGTGGAATGGATGGCCTCTCCTACTCGCTACTAGCCAATCCCCACTGGCTTATTTTTTATCCCTCCACAAAGTGAATTTCCTCGAGATCGTAAAGCCCCAGCGAAACTGACCCTCACCCCAGGAGCTGATCGTACGGGGAATGAAACGATTTTCCAATATCTCAGTCGCATTAGTGAAGTTGAGCCGGAAAATATGCCCGGCGGTCAATATCTCGAATCCGATTCCAAAAGGATCATAGAACCGCAAATTATTATTTACACGGAAAGAATCTTTACTGGCCCTGTCACGGAAAGGATGAAAATAATCCAACACAAGGTTTACCCTGCCGCCAAGCGGAAGTTTGACAGCGCCACCCAGTGCAAACATAGTTTTCTTATCGTAGCTGATCGCATATCCCCGGGTTAGGAAGGTTGGATTAAGCTGGACACTTATTTTTCCCATCTTCTTTGCAATGATCAGTTGCAACACATTGCTCATACGTTCGCCCAGGCCATCATAACTATTATCCTGGTTGGGAAAAGGGTTTTGGGAACTGGCGGCGATCACCATGTTAGCGAATAATGCCAATGACAATGGATGTGAGGGATCATTTTCCCGCTGTTGCATTATCCGGTACTTTCCAGCCAATTCATAAAGTTGTTGTTGCGCACCGGCACCTTTTACACGGGCAATGCTGGCATCAAAATTTTTACCTATACCAACCGTGAATGCGATGCATATATCCGATGCATTATCCAATCCAAAGAAACGTTTGATACCGCCGTTGCTTCCCCCGATATCACCAAAATTGTGCGTGACATTAAAGTCCATCTTTCCTTTACCCGTAAGTTCTGTAGTACGAGCATTGATGGTTTTGGGAGCGCTGAATATTTGTACGGGGATGGCCTCTTTCTTGTCCTGGGCTATTACTTCCAGGGAGATACAGAGTAACATAAACAGTGTGGTCTTTTTCATATATCCTTTATTAAATGATACCGCTTAATCGTTTTTACGATTGCACAGGTTGCTTTTAACAAGGGATAAATTATAGGAAACAAATGGCGACAGCAAGCAAAGGATTTGCACAGGCGGGGATAAGCCTATTTGATGGCTGTCAATATCTCTTCCGCATGGGCCTTATTCTTCGGCTTATGAAATATTTTCCTGATGATACCCTTCTCATCAATGATGAATGTGGTACGGACAATGCCCATATATTCCCTACCGAACAGCTTTTTCATATCCCAAACGCCATAAGCGTCCGTCACCTTATGATCACTGTCGGCAATTAACCGGAAAGGGAGTTTATACTTTAATTTGAATTTCTTTTGCACTTTTTCAGTGTCAGGGCTAACCCCCAGCACTTCAAAGCCATTCTTTTTCAGAAGGGAATAATTATCCCGAAGATTACAGGATTCGATGGTGCAAGTGGGTGAGCCCGCCTCAGAATAAAAGTACAGTACGAGATTTTTCCCTTTGTAATCAGCTAATGACACTTCCCTTCCCTCCTGGTCTTTTCCTGCGAACGCAGGAGCTTTATCACCTTCTTTTAGTGTGACCATTTTTCTGATTACTTTTTCTTTTTTACGGATTTCTTTTTGGTGTCTGTTTTCTTTTTACCGCTTCCTTTCTTCGCAGATTTCTTTTTGGGCGGGGGGGCTTTATACGGCACCCTTTTGAACCACCATTCTTTTATGGTTGTGTTCCCGGTCAGATCCTCAACGGTTACTTTCAAATGATGTAGGCCGAAGGGGCAGCGCTCATCAAAGTTATATATCCAGTTTCGGCTTTTATCGTTGGTGAACCGTATCCATTGACTGTCCAACTCAGCCCTGAAATTTTTTATACCATAATTATCTGTCGGGGTAAAAATAAGTCTCGTAGCGCTGATAGTAACCGTATCGGTCATGCTCTCACGATAGCCACCGGGATCATTTATTTGCGGTGATGATACATCTGCCACGATCTGAAAGGAGCCGAAGTCACCGAATTTTGCCGACAGCCATTGTTCTTCCAAAACGGCTTTTTTAAGATTAGCTCCTTTTCTCCCGGTTCTTTGCAGCAACAATTTATCCTGCCACTCTGCCGGAACAGGTCTTTTAAGTTTTATCCTTACTACTGCGTCTTCATGGAGAGGTACTGCATCATCACCGACACGGTACAGATCAGAAAATACATAGGGTGATGAACTGGTAGTAACAAAGTAAATGGCAGATGCAGTATCGTACAGCGACCTTTCGGAAAGGTAAAGTTCAAATCCATTTTTTTGAAGCACATCGGCTTTATTGGGGGCAAACAAAACATTCGTATTCGGTGATTGATTTACTGTAAGGCTGTCATCATGCTGAATAAAAAAATTGAGGTGTGAGGTATTACCCATCGGGTCCTTCACGTCTATTCTGACAGCATGAATGCTTGTATCCTCGAATTCGATCACCCCATCATTCTTTATTTTTTTATAGACTGGGCCATGATCGCCCGGAAGCTGTGAAAGTTGTTGTATGAAGGCGCTCCCGTTAAAACGAAGTTTATAATCGATATTGGCATTCATGTAGGCCGTCTCATCATAGGTAATACTGTCGATGACAAAAGAAATTTGGGGCTCATCATCCATATACAATGAAGCACTGTAAATTCCATTAGGGTTATTGGAACCACTGAGCCTGTCATAGGCCTGTATAGCGAAACTTACTTTCTTCAACCCGGTTTTGATAAGCGGGATCTTTGGAATAATATACCCGCTGTCTGTATTCTTTAAATTGAAGAATTGGGGGGTTTGATCATATATCGAACGATCCCTGTCATACAATGCAAGTTTGACCAGGTTGGGCGGCACATCATCTTCAAGCGGGAAATCAAATAATAAAGGGTTCAGTCGTTTTTCCGTTCTTGTATTGAATATCTCAAAATGAAGATGTGGACCCTGTGAACCACCGGTATTACCACTATAAGCAATAAAAGCTCCTTTTGTCACTGCAAATTGCTCACGGGAAAGATCAAGTTCAATGGCCCAGCTTTGTTTTTGGTATTGTTTTGCTGTTACATATTCTTCCAATGCAGGATAAAAATCATTCAGGTGGGCATATAAAGTGGAGAGCCCATTGGGATGGTTGATAATAATGAACCTTCCAAAACTTTGCGGCCTGATGCCGATATGTGCTATATATCCCTCCGCGGCAGCATAGACAGGATAATTCTCTTTCGCATTCGTCCGGATATCAAGACCCATGTGCCAGTGATTGGGACGCAGCTCTCCAAAGTTGGCCGCGAGTTCCATGGGGATATCAAGCGGATGACGGAAATAATGACGCGGAAGAGAGGCCGGTTGTGCCGGGAGAAATAATGGAATGAATATAATAAAAGCCAATACGTTTAACCGCCGCTGCATACACAAAAATACGCAATGTGAAAATTTACACTTCAGTAGTATAGGTTAAAAAGAACAATGTTTGTATCTTTTCCAGCTAAGTCCGGTGGACAATCATTATGGCGAAAAAATATTGGTGGTGGCTATTGCCACTCTGCACTTTCTTATCAGCCTGCCCGTTTGAATCGACGGTGCCTATGCAAGCCGGCCCTGTAGAGCCATTGGATAGCAGCCTCGTGGGATATTGGTATGGTATCATTAAAGATGGCAGTGATTATTTTGGTATAGAGGCGCTGGATATAACAAAACGATCTGATTCAGTTTATGCCATCACCCGTTATGGTAAAGGAATAAAAGGTGATATGATCATGCCGGATACGGCTTACTTTACCGGTTACACTTCGTGGATAGGTGAACAACAATTCATGAATATTGAAGGTTCGATCGTATCAGTGGAGGTGAGGAGTAAAAAATCGCCCAAGGTTACTACGCAAAAGGTCTATTATGTTTCTGCTATACGGCGGAGTAATGATACCCTGGATGTAAGAACATTGACAGAAAGTTTCTCCACGAAAAAATATTTCAGCGGACCGGAGGAGTTCCGGCAATTAGTAAGTGATATGCTGGGCAGGAAAAAGAATATCTATGATGACCAGTATTCATTGAAATACCACAGGATCCCAAAACCCGCCAAACTCTATTAAAAGGTTGTAAAAAACGTTCGGCAAAGTCCCCTAATGATCCCGCTTTCCCTTAGTTTTGCGCAATTTGTTTGGCCTCCCCAAACCCCTCCGAAGAGGGGATTTTAATGCACTTAACTAAAGCAGAAAATGCCAAAGGATAATTCTATCAAGTCAGTACTCATTATCGGTTCGGGACCCATTATCATTGGCCAGGCCTGTGAATTTGATTATTCAGGTACACAGGCAGCCAGGAGTCTGCGGGAAGAAGGTATAAAGGTCATTCTTATCAATAGCAATCCGGCCACGATCATGACAGACCCCATGATGGCAGACCGTGTTTATTTATTGCCGCTCACAGTAGAAAGTATAGAACAGATATTACAGGAAAATCAAATAGACGCAGTATTGCCGACAATGGGCGGACAAACTGCGCTGAATCTTGCCAAGGAAGCGGAAGATCTTGGATTGTGGAAGCAATACCATGTACGGCTGATCGGCGTTGACATTAAAGCCATAGATAAAGCAGAGGACCGGGAGAAATTCCGTCAATGGATGATAGCACTGGGTGTAAAAGTAGCGCAGGCAAAAACAGCCAACTCTTTTTTGGAAGGAAAGGAATTTGCACAGGAGATCGGTTTCCCACTGGTAATTCGTCCTTCATTTACGTTAGGAGGAACGGGTGGGGGTTTTGTACACGACAAAGATGAGCTGGATGAAGCATTGAACCGCGGACTCCAGGCCTCCCCTATCCATGAAGTGCTGGTGGAAAAAGCAGTGCTGGGGTGGAAAGAGTTTGAACTGGAATTGTTACGCGATGCTGCTGATAATGTTTGTATCATCTGCACGGTTGAGAATTTTGACCCGATGGGTGTTCATACCGGTGATTCCATCACCGTTGCCCCTGCGATGACGCTTAGTGATACCGCAATGCAGCTCATGCGCAATACGGCGATCATGATGATGCGTGATCTTGGAAATTTTTCAGGTGGGTGTAATGTACAATTTGCTTTGAACCCCGATACAGAAGAGATCATTGCTATTGAGATCAATCCAAGGGTAAGCCGTTCTTCGGCTTTGGCGAGCAAAGCAACAGGCTACCCTATTGCAAAGATCGCTGCCAAACTGGCCATTGGATATAACCTCGATGAGTTGGAGAACCAGATCACTAAAACAACCTCTGCTTACTTTGAACCGGCATTGGATTATGTGATCGTAAAGATCCCCCGCTGGAATTTTGATAAGTTCAAAGGAGCTAATGATACGCTTGGATTGCAAATGAAAAGTGTGGGAGAAGTGATGGCGATCGGAAGAAGTTTTACAGAAGCGATACAAAAAGCTTGTCAGAGTTTAGAGAATAATGCAGTGGGCCTTGGTTATTACGGCAAAAGCCTGATGCATGCTGATGAATTACTGGAATACATCAAGGTGCCGAAATGGGATCGCATATTCCGTATCAAAGATGCGTTGATGGCAGGCATTTCAGTGGGTACTATTTCAAAAGCAACCAATGGCATCGACCGCTGGTTCCTGTATGAGATACAGAAAATATGCAACCTTGAAAAAGAAATTGCCAAATACGACCTCGAAGATATGCCCCTTGAACTATTAAGAGAAGCAAAGGTCAATGGATTTAGTGACGAGCAGATCAGTCGCATCCTCGAGCATGGTGATGAAGAAGACGTTTACAATAAAAGAAAAGCAGCCGGTATAACCAGGGTATATAAAATGGTAGATACCTGTTCAGCGGAATTCGAAGCTAAGACCCCCTATTTCTATTCCACATTTGAAGAAGGAGGTCATAATGAAAGTATAGTCTCCAATAAAAAGAAGATCATCGTACTGGGTTCTGGCCCTAACCGTATCGGCCAGGGAATTGAGTTCGATTATTGCTGTGTACATGGTTTATTAGCCATCAAGGAATGTGGTTTTGAATCGATCATGGTGAATTGTAACCCGGAAACAGTGAGTACTGATTTCGACATGGCTGACAAACTCTATTTCGAGCCGGTCTATTGGGAACATCTCTGGGAGATCATTGAGCTTGAGAAGCCGGATGGAGTGATCGTACAGTTGGGAGGACAGACCGCACTAAAACTTGCTGAGAAATTGCACAAGAAAGGAATAAAGATCGTCGGTACTTCGTACGACAGCCTTGATATAGCAGAAGACCGTGGCCGGTTCAGCGACCGGCTTAAAGAATTGGATATCCCTTACCCGGATTATGGAACAGCAGAGGATGTCGATGAAGCGGTCAAAGTCGCCAATAAGGTCGGTTACCCGGTACTCGTTCGTCCATCTTATGTATTGGGTGGGCAACGAATGCGAATCGTTCTCAATGATGAGGAAGTAGAAAAAGCTGTCGTAAGCTTATTAAAACATTTACCCGGCAACAAAATTCTCGTGGATCATTTCCTTGATCGTTGCCAGGAAGCAGAAATAGATGGCATATTTGACGGAGAAGATTTTCACGTCATGGGTGTGATGGAACATATTGAACCGGCTGGTATCCATTCGGGCGACAGTAATGCGGTATTACCTGCTTTTAATCTCACACCATTGATCGTTCATACCATGGAAGAGTATGCAGAAAAAATAGCACGGGACCTGAAAATAAAAGGGTTGATCAATATTCAGTTTGCTATTAAAGACAGTAAAGTTTATGTGATAGAAGCCAATCCCCGGGCTTCCAGGACAACCCCGTTTATTGCCAAGGCCTATAATAAACCTTACCTGAATTATGCTACCAAAGTGATGTTGGGTGAAATGAAGGTTTCTGATATACCCGAAGAAAAAATTCTTGACGGATTTGCCATAAAAGAGCCGGTATTCAGCTTCAATAAATTTCCAGGCGTGAATAAAGAACTGGGCCCGGAGATGAAAAGCACCGGCGAGGCGATCCGCTTCATAAAAAATTTGCGGGACCCTTACTTCCGCCAATTGTACAAGGACAGAAGCATGTACCTGAGTAAATAAATTGACTGACCTGAATAGAACGAGCCCATTTGTCAGTTGACAAATGGGCTCGAAGGTTTAATGATTAATGGTCTTTGATCAGTGTGACAGTTGGTTTTGGTTGTGAAGTATAATTTCAGTCACGATGATCTTCAGTAAAACTAAGAAGAGGTCAGCCTGATGTTTTTATTTTTTTAAATATTATTAGGTTCATTAACTAGCTCATTTTTTATCAAATACTTTTCATTTCATTGATTTTCAATTTTTTATTTCCTTTATTTATTCCGCAATATATGATTCATCATTTGTAATTTACATGTGTTAAAGTAAAACACTTTCATGGCAACCTCATCCGATCTTACGTGGCGATTCATCAAAACCCTCAGCAGCAGCGAAAAGATCTTTTTCAAAAGAAATTTTTCAAACGGCCAGCCTGGTTCCCAACGTCTATACTTGCAATTATTTGATGCTATTGCCGCGCAGAAAAAATATGATGAGGCCGCCATCCTGAAAAAGTTCTCTCCTTCACTAAACAAAAAGAATATTGCCTCACAAAAACATTATCTCCACCGCCAGGTATGTGATGCTGTGATCATGTATGAAGGGCAGCGGAACGCTGGTCACGATATTTATAAGCAGTTGCAGCTTATCCGCATGTACAGAAAAAAAGGGTTGGTGGAGGAAGCCCATACTATCTGGAAAAAAGCCGTGTTAAAAGCCCGTGCCTCCGAATCGTATGCGCTGCTGAACCTGCTGAAAACCGAGTTCGAAAAAATGGTCCTCTTTAGCAGCCTGCATTCAAAGTATGATGAATTGCACTCGATCTTCAAAAGCAATTTCATTACCTACACCCAGTACGCGGAAATGATCACCCTGAGGGACGTTTACACTGAGATATTACTGCTGAAAAGAAGAGCGCATTATGATATGGGTGAAGAGCTGAAAAAAAAGGTAAGCGAATTACTTGGGCTTGTCAACGAATGCTCAGCACACACAAACAGTAAATCTTTCTGGTATGGCCATTATTATCGCATGAGCAAAGCAAGCCTGCTTTACCTGATGAATGATTTCAATACATCGTTGGAACTGTTTAGTGATATCCTTAGAGACTGGAAAAAGAACAGCCACTTTATTATCACGCATGGCGAGTATTATATTGAGTTGATGTATATGATCAATTATGCCGGTGTCCTCCACGGATCTTATAAATATGTATCCGACGTTTTTAATGACCCGTTGAATGACCTCATCGCGGAACCGGTTCAGCGGGCCAATTTCGAGGCCATCAAATACCTCGCATTAAACAAGATCTATAATAAGACAGCCCGTTACAATGAAGTAAAGAAGTTAGTGACAGCTATGAAACTCCACTATCCGGGATGGGAGCCGATGCTGAATGCCGACATGAACAGGACAGCTAATCTTTCGCTGGCTATTGCATCCTTTGTGCTCGAGCAGTTTGACGATGCTCATTACTATGCGAGAAGGGCCCTTACTTACTTCAGGGATGGAGTAAGGGAGGAGCATACCCCTGTTGCACAAATATTATTGCTGCTGATCACCTACGGTCTTAACAATGCACGCCTGTTCGACGCTCAATACCGGTCAACCTATAATTATTTCTACAAAAGGAAAAAACAGCACCCTTTTGAAACAGCGCTTGTACAATGTCTTCACCGGAGTTTTTACTTAACAGACAGCCAAAGCAAAATAAAAGAGTATCAAAAAGCCCTTGATGTCTTTGACAGGCATAAAGATGATATCGTGCAACAGATGGCTTTTACTATTTTTAATTATCCGGCATGGCTGGTGAGCAAAGTACAGAGGATATCCTATCGCCAATTTGTAGAAAGGAAAGTGAGGCAGGGATCGAAACTTAAAGATCCTACGTTCATTTTCAACGATCCTGATTTTATAGCATGAACAAAGAAATAAACACCCTTATTCGTCGCATAGAAAATGTCAACAGTGGTGAACCCTGGTTTGGAAGAGCTGTTTATAGCATACTGGATGAAATTGATCCTAAAAGAGTATATGAAAGACCAAATGGTTCGGCGCATTCGCTGATCGAACTCTTATACCATATGATCACATGGGCAGAATTTACATTGAATCGTTTAGAAAAAAATCCTATAAATGATCTTGCGGCTGCGGAAGCTCTTGACTGGCGTACTATCGACCCCAAAATGCATACCTGGAAGAAAGGCTCATCCGAATTCAGGTCAATCCATAATAAGATCATTAAACTGTTGAAGAAGAAGGACGATACTTTCCTCGAAGAGATCGTTGATTATCGTAAATACAACTACGGTTTCCTTATCAACGGTATGATAGAACATAATATCTATCACCTCGGGCAGGTGGCCTACTTGAAAAAATTGTGCCTTTGAGCTTTCGGTTTAAAGGACAAGAATAAGCGGGAAAAATAACATTGCTTTCTCTTCGTGGCTTTATACCTTTTCTATATGACATTCAAGAGGTCATATTTCTGGAAGAAAGCCCCGTTTGTAAAGATCCTTTGCGCCTTTATTCCAGGTATCGTTGTTCAGTTCTATTTTGATGTGCCTGAACAGACAGGATGGCTACTATTCAGCATCAGCCTGTTCATTTCATGTATCTTTTCCTTTCTCCCATTTTTTAACCGATATAAATACTCTTTCCTCCAGGGAATATTTTTATCCGCGATCTTCTTTTGTGCCGGGATGATCCTAACCCGGCAGAAAGATATTCGTAATGATAAAAGATGGTTTGGGAACCTTTATAAAGAGGGGAACACACATATTATTATTTTAGAAGAACCACCAGTTGAAAAAACAAGATCTTTTAAAGCGAGTGCAAGAACACGTTTTATTGGAAATACACAATTGGCTCCGGTAAAAGGGAACATCATTGTATACTTCAGGAAAGACACTACAGGCGACAAAGGTGATCGCCTCCCATTAGGATATGGAACCCGTATCCTTTTTAAAAAAACCCTTCAGGAGATCAGGAATGCAGGTAATCCCGGTGGTTTTGATTACCAGCGTTATTGTCTTTTCCAGGGTATCACTCACCAGGTATTCCTTAATAACAGCGACTACCTGATCCTCGCCGCACAAAAAGAAAGCGGCTTAAAGAAACTGATCTTTACTTCCCGTGAAAGAATACTTAATATCCTCAGGAATTATATTAATGAAAAAGAATTAGGTCTTGCGGAAGCATTATTGATCGGGTATAAAGAAGACCTCGAACAATCATTGGTCCAGTCTTATACCAATACAGGAGTGGTACATATCATTGCGATCTCCGGGCTGCATTTAGGTCTTATTTACTGGTTACTGGTTTTATTGTTCAAACCCTTCGGCCGTTATGTCAAACTGAAATGGATGCGCACGCTGCTTATCATAGCAGGGCTTTGGGCTTTCAGCTTACTGGCGGGTGCGCAGCCTTCTATCTTACGATCGGCATTTATGTTTTCCTTTATTGCGCTTGGAGAAAATTTCAACCGGAAAACTTCCATTTATAACAGCATTGCAGTCTCTGCCTTTCTTCTTCTATGCATCAAACCCTTTTGGCTCTGGGATGTAGGCTTTCAATTATCTTATTCCGCGGTGCTGAGCATCATTATTTTTATGCGTCCTATCTACAACTGGTTCTACTTTTCCAATAAGATCCTGGACTTTTTCTGGAAATTGAATGCTGTTACGCTGGCGGCTCAAATACTGACCCTACCAATAAGCATTTATTATTTCCATCAGTTCCCTACCTTTTTTTTTCTTACAAATTTT
Organism: Chitinophagaceae bacterium; assembly: GCA_035526625.1. Lineage (GTDB taxonomy): Bacteria > Bacteroidota > Bacteroidia > Chitinophagales > Chitinophagaceae > JJ008. Next base: position 15,455 of record DATLCB010000029.1, read on the forward strand.
ATAGCTGTCCCCCTTTCCAGCCTGATCCTGCTGGGTGAGATAGCACTATGTGCCTTCGGCGCATTTCCCCTGATAGCGCAACCGTTAGGAAAAATGATCAGCTGGCTCATCTGGTTCATGAACAGTTATATTGAAAGAGTGGAGGATATTCGTTTCTCTCTGTGGGAAGGACTACAGATAAACACATGGCAGGTCCTCATGCTTTTTCTTTTTGTGACTTGCAGCAGTTTATGGCTTATGGAAAGATCAAAGAATGCCTTAAAGGCGGGTTTGATCTTCTTGCTGGCTTTTATAGTTATTCGCTCTTACTCTTTTTTCCTGGCTGGTCGGCAGAGAAAAATTATTGTCTATAACGTCCCTCAAAAAAGAGCGGTTGACCTGGTGAATGGAAGAAGTTATTTTTTCGTGGGAGACAGCGGGCTGGTCGCCAACGATTTTGTACGAAACTTTCATTTAAAACCCGCAAGGATCATGTTACGTCTTGAAAGAAAGGATCAGCTTCCCGGTCTATTCATACAAAAAGATCATATGATCTTCTTCGGGAAAAAGATCCTCTTGCTCGACAAACCCTTTATCACTGATCGACCGGATATAAAACCAGTCATAGACCTGTTAGTGATCTCAAAAAATCCGAAGATCTATATAAAAAAGCTTTCCGCAATGATGGAAATAAAACTGGTTGTCTTCGATGCATCGGTACCTGCATGGAAAGCCAACTATTGGAAAAGAGACTGTGATTCGCTGAATATACCCTGGCATGACGTCAGTGAGGATGGTGCCTTTGTGATGAGCCTCCGCTGACTTACCTTTGGCGCTCCTTTACGATTGCCTGCCTTCAATTCCATTTTTTATGACCAAGAAGATTCGATCTGCCCTTATTTCTGTTTTCTATAAAGACGGACTGGAAAATATCATACAGCTATTATCTGAAAATGGGGTGACCATTTACTCTACAGGAGGTACGCAAACATTTATCGAAAAACTGGATGTAAAAGTCACACCGGTAGAGGACCTGACCAGCTATCCTTCAATCCTGGGAGGAAGAGTAAAAACTCTGCATCCCTCTGTCTTTGGCGGGATATTGGGGAAAAGAGATGATGAGACGCATTTGAAGGAAATGGAGCAATACAAGATCCCCGAGATAGACCTTGTGATCGTAGATCTATATCCTTTTGAAGAAACAGTTGCCGCCACTACAGATGAAAAAAGCATAATAGAAAAAATTGATATAGGCGGTCCCTCGATGATACGTGGCGCAGCCAAGAACTTTAAAGATGTGACTGTGATCGCGGCAAAAAAAGATTATGCTAAGCTTGAAAGCCTTTTAAGAGAACAAAAAGCTTCAACTACACTAGAACAAAGAAGGTCTTTTGCCGCTAAAGCATTTGAAGTGGTAGCTCATTACGATGTAGCTATCGCAAAATATTTCAACACACCTACGGGACAGGCTAGTCCCGGGGACTCCTTATACTTTTCAGCATCCATTCCTCACCCCAACGCGATGCGTTATGGCGAAAATCCACATCAACGAGGTGTATTTTATGGTGATCTCAGCAAATTGTTTGAACAATTGAACGGGAAAGAACTTTCATATAATAACCTTGTGGATGTTGATGCAGCGATACAATTGATCAGGGAATTCAACGAAACAACCTTTGCTATCATCAAACATACCAATGTGTGTGGTATATCCCAGCGTTCCACTATAAAAGAAAGCTGGGATGCAGCATTGGCGGGCGACCCGGAGAGTGCTTTTGGTGGTGTATTGGTTTGCAATGGAACCATTGATAAGGACACAGCGAATGCTATTAATGAGATCTTCTTTGAAGTATTGATCGCTCCTTCGTTTGATGAAGATGCGCTGGCTGTACTCAGGTCAAAAAAGAACAGGATATTGTTGAAAAGCAGTTCAATCGTGAAAGATGAAACGACAGACGTGTACCGCTCGTTGCTTAATGGCGTATTGATGCAAGGAACGGATGAAGGGAATTTTGCTGAATGGAAGGAAGCAGGGGGCAGAGAAACTACTGTCCCTGAAAAAGAGGACCTGGTCTTTGCCAATCTTATTTGCAAACATTTAAAATCAAATGCCATTGCGCTGATAAAAAATAAACAACTCGTGGGCAAAGGTTGCGGGCAAACCAGTCGCATTGATTCGCTACGACAAGCGATCGAAAAAGCGAAGCAATTTAATTTTGATCTTCAAGGTGCTGTCATGGCCAGTGATGCATTTTTTCCTTTTAATGATTGTGTCAAAATGGGGCATGAAGCAGGTATTACGGCCTTCATTCAACCAGGGGGGTCGATCAGGGATAATGATTCAATAGAATATTGTAAGGCCAATAACCTGGCGATGGTCCTGACAGGTATGCGTCACTTTAAACACTAGCCGTAAATACAAGTATCCTGAGAAAATTTATTTCAAACTTTAAAACTGTGATGTCTCGCTTTAGGGCGACCTAGAGGCATGAATTTATTTGATTTCCATAAAACGATCCTTCAATCCTCTGCGGATACCCTAAGAAAATTATCGGTTTTCAATCCATTGACCATCCGCAAAAAAGGGACCCGGTCAAAAGCTATTTTTGCTTTAGCGCTTGTTTGTTTCTTTTGGGGTACCACCTGGATAGCTTCAAAAGAAGGAGTAAGACATATGCCAGCTTTACAATTGGCAGCAATAAGACAATTGATCGCAGGAACGATCTATGTAGGCTTCTTCCTGTATAAAAAAGTTCCCTTACCAAAGGGAAAAGAATGGATCCCTGTGTTGGTTTTAAGTTTTTTGAACTTTATTATGAGCAATGGACTTAGCACCTGGGGTGTGCAATATATATCTGCCGGGCTTGGTTCTATTATGGGGGCCATCTTCCCGTTATGGCTGGTGGTGATAGGTTTATTTGTTTCCAGGGAAAAGCTTCCCAGGAATGCTATCATTGGTTTGCTCCTTGGCTTTAGCGGGGTTTGTATTATTTTTTATCCTCACCTGCGTGATTTTTTGAATCGTGATTTTCTCAAAGGCATTATTCTTTCTCTTATCGCCACCTGGACATGGGCCTTTGCTACTTTGTACACAAAAAAACAGGCGCTGAAGTTCAATCCTTATTTCAGTCTTGGTCTCCAAATGCTGATCTCTTCTGTTACACTGATCAGCTTTACAAGCGCTACCGGCAATGCTCTTCCTATTAAAGAAATTCCATGGCAGTCCTGGGCATCGATCGCTTACCTAATTTTGTTTGGGTCACTGATCGCATTTATCTGTTACCTGTATGCTTTACAAAATCTCCCGACAGAACAGGCATCCATCTATGCATATATCAATCCTATCGTGGCTGTTATATGCGGCTCTTTTGTCTTCGGAGAGAAGATCACCCTATTTATTACAATAGGAGGGGTCGTGACCCTGGCGGGTGTTTATCTCGTCAACAGGGCATTCAAATCAGTACCTCCGCCTGAACAACCGGAGCCTGAAGGTATTTAAGCTGATATTTCTTTTATGAATTGGCGGTAGACATCTCTCCAGCCATTGAACCTGGCGCTTGTTCCAAGAAATGTATTATGCCATATTGTGATGAATGTGCCATTCACTTTTTTTACTTCGTTATAGTAATATGCCATTTCATCTAAAGCTTGCCATGAACTCAATTTTTGCTCAAAAAAAGAGTTGGCTTCCATATAACAAAAAGGATAAAGCAGAAGGGAAGTGGACCATTCTTTTTCAAGATCATACCAGAAAAAAGGCGAAGCAACCGATGCCCTGAATCCATTGATACTTCCATAGCCCATGGAAAAATCCTCCTTGATGCCCGCATCGACAAGATAACGGAATGTTTGTGGCAAAGTGAAACGTATATAATGCTGGCGGGATGAGACCACAGATATACCGGCTGCTTTCTCTACTGTTTCTTTTTCCTTACTTATCAGCAAAGGATCATCTCCACTTTGCCAGGAAGGATGCAAGCCGATCATATATTTTGCTGCATGCTGCCTGATCAATTCCTGAAAGGCATTTCCATTGGGCGGGGTATTCTTATCATATGTCTTTGTTTTTCCAGCCACGAGAAAAAAATAACGCGGCTTCAATTTATATTCTTCGTGCAGTTCATCCATCCACGCATATGAATCATAGGGATCAGATGCCCTATCATTTAATACCTTTCTTCTGAGTGAATAGTTCCGGGTACGCCCTGATAAAAGATCTTTTAGGACGGCTCCCATCGTTCGCCACCATTGTTTGTGTTTGAAAGACCAGGCTTCATCGATATCATAAGTAGGAAGAAACGTAAATGGTGAATGAGAAATAGTGGAAACTGGGAATTTTTGCTTTAGCAAATTCCTCAGCATATCCAGCCACTTGTTTACCAAAGGAATATTCAGAAAGTTTTCCCTGTATGCGATTGAATTAACATGAGCATAGCGGCCATACATATCTTTCGTATGCGGCAGGTATTCTTCGTAGCGGCTAAGCAAATAAAATGATGCGGCAAAAATATCAAAAGGAAGATCCCCGTTGGTTTTGAAGAAAGCTTTACTACCATTCCACTCAAAACAGCCAGCTTCCTGTTCTTTTATACCCGTTTCAAACAATAAATTGTGGGGCTGTATCCAAAACTGGTCGGGGCAGATGCTACGGGGACTGTAACTTATTTTTATACCGCTGTAACGGGAAAATTCATCCTTATTGTTGGTAAAGGTTAAAGGTCCTTTGGATATTTCTTTGCCTATGAAGTCGCCGATATATCGAAGGCGGGCTGTTATGGTTTCGCTGTAAATGATCATCTGCTCATACAGTAAAGATCATTTCCCCTGTTTTTCTTTCCATTGCTGGTTGAACGATTTTTTCGGAAATTCCATTTTCCCCCTGTGAGCTGACCATCCTTTCACTAAGGTATTGACGACCCAGTTCTTGGTACTTCCTCCTGCCATATTCATCCATTTGCGACGGAGCATTCCCTCCTTCCACATTTTCCAGGCTACCCGCTCTGCAAAAGCGCTGTGCCCTTTTTCTACAGCTTCATGCCTGTTCTCCAATAATAATTCATGCAGGTTGATCTTAACGGCACACACTTCGGTGCAATTACCACAAAGTGAAGAAGCATAGCTTAAATGTTTCCACTCTCCCATTTCTTGCAGATGCGGAGTGATCACTGAACCGATCGGGCCGCTATAGGTAGCAGCATACGTATGCCCGCCTATATTTTTATAGACAGGACAGGCGTTCAGGCAGGCGCCGCAGCGTATGCAGTATAAACTTTCTCTTTGTTTCTCATCAGCCAGGATATTGGTACGACCATTATCGAGCAATATCACATACATATCATTGGGACCATCTGTTTCATTTGCCTGTCGCGGCCCTGAAATGATGGTATTATATACTGTCACTTTTTGACCAGTCCCAAAAGTGGCAAGCAATGGCCAGAACAATCCAAGATCTGTTACGGAGGGGATCATTTTCTCTATACCTACGACTACGATATGTGTTTTAGGCATGGAACAGCTGAGCCTGGCGTTACCTTCATTTTCAGAAACTGCAATGGCACCGATATCGGCAATTATAAAATTGGCGCCAGTTACCCCGACTTCAGCCTGCGTATATTTTTCTCTTAGTACTTCCCTGGCTGTAAGTGTTAGTTGCTCTGGAGTGGCTTTAGGATCAGTTCCCAATTTTTCCGCGAAGAGTTTGGCTACATCTTCTTTGCTTTTGTGCATCGCTGGAGTTACAATATGGTAGGGAGGTTCGCCATCCAGTTGCTGTATATATTCACCCAGGTCGGTCTCTACGCTTTCGATCCCATTCTTTTCAAGGAAATGGTTCAGGTGGATCTCTTCTGTAACCATGCTCTTACTCTTCACCAGCGTTTTGCAATTCTTTTCGTCACATATTTTTTTAATAGCATCAAGCGCCTGTTGTGCATCTTCTGCCCAGATCACTTTGGCGCCACGCCGGCTAATGACAGCTTCAAATGTTTCCAGCTGTTTATCCAATGTTTCAATAGCTTTCCATTTTACATTTTTTGCTCTTTCTCTTGCAAGGTGGAGATCCGAAAATTGACTTTTTCCTTGTGGTACCACCGCATTATACTTCCCGATATTGAAGTTGATCTTACGACGGTGTTCCTTATCCGCTGCTTTGATGGTGCTCTTCGCAATAAAGTCTTCTGCTGTTTCTTTCATTTAAACGTTGTGCTTTTGTCAAACTGCATTTTAGCCACCTTGTCGAGTGCATTATAAAACCCTTCCCCGTATTTCCTGACTATTGGCTCCTTGAGGAACTCATAAGTAGCCACTTTTAGTTTTTTTCCCAATACACAGGCAGGGTTACAAAGTTTTTCCCTGGCTTCATAGTTCATCCGGTCATAACTTCCTTTTTTCCCTTTGTTGACAATGATCGGGAACAGGTGACAACTGATCGGCTTCTTCCAGGGAATCACCCCGTCATAGTAAGCCTGCTCAAATGCACACTTGATAATTCCTTTTCCATCGCGTATGCCGTAAACGCATATTTCCCTGTCATTACCCAGCGTTGGTGTTACCCATCCGAATTCCCTGTTATAAACATATTTTCCTTTCCTCTCTACTTCCGCGATACCTTCGGCAGACAGGTAAGGCTTTACCTTTTCATACATTTCCAAAATTATATCCAATTCTTCCTTATCCAGTGGTGCTCCCGCGTCGCCTTCTTCGCAGCAACCTCCCTTGCATTTATCCAGGTCGCACACAAATTGCTTTTCTACCACATCATCTCCTATGATTATATTATCCACTACTATCACTTAGCTTCTATTTCTGCAAAGGTAAGTCCTGTACTATTGCTCACCTTGTTTTGCTTTACGGAAAAATTTGTTTTTGATATGGAGACCAGCAGATGTCAGCCGGTTATGAGAAGTAAGGTAATGAAGCACCCGGTGTTCCAGCCAATGATGCAAAGGCACCAGCAATGCGGCAAGTCCGATCATGAATAAGAGATCTTTCCAGGGTTCACCATGAGTGAATGTATAGATGGTTTTCTTAAAAACAAGAAAGATGAATTCAAATAACATCAGGAAAACAAAAAATCCGATTGCCCGGATCGCTCCCGCTGACACTTTGAACATTCCTAAAACAACAAGAGATATAAATAACATTATGATCCCGAAAATGATACTCATATACTGAATATTGTTACGACGCCGGTTACGTTCAGCTTCTTCGGCTTTGAGCCTCGTCAGCCTTACGGTCTCATATCCTGCTTCTTCCTGCGCCACCTCTTTTTCTCTTGTAAGTTTATCTGCACTGTCTTTATAGGTATAATAGATCCGGTTATACATCCGGGAGGTTAACAGGTCCCCTTTCTTTTCATATAATGTATCCATTTGCTTTACCGCTTCCTGCAAAATTTCCAGGAACCCATTTTTTTGTGCAATATCTTTTGCTTTCATATAAAACCCGATCGCCCTGTCGCTTTCCCCTGTTTTCTTATAAAGCTCACCCGCCTGCATGTAAATATCAACGCTGTTGTTCTCATTCATTTTCTGTTCGAAAAGAGGAATAGCTTTGGCGAGATAAAACCGGGCTGAGTCGAATTGATCCATGTCAGTGTAAATAGCTGCATAAGCCTGGTACACGGCAGCCGTCATGCCGAACTGATGAAGAAACCTGACCAGGTCCTGTCCCCTGGGAGAATTCATATATGCCATTGCTTTACCTGGCTCCTTCATTCGCAGATACTGGTTCAGCAGGCTGAGATACCCCGGAACTTTAAGATTGGAAAACTTCAACGAATCAGCCATGGCTATAGATCTTTCATAATAACTGATCGCCATGCCAGCATTTTTTTTTGCGGCAAAGAGGTTACCCAATGCATTAATATCGATACAACGCTGGTAGGGCACCCTCTTGTCACCTATATTATCCAATTCTTTATAGGCAAGCGTATAATAATCGATAGCCTTATCATACTCTTCAATATGATTATAAAACGTTGAAAGCCGCAAATAACTATTCCTTTTTAATTCAGCCTTTCTTCTTTTGTTCTTCTCATTGTCTTTGATCGCTTCTGCAGCTGCCAGGGCCTGTAGATAATTCCCCAACGCATCTATCTTCCTGTTGGTAGCTTCGCTCACTTTTCCTTTGGTGATGTAGAGCTCTATCTTTAAACTATCATTAGTTGAACTGCTTATCCTTGTAGCAGCTTCGCTTACATAGTTCAGCGCTTTTTGATAATCCGGGATACTAATATATAGATCGGCCAGGAGTAACCCACAGGCCCCGATCTCCTCATCCATTCTTTCCTGACTTGCAATGGCTAAGGCTTTTTCGAAATACCCGATCGCACGGTTAGCATAGGTTTTTTGTCCTCTGAAAAAACCACAGCGGATGCCGTTAGCTCGGTATGCCCTGATCATAAGTTTTCGGTCACGTGATTCCTCAGCCAGCATGATCAGTTTCTCCCCATAGGTCTCGGCTTCAGCAGGGTTTACATTCATGAGGGTGCGGGACAGGTAATCCATCCAGTAGATCTTTTCTTCTGTTGTTTTCGCCGCTGCAAGTCCGTTCTTGATGGAATCTACAGCCGCTGCCTGCTGGGACCACATGGTTAGTGGAAGTGGTATGCATATAACAAGAAATAGCAGTCTCCTGAGTGAGGGCATGTTAGTTTATTAGGTTCTCAAATTACCAAAGATTCTGTTTCAGTTGAAATTCCTTTAACACAGTTCTAACACTCACTTATTGTGGAAGCTTTTGGGCCGCGGCATCCTTACAGCAAACCAGCTGTATGCAGAACACAAGAATCATCACCCTTCAGAGATCAGCAAAGGTTTTTTTCCAGATGCTGTTTTGGGTCCCGGTAGCAGGCTTCAGCCTCTTACTTATTTACAACACTATTCCTTATTTTTCTTTTGAAATGAATTTCTCCTTCATCGAAGAACGAGCGCTGCTTTTCAAAAGTAATTTCTACTATACTTGTTTCTATATACATATTGCCGCCGGCGCTTTGTGTATCGGTACCTCACTGATCCAGTTCTCCCGGTACATCCTCAAGAAAACAAAGCCCCTCCATCGTTTCTCCGGCAAAATATATGTATTTGTAGTTCTTTTTCTTGGAGCGCCTACTGGTTTATATATGTCCTTCTTTGCGAAAGGAAGTTTTTGGGAAAGGGTTTTATTCATGTTCATGGCGGGCTGGTGGTTTGTAACTACCCTGTATGGACTGAGCACTATTCATAAAAGAAATGTGATAGCGCATAAGATATGGATGATGCGCAGTTATTCGATGGCAATGACCGCCGTAACATTTCGTGTATATCATATTATTTTCTTTATGCTTGGATGGGGACACCTGGAAAACTATGAACTGTCGCTTTGGATAAGTGTGATTGGTAACATGCTCTTTGCTGAATGGGTCATCTACCGTCAAAGTAAAAATTATCTCAGATCCTTCGCCACATAACAAAACAGTCACTACTTTTTAAACGTTTTAAAAAAAAAAATTTATGTTTCGCAGAACCATTTGGCCATTTAAAAACAATAAAAACTAATCAAATGAAATCAATGTTGTACGTGGGCGCTACGTTAATGATAGGCGCCAGCATTTATGGGTTTGTGGACTACAAGCAAACACAAAACAAAAAAGAATTCAAGGAGATGTATTCTGAAAAAAAGCCTTTCGAAGCGCCTATTGTTGCAAAGGATGAAGTAACTGTGCCGGCGACAGATAAAAAAGTAGCACAGAAGACAAAAGTGCCAGTGACTAAGAAAAAGTCTGCAACCATGGAAGATAAAGTGGTAGGGATAGTACCTATTTCAACAGAAGACAAATTGGTTACTGAAAAAACAAGCCTTACAGACGAGCCTGCAGTAACGATTACCCCTTCCGAAGAAAGCAGCGTATTGAAAACAGTAAAAAAGAAAAAGAAGATCCGGAAAGAATATTTCAGTCGCGGCCGGATGGTTGAAGAAGAAATACCCGTTTCTAAAAAAGAAATAAAGAAAACAGAAAGCAAGGAGTTATAAGTAATAAAGCCTTATCCATTACCCTGGTGACCCACCAGGGTTTTTTATTTTTCAGAAGAAGCCCTGTCCGACCATTGAAGTGTGTTGATCAGGTGCTGCAGGTCTTTTTTCAGGAAATCATTCACAATACCTAATGAATCAGCATTCGGCGCTGCATCAAAATATAAGGCCCCCCTTAAAAAATGTTTAGTGGAATCTGTCAGGAAGAACTGGTTGGCAGTTGCTGTATTCCCTTCCAGTGAAAAATAAATGCCTTCAACCCCATTCGGAGTTCTCATCACGCTGTCATGGATGCCGGTAGCCATGTTCACATGTTGTTTATAGGCCATTTTAAATCCATCTCTGACCAGGGAGTCAAAATTGTTTTGTGCATTGATGGCTTTGTAGCTCACATGTATCCGGCCGTTGAAACGGGGAATATCAATATTGATCCACCAGTCACCTGCCTTATCATCAAAAAAAGTACTGTCCTTGATAACATTGGCATACACTGGATATTCAAAAGTGTAAGGATAACCGGGTTGGTCAAATAACTGGTACTTTTTTTCGGGGAAATCTATTTTGAAATAACCTTTTTTCTTTCCCGCGGTATAGTCGCTATTGCAGGCTGTAAAAAAACCTCCGCTCACAACCAGCAATACTATCCACCCAAGCGATCTGATCATAATCCTCATTTAACTTGTTTAATTACTCGGTACTTTCTGCCCGGTCTTTGATCGTCACTTTGACCAGTTGGATGCGGTTGTTATCTGCCTGCATAATATCGAATTCAAAATCACCTGCAGGTATCACCCAATCAACAGTTGGAAACTCCCCTGCCACTTCCAGGATCAGCCCGGCCAGGGATTCACTCTCACCTCTTAAGTTATCAAATGTATCGATGGGCAATTTCATGATCCTGCACATATCGTGTATCATTATCTTGCCTTCAAAAATATAGGTCCTCTCATCCACCTTATAATTGTTGCTTTCCTCTTCATCAAATTCATCCCTTATATCGCCGATCACTTCTTCAAGGATATCTTCCATGGTTACGATACCACTGGTGCCACCAAATTCATCCACTACCACCGCAAAATGGATCCGTTTCTGTTGAAACTCTTTAAGGAGATCTTCGATGAGTTTGGTTTCGGGAACGAAGAAAGGCTGGCGCATCAATTTGTGCCAGTCGAAGTTCTCGCTTTCATGCAGGAAAGAAAGAAGGTCCTTGGTATTGAGGATGCCGGTCACTTCGTCGAGGCTTTTTTTATATACCGGCAGGCGGGAATAATGAAGTTCTTCCACCCTTCTTATAACTTCACCAAAAGTTGAATTGTATTCCACCCCGCTTACATCCAGCCTGCTTCGCATGATCTGTCTTACCGTGATGTTACCAAACTTCACGATCCCCTTCATGATGCTTTTTTCTTTTGGTGAAGCTTCCTCATCACTTTTTGTATCTATAGCAGCATCCATTTCCTGCATGCTCATAGAATCGGTACGATTGGCCCCGGCTCTTTTACCAATGCCATCCGCGAGCGACACCATCCATTTACTGATGCGGCGCAATAAAAGGTGCAATGCTTCAATAACAAATGATGAACCGTAAGCAAACCGCAAATTGTTCTGTGTAGCCCATACTTTGGGCAAAATCTTTCCAAAGAAAACCAATACAAAGGCAATCACGGCTACTTTAGCCAGTATCTCCACTACAGCCCCGACGTTTCCAAAAGAAACAAGACGATTGATAAGGTAGTTGGCCAGGACGATGACACTGATATTGACAAATGTCCCTGCGATCATCAATGAAGCATATACTTCTTTAGGTTCTTCCAGAAGGCTAACGATACGTTTGGCGGAACTATGCTGTTTTGTTTTCAGCATATTTACATCCTTATTGTTCAAGGAGAAAAGTGCTGCTTCTGCACCGGATATAGTAAATATAAGTAGCAGCATCAGGATCAGTGCTACTGCCAGGAAAGTAGTGCCCTGCGTGTCGATTGCGAGAAAAAAATATAAAAGCTTGTCAGGCAGGCTATCCAAAGCAAAGGTTTTTGTTTACCAAAAAAGGCAGGTCGTATTACCTGCCATCACGACAAAAATATCGTTTTTTTATCTGCTGATCAGAAGGGAAGTGTTTCTGATGGGTCGCCCATAGTCATATCGTTATTGCCTATGCCTTCGGTGCCGCTATCACCAGGGGATTGATGTCCTGGACTATCAGCCCGTTTATCCAGCATGATCAGGTTATCACCTACTACTTCTGTAGCAAATTTGCGGTTACCATCTTTATCGTCCCAACTGCGGGTACGCAGGCGTCCTTCAATATATACAAGACTGCTTTTATGTAAATATTTCTGTGCCAGCTCAGCAAGTCCCCGCCATAATACAACAGTATGCCACTCTGTTTGTGATACGAGTTTACCGGTGCGGTCCTTAAATGTTTCTGTGGTAGCTAAGGGAAATTTGGCTACAGCAATATTTCCTTCCAGGTGCTGTACTTCGGGGTCTTTGCCGAGGTTGCCGATCAGCATTACACGGTTTACGCCTCTCATACTATTACTCTTTAAGATGAACAATACGTCCGGGGCTGTCAATGCTTTTTAAAGTTAGAGTATTTTTTAAATGTAAAGAGTACAGAAGGATTATTTAACGGGCTTTCTGCTGCTTATTCCATTAAATGCTGGTTAATGAATTTAGGCAATGGATACCGGGCAAGTTTATTTTTTTCTATCCATTTCCAATCTCCCAGAGCATGTTTCTTACTGACTGATATTCTTAAAAACCGGCCCGCTAGCAACTGGTGAGAAAGCTGCTGCTTATATAATGGAGAAACTTCCAGCAACTTGTATCCATGTTTCGGAAGCAAATTGTTTATTTCAGCTTTTTTGAGCAGGATGTTTACAGGTTCGTCCTTCTTCATCTCGAGCAGGGGAAATTCAAACAATCCCTGCCAGATATCTTTGCTGGTACGCTCCCGGAGGGCGATAGTGTTCCGGTATTCCAGGATCAAATAAAAAAACCAGCGGTTCTTTATTGTTAGCTTCTTCTCCTTTACCGGCAGCACGTTTATTTTATCATTCAGGAAAGCATAACAGGTTTTATTAAAAATGCAATTGCTGCAAAGGGGGGTCGCAGGTTTGCAAATAATAGCCCCGAAATCCATAATTGCCTGGTTATAGAGGCCCGGTTGTTTCTTATCCAATAGCTCCTGGGCTAATGCTGTAAAATGTTTCTTACCCCTGGTGGAGTCAATGGCTTTACTTATACCAAATACCCTAGCCAGTACCCTGAAAACATTTCCATCGACGACTGCATGAGACTCGTTGAATGCAAAAGAAGAAATGGCTGCTGCTGTATAGGGTCCAACGCCTTTTAATGCTTTTATAGTTTCATAGGTACCGGGGAATTTTCCTTTTAATTCTTTGGAAATATATTTTGCCGAAGCGATCAGGTTGCGGCAGCGGGTATAATAACCCAATCCTTCCCACAGTTTGAATACTTTTTCGCCTGGGGCTTTGGCAAGCTTATGCACGTCCGGAAAGGCTTTAACGAACTTGTTATAATAATTAAGGCCATGCTCTACCCGGGTTTGCTGAAGGATGATCTCACTTAACCAGATCAGGTAAGGATCTTTTTCTCCTTTCCAGGGCATCTGGCGGGTATTTTGCTTCCTATTCCACTTTAATAATAAGCGGCTAAAGGCTGTTTTTGGTATGGCCGGGGTGAGTTTCTTCATAAAACCGGGGTTAAATATCCGGCTTTTAGAGTTCAGTAATCCACACCCGGTTAAAAAAATTATTCCTATTTAGTTGACTATCATATTATTTTGCCTTAAATTGGAGTTCGTAAAACCATTTAAAACCTGCAACCATGAGAAAGGCCGACCTGGTAAATCAGATATCTGAAAAAACAGGCATCCCAAAGGTAGATGTGCTTGTTACTCTTGAAACTATGTTCAAGGAAGTAAAAGATACTTTGTCCGCTGGTGAAAATATTTATATCCGTGGCTTTGGAAGTTTTATCACCAAGAAAAGAGCCGCTAAGATCGGCCGCAACATCAAGAAGAACATTGCCGTACATATCCCCGAACATTATATCCCAGCCTTCAAACCTGCGAAAGAGTTTGTAGCAGAAGTAAAAAAATTGAAAGAGGTTAAGCCTGATGCAGGTCCCGGGGAAGACGCTTGATCATGAGCCTACTCCCATTCATCAATTTTTAATTTCTTTAGACCACTGGGTTCATATTTCGATGAAGGTGGCCTTACCGAATTTGCTTCAAACCAACGAAAGGACCTCTTGTTGATATCACCGATCATAAGTAGCGGCGTAGGTTGACCATTGTCATTATACATAACGCCTGCCAGGATAAATGTTGATGGTGATATCCATATCGCCTCTTCTATACCTGCAGAGGGACCAAAAGAAGCAATACGTTTCCATTCTTTGTTTTTAAGATCACATAATGTGACTGCCTGGTCAACATCTGCACTTGCAATTATCTTTTTGCCTTTTTTCTCCAGCATCAGACCGGCACTGTACAGATCAATGAACTGGCTGCTGTCCGGAGAAAAATTACAAGAAGCCTTATACAATTCGTAAAACTTAGTCAAGTCAGTTGTTTGGTCATACTCTGTGTTCTCAAAATCACTTTTTTGAATATTCCGGAAGGAGTCAATATGGATCCCTGTGAAAGATGCCATCCATTGAGCCAGGTCTTGTTCCAGGAATGTTTTTACGGGTGCCAGCGTGCTGTCTTCGACTCTATTTCCCTGGTTGTCTGTTCCGGCCGTCAGCGTGTATTTAGCGGCAGCATCACTTTTGCTTTTACCGCCGCAAGAAACTACAGAGCAAGCAATGGCTCCTAAAAATAATAGGGCATATAAGGTTCGCATAATAAAAGCAGTTTTTTGGATCATGTCTTATAAAGCAGGATTTAAGATAAGGAATAGGCTCGCAGGCCACAAAATTTTAGTCAGGTAGTGGTTAAATTTTGTTGTTCTCTTTACACAAGGCCGGAACCAACGACTTTTGCCAGTACCTTTGCACACTTAAATAAATTGAGTGAAAAAACCTCAACTCATTACTGTTCTTATTGGTTTGGTGCTTATTGCTGGTATTTATTTTTTTGTAAGAAGGACGCCTTCCACAAAAACCATAGTTTCTACAGAACGTCACGTTCCGGATGATGGGCATGACCATGGTGAAACCTCCTCTATTACTATTGATACCATTCTCGCACTAGCCAAAAAACAATTGAGCCCCGAACAGGTAATAAGGATCAGTACCCTGGAAAATTCTTTATCAAGAGGTGATGTGAAAGACCAACAAGTACATGTGTACCATCAACTGGCCCGTTTCTGGGCCGATTCCGCAGGAGTTTTTGAGGCCTATGCCTGGTACCAGGCCGAAGCTGCACGATTGGAAAATTCGGAAAAAACCCTCACCTTTGCCGCCCAACTGTTTTTGGATAGTCTGCAGTGGGATGAGGTAACAGAAAGAAGAAAATGGAAGGCCCTGCAGGCCAAAGACCTGTTTGAGAGATCTTTACAAATTAACCCGGCAAATGATTCTGCGAAAGTAGGATTGGGAGCTGCTTATTTATTTGGTGGAATTTCAACTACTCCAATGGAAGGGATCTTGAAGATCAGGGAAGTAGTTGAAAGAGACAGCACCAATGCGTATGCCCAAATGATGCTGGGGAAGGCCTCACTTATTTCAGGGCAATACGACAAAGCGATCGGCCGTTTTCAAACGGTATGCCGACTGGAACCTGATAACCTGGATGCTATCCTATTGCTGGCGGGAGTTTATGAGCGAATGGGTGATAAGAAGAATGCAGCAGACTGTTACGGGAAGAGCCTTCGTCTGGTAAAACAATCTGAGCTTAAAAAAGCGATAGAGCAACGAATAGGGGAATTGAGAAAGTAGCGTATTAAAACTTATTTATAAAACAAGATCAAAAAATTATTTGACATGCCTTGTGGTAAAAAAAGGAAGCGTCACAAAATTGCGACGCACAAGCGTAAAAAAAGACTGAGAAAGAACCGTCATAAAAAGAGAAACAAATAGTCTCTAATCCAGTCATTAGTCATTAGTCCGATAAATAATCAGGTCTGACTAATGCTAAAGACTAACGACTTATTTTCAGTCCACCGGTTGTTGCCGTATAAGATTGCATCCCCGCCCATCTCAGCTACCTGTTTTGCCTAGCACAACCTTAGCATTCGTACGGAATGTTTTTGCAACTGGTGTTTTACAGCCTTAAGGTGATTCATGTATGTAAGCTGTAATGAACAAAGAACTGATCATCAATGCCGCTCCACAAGGAGTGGAGATTGCTTTACTGGAAGACAGAAAGCTGGTCGAACTGCATAGCGAAAAGAGCGATGCCCGTTTTGCCGTGGGTGACCTGTACCTGGGAAAGGTGAAAAAACTGATACCAGGTTTGAATGCTGCATTCGTGGATGTGGGATTTGAAAAAGATGCCTTTCTTCATTATACTGACCTGAGTCCCTACGCTAAATCACTCCTTAAGTTCACGCATATGTGCATGAACGATAAGAGCGACCAAGGACTTGATTTTGGCAAGTTCACCGTAGAGCCAGAGATCATCAAAACCGGTAAAATAAATGAGGTCCTAAATGGCAAGCCGAACATTCTTGTACAAATATTGAAAGAACCTATCGCAGCCAAGGGCCCAAGGTTAAGTTGCGAATTATCTTTGCCGGGTCGATTTGTAGTACTCACTCCTTTTAATGATATCGTTGCTGTTTCCCGTAAGATCCATTCTTCAGAAGAAAGAAAGCGATTGCAAAAGATCGTGGAAGCTATTAAATCCAAAAATTTTGGAGTAATTGTAAGGACGGCTGCTGAAGGGAAGAATACTGCGGAGTTGCATGAGGACCTTTCTGCACTAGTAGAGATGTGGAAGACGATACAGCAGAATTTGAAAGGCGCCACGGCGCCTACAAGGGTCCTTAGTGAACAAACGAAAACCACCAGCATTCTGCGTGATCTGCTTAATGAAGATTTCAACAAGATCGTGGTGAATGACCGGACCATTTTTGCCGACACCAAAAGCTATATACAACGTATTGCCCCGGAAAAAGCTGACATCGTCTCCTTTTACCAAAATGGCTCCCCCATATTTGATTCGTTTGGCATCACCAAGCAGGTAAAATCCTCTTTTGGCAAAACCGTGAACCTCGATAGCGGGGCCTACGTCATTATTGAACATACAGAGGCGCTCCATGTGATCGATGTCAACAGCGGTTATAAAAGCGTAAGTAATAATCAGGAACAGAATGCACTCGAAACAAACCTCGAAGCTGCCGATGAGATCGCAAGGCAATTAAGGTTGAGAGATCTTGGAGGTATCATTGTTGTTGATTTCATTGATATGAAGCTTCCCGAAAATAAGCGGAGGTTAATGGAGAAAATGGAAGAGTTCATGAAACCTGACCGGGCTAAACATGCTGTACTTCCTATTTCAAAATTTGGCATCATGCAGATCACCCGGCAACGAATGAAACCGGAAGTGAATATCAACACCCAGGAAGTTTGTCCAAGTTGTAACGGAACAGGAAAAATATCTTCTACACTTTTGCTGGAGGATGAAATTGAAAAGAATGTCAGTTATTTGGTCACTCATAAGAATGCTAACCTGAAACTGGTAGTGCATCCTATCTTATATGCCTATCTTACTAAAGGCTGGTTTTGGAATAATAAGATCGCAAAATGGAAAAAGAAATTTGGCCAGAAAATAAGGCTTGAGGAAAACAGTAATTCTCATCTTACCGAATACAAGTTTTTCGACCAACACGACGAAGAGATCAAATTGTAGAAACTAATAGTTATAGATAAAACAGCAACTGTCACTTCTAAACATAGGCAGTGGCTGCCCATTTCAGCGCATCCTTCGCTTTAGGGTATTCTAAAGCATTTGTAACGTTGGAATGGTTTAACCCGGCCAGGGCTTTTTGTTCGCATTGAACTTCACGGGCAAGGTAAAAGGTAAAAGCACGGTTATGCTCATGATAATGATCCGATCAGGAGTGTGGTAGGGTTTTTTGTGTAGCCAGCACTATCATCCTGGCCAATACCCAATTTACCAGCATTGAGCTAATTTGGACGGCTGGGACCATCTTACTACGAAACCTCAGAGGCCTTTAGCCCGTGCATGATGAACCGCGGGACCGCATTCATGGGCAGCTACTCCGGCGGCCGAAATACTGGTGCCTTTATATACTTCAGTACTCGGGTTTACCATCTTAGTCGGATCGGATAAAAACCTTACACCGGAAGCCACTTTTACATCAAAAATTATCGTTCTCCCTCAGCATTTTTTCAGCCATTTCCTGACCTGATAAACCGTTGGATAGACCAATTTTACTGTATTTAATGACCTTGCTTTTGAGGATAGCTGAGACCAAAAAACTAATCCCTAAAAACCCAAACGAGACCACAAAGATCGCGTTGGACATTATCATATTTGTTCTTCTTTTAAGCTTAGAAAATATCCATTTTTCTACCTTTTGGTTAAGCCGGTTTTTTGCCGTCTTTTTGCCATTTTTAAACGGGAAAAGAAGCTACGGGTTAATATCGCAGTTTAGGATTATGGCTTTATTATGTTTATAAAATACTTAAAATCAAATAATTATAAGCATATTATACTTGCCCATTCAGAAGAATTAAAAGGCTTTTCTATTTTGGTAAGTTATTCACAGGAAGAAAAATTTATTTTGAAATGTGGGGCTTAATTGTAACTTAGCAATAGAATTTAATGGGTTAGTAAGTAAGAGGGTCAATCACTAGATTGGCCCTTTTTACATTTAAAGAAGAGACGGAAAAAATCTATTATCTCCCGCTTACTTTTCATCATACTTCAGAAGAAATCTCTTCTCTTTTAATTAAATCATCGTCGATCGTTGTTCAAACATCTGAGTAAACACGGAGCAATCGTTTAATTTTAGCGGATGAGTAAAAGCAAGACGTCTTTTTTTTGTCAGAATTGTGGTTATGAAAGTGTGAAATGGGCTGGGCAATGTCCTTCGTGTAACCAGTGGAACACTTTTGTTGAAGAGTTGGTCCATAAAGAAAATCCAAAAAACAATAACGATTGGAAAGACTATTCGGATGAAAAAAGGAACAGCCGCACCGTGTCGTTACATGAAATAAAAAGTAGTGAAGAGAAAAGATTACCCACGGCTGATACGGAATTGAACAGGGTGCTTGGTGGTGGCGTGGTTCCTGGTAGCCTTGTTTTGGTGGCGGGTGAACCAGGCATTGGCAAATCGACCCTTTTTTTACAAAATGGATTATGGTTAAAAGATATTTCAGTCTTATATATAAGCGGTGAGGAAAGCGAGCAACAAATAAAAATGCGTGCAGACCGATTGGGATTAAGAAATGATAATTTTTACCTGCTTACAGAAACATCTACCCAAGTCATTTTCCAGGAGATAAAAAAAATAAAGCCGCAATTGATCATTGTGGACTCTATCCAGACATTGCATACTCCCTTTATTGATTCATCACCTGGAAGTGTATCTCAGATCAGGGAATCAGCTGCAGAGTTTCAGCGTTTCGCTAAAGAGACCAATACACCGGTTTTCCTGATCGGGCATATCACCAAGGACGGAAGTATCGCGGGCCCGAAAATATTGGAGCATATGGTAGATACTGTGCTACAGTTCGAAGGGGACAGGCACTATGCTTACCGGATCCTGAGAACTTTAAAGAACCGGTTTGGCAGTACAGCCGAACTGGGAATTTATGAAATGACAGATGCGGGAATGAAAGGTGTTTTGAATCCCAGTGAGATACTGATCACTCAAAAAGAAGATCAGCTTAGCGGCACAGCCATTGCCGCAACGATAGAAGGTATGCGGCCCCTGCTCATTGAAGTTCAGGCCCTGGTCACTCAGTCTGTTTATGGAACTCCGCAAAGAACGGTTAGTGGTTTTGACCTTAGAAGGCTCCAACTCTTATTAGCCGTACTTGAAAAAAGGGGTGGATTTCACTTTGGCGTGAAAGATGTTTTCCTGAATATTGCGGGTGGATTGAAGATCGAAGACCCTTCTATTGACCTCGCTGTTCTATGTGCCCTCCTTTCGTCCTATGAGGATGTGCCGCTTTCACAGCGTATTTGTTTCGCAGGAGAAGTGGGTTTGAGTGGCGAGATAAGAGCGGTCAATCGGATCGGGCAACGGATCGCCGAAGCCGAAAAATTAGGATTTGAAAAGATCATCGTCTCTAAATACAACCAGAAAGGAATGGTCCAACAAAAATTCAATATAGAAGTAATCACGATGGGAAGGGTTGAAGAAGTTTATAAATATCTTTTTTAAGAAGGTTTCATTGATGTGGCAGTAAGAGAAGTGAAATGATAAGGCTAAAAGAAATAAAGGATGCGGTGTTGCATTTATTGTTCCCCCATGTTTGTTCTGGTTGCGGAACAGACATATTGAATGAAAATACGATGCTCTGCATGCGTTGTATAGATTCCCTGCCCGAAACCAACTTTGAATTGCATTGGAATAATCCCGTTGAAAGGATTTTTTGGGGGAGGCTACCTCTCCTTGCTGCAACAGCTCAATTTTATTATAATAAAGAATCATTGATGCAGCACCTGATGCATCAATTCAAATACAAAGGCAATAAAGATCTGGGATACCAGCTTGGCCGGATCATGGGAGAACAGCTTAAAAGATCCGGTCGCTTTGATGTCGATGCAATCGTTCCCTTACCGCTTTTCCCTTTCAAAGAAAGAAAGCGGGGGTATAACCAGGCTACCATTCTATCAGAAGGCATTGCCGAGGTCATGAATATACCCGTGCTTACCAATGTGATCACCCGGCCGCAACATACCGAAACACAAACCAGGAAAGGAAGGATAGAAAGATGGAAAAATATTGATGGCAAATTCGTTCTTTCAGATGCCAGCCCGGTCTGCAACAGGCATTTATTATTGGTAGACGATGTGGTAACTACGGGCGCTACGCTTGAATCCTGCGGCATTGAATTACTAAAAAGCGAGAACACAAGCCTTAGTGTTGCCGCATTTTGTATAGCGAGCCATTAATATCATTTTCTTGAACTATTTTTGATAGCAATGAAAATCCCCGGCCTGTTGATCATAACTTTTTCAGTGCTTTTATTTTTTTCCTGCCGGAAAGATTCTTTTATTACTTCCCCTGATGCCAGGGTCACTATCACCGCGGACAGCTTAAAATATGATACGGTATTTGTGACAGCTGGTTCAACTTACCGCACATTTAAAATACTCAACGAAAATGACCAAAAGCTAAGGATATCTTCTTTACGACTAATGGGCGGTACTTCTTCTGCCTATAAAATGAATGTTGATGGCATTCCCGGAACACAATTCAACAACCTCGATATAGAAGCGAACGACAGTCTCTATGTTTTTGTACAGGTGAATGTGGATCCAGGAACCAGCAATCTTCCTTTTATTATCCGCGACAGTATCCAGGTTAGTTATAATGGAAAGAACAGGCTGGTGCAACTGGAAGCATGGGGTCAAAATGCTCATTTTTTCAGGAACAAGATCATATCCGCTAATGAGACCTGGAACAATGATATGCCTTACGTCATACTCGGTTCCTTAACCCTTAACAGCAATCAAACGCTTACTATCAACAAAGGCTGCCGTATTTATGTGCATGCAGATGCTCCCATACTTATTAATGGCAGCCTCGTAGTGAACGGTTTGAAAGACACGATTGACCGGGTCTATTTTCGGGGAGACAGGATGGATGATCCTTACAAAGATTTTCCTGCTTCCTGGCCCGGCATTTTATTTCAGCCTGGCTCAAAAGACAATGTACTGAACTATGCTGTGATCAAAAATGCTTACCAGGCGATCGGCATACAGGACCCTTCGCCCAACGCCAACCCCAAACTTATATTGAACGAATGCATTATCGATAATGCTTATGATGCCGGAATCATTTCTCTCAACAGCAGTATTAGGGCAAGGAATTGCCTGATCAGTAATTGTGGTAAAAATCTTTTACTTGCAAAGGGAGGTGATTATCAATTCACGCATTGTACAGTGGTCACAATCGCCAGCTCTTTTATCGAACACAAAAACCCGGTCCTTTTTCTCAGTAACACGGCTGCTGGTGTTACTGCAAACCTCAATGCGGTCTTTCGCAACTGCATATTCTGGGGAGAAAATGGGCTGGTAAATGATGAAGTGATCGTGGTCAAACAAGGCAGTACGCCCTTTAACGTCAACTTTGATTATAACCTCTGGAAAGTGCAGAATACCCCAACCAATATCACAAGCAACCAGGTCATTAACAACCAGGCCCCTCAATTTGACAGCATCAATACATCACGGAATTATTATGATTTCAGGTTGAAGGCAGGTTCGCCAGCGATCAATAAAGGTGTGAACGCTTTTATTGTAACAGACCTAGACGGAAAGCTCCGGCCGGTGGGTCTACCCGACCTGGGCTGTTTTGAAAAGCAATAAGCCTTCTTCCCGCAAAATCAGCCTACCTTTGTTTTCCTCTCAACAAAAATTTCAATCATGAAAACATTTCTCATAGCTATGATCGTAGCAGTTACTCTCCCCGGCGGATCGATTTATGATTTCAAAGTGCCTGGTCTTGATGGTACCGATATAGATTTTTCCCAATACAAAGGAAAAATGATCATGATCGTGAATACGGCTTCTGAATGTGGCAATACACCTCAATATAAAGATCTTGAAACTTTATATGAGAAATATAAGGACAAGCTCGTGATCGTCGGTTTCCCCGCTAACAACTTTGGCGCACAGGAACCGGGGACCAATGAAGATATAAAAGCGTTTTGCACCAAGAACTATGGCGTTACCTTCCCCATGGCTGAAAAAATATCAGTGAAAGGAGAGGATATTCATCCTTTATACAAATGGCTGGTAGATCAATCCAAAGAGATTGCCAAAGATCTTCCGGCTAATAATTCCAAGGATATGGTCTGGAAAAAATTCATGCAAGACCCCGTGATCTGGAATTTTACCAAGTTCCTGCTGGATAAGAACGGGAAATTGATAGCTGTCTTTCACCATAAGGCCAACCCGATGAGCGAAGAAGTTTTACAATACCTGAAGAACTAAAAGATAAAAATTAATAACTAAAAGCGATGCTGGTACAAGCGTCGCTTTTTTTATTTTTTCTGGTACCTGAGAAGTGTAATCATTCTCATAACCTCCTTTTAAAAGCACTGGGCTTCGAGTTAAAAAACATTTGCTCAATTCTTCAGGAATGGGAGATTTGCATCCATGCAATTCTCTGACGTAATAGGACAACAATCCGTAAAACAACAACTGGCAGAAATGGTCCAGCATAACAGGCTCAGTCATGCTTTACTGTTTTTAGGAAAGGAAGGCAGTGGATCTTTGCCTATGGCGCTTGCATTTGCGCAGTATATAGTTTGTGAGAAAGTTAATAGTCAAAAGTCCGGAGTCGGGAGCCCTGGTCCATCCCTTTTTGGTGAAGCAGAACTACCAACTACAGACTACCAACTACAAACTGACAGCTGCGGCACCTGTTCTGCATGTCAGAAAGCCCGGCAATTAATCCATCCCGATATTCATTTCTCCTACCCTACTGTAACAAAAAAACCGGGCGAGAAACCTGTTGCCACTGATTTCATCGCTGAATGGAGGGAATTTGTCCGGTTAAATCCTTATGGGAACCTGTTTGACTGGATCGAGCAGATAAAAGAAAAGGAGAACAGCCAGGGGAAGATCACGGCAAGGGAATGTGACGAGATAATAAAAAAATTGAGCCTGAAGAGCTTTGAAAGTGAATACAAGATACTCATCATGTGGATGCCGGAAGAACTGGATAAGGAAGGAAATAAGCTTTTGAAAATAATTGAGGAACCTCCGCCTAACACCTTGTTCATTTTAGTAGCTGAAAACGAGGAGCTGGTCCTGCCTACTATTGTTAGCCGCTGCCAATTAATAAAAATACCAGCTCTAGAGAACCGGGAGATCGAAGAAGCGCTGATCAGTCGTAATAAGACCGATGCAGCTATATCACGACAGATAGCGGGTGTAAGTGAAGGCAATTATCATGAAGCCTTGCAGCTGGTACAACATGCTGAAGAAGACTGGCAAGCTTTGTTGCGGGAATGGCTGAATGCTATCTTAAAAACGGGTCCGGTAGCCCAGACCAAATGGGTGGAAGAGATAAGCAGGCTGGGACGTGAAAAACAGAAACAATTCCTCCGGTATTTCAATCATCTGCTCGAACAGGCTATTCATTTACGTTTCATCAATGCAGGTCAGACGGGGACGACTGCACCCCGCACTTCGACTCCGCTTAGCACCGAACAGGATTTCTCAGAAAGACTGAATAAAATAGCCGGCATAGAGCAGCAACAGGCTATTATTGAAGAACTTGACAGGGCCAGTTATTACATTGAAAGGAACGCCAACGGCAAAATGCTCTTCCATGCCCTGACCATTAAACTATACCATATTATTCAGGATAAGATTGTATTTTTGGTGGATTGAGGATAGAAAGTGGGAAATGGCTAGTGGCGAGTAGGGACAGACCCTGATATGCTGAATAATTAAATGTCTACAAGTACTCTTATATATTTCACTGCTTTTCAAGAGCAAATAGGTTCGCTTAATAGCGAACAAGCTATAAATGAGAGTCACTCGGTTTCGCTTCTGCTAAACTGATCGGGACGTTCGAGTACTTCAACCAGCCAGGGTCTTTCACTTTCTTATTCCTGATTTTTTATTTCTGATTTCTGATTTTTTATGAGTTGTACAGGTTGCAGTACCGCCACCGGCGGCACACCAAATGGCTGTAAGAGCAATGGCGGATGCAGTTCCGGCGGCTGCAACCGCATGAATGCGCATGACTGGCTGCGCAACCTTCCCATTGCCGATATGGACAGCGCTTGTAAAGTGATCGAGGTGAGCTTTAGCCAGGGAACCCGTAAAGACTTTTTCAGGAACACATCGCTTCAGCCTTTTGAGAAAGGCGACCTTATCGCCGTGGAAGGCGTTAGCGGTTTTGATGTGGGGGAAGTATCCCTGACCGGCGAGATCGTCCGGTTGCAGATGAGGAAACGGAATGTAAAGGAAGATAATGCTGAGATGAAAAAAATATTGCGCCGGGCTACCGACCGCGATATTGATATAAGGAACCAGAATAAAGCAAGAGAACCAGAAGCTGTCATCCGCAGCCGTGCCATTGCCCGCCAGTTAAAACTGGATATGAAAATAAGCCAGGTGGAAATGCAGGCGGACGGACGTAAAGCAACTTTTTTTTATATTGCCGATGGCCGGGTTGACTTCCGTGAACTGATCAAGGTATATGCTTCCGAGTTCAGGGTGAAGGTAGAGATGCGGCAGATCGGGGCAAGACAGGAAGCCGGCAAGGTCGGAGGCATCGGTAGTTGCGGAAGAGAACTTTGTTGCAGTACCTGGCTCACTGATTTTAAATCGGTCAACACCGCGGCGGCCCGTTACCAGAACCTTTCTATCAACCAGACCAAGCTTAGCGGTCAGTGTGGGCGTTTGAAATGCTGCCTGAACTATGAACTCGATACTTACCTCGATGCGCTGCAGCATTTCCCCGACAATTGTGATGTGCTACAGGTGGCAAAAGGCAATGCTTTCCTCGTCAAGAAAGATATTTTCAAGAACCTGATGTGGTACACTTTACCGGACAGTAATAAACAATACCCGCTGACGATCGAGAGGGTTAAAAAAATAAAGTCGCTGAACCAGCAGGGGATTCAACCTGAAGAACTCGAACCTGTTGAATTAGTTTCTTCAAAAGAAGTGGAGAAAGAGCCGGAATTTGTTGAACTGGTCGGCCAGATCAGTTTGAGTACTCTTGAAAAAGCTGACAGGAAGAAAAAACAACAGCAACAGCAGGGAAGGAGCAAGGGACAGGGCTCAAGAAATCAAGGACAGCAGCAAGGTGGAGGAAACCAATCCTCAGGATCTGGTGGGCAAAGACAGCAAGGCGGCCAGCAGGGGAATCAACAAAGAAGACAACAAGGAAATCAGTCGGGCGGGCAACGTAACCAACAAGGTGGTGGCAGAAATCAACAACGCCCCAATAATCCAAACAGGAATCAGCAAAGACCTAATAATCCTAATCGCAACCAACAGCGGCCGGATAACCCGAATCAGGGAAAGGATAAGCAATAACTATATCCCCAACGCCCGGTAGATAGCATCCTGAATTTTTCCCCTTATCAGCATTTGTCCCAACTTATTATTATCTCTTGTCGGGTAAACACGATTTGAAAGGAAGATATAAACAAGATCATACGTTGGATCAACCCACACACAAGTTCCGGTAAAGCCAGTGTGCCCGAAAGTAGCAGGCGAAGCTAAAGCCGAAGGATAAGGCTCTTTACGGGTGGCATTATCCTTCTCGGGCTTATCAAAACCATATCCTCTCCTGCTATTCTTGCTGTGATAGGCAGTGAAATAATCTATCGTTTTTTTATCGAGATAGCGGCTGCCATTGAAAGTCCCGCCATTGAGCAGCATCTGGTAAAGCATGGCAAGATCATAAGCATTGGAAAATAAGCCTGCATGGCCTGCTACACCTCCAAACATAGAAGCTCCCTCATCATGTACGTCACCACGTGTTGTTTGACGCCGAAAATGTTTTTCTGTTTCAGTGGGTACTATCTGTGACACAGCAAATCTTTCTCTTGGTTTGAAACCGGTCGATAGCATCCCCATCGGACGGTAAAAGGTCCTTTGAACATATTCATCCAGTTTCATTCCGCTTACTTCTTCTATTATCTTTCCGAGAAATATGAAATCATTATCGCTGTATACATATTTATTCTGCGGGCCGAGAGAGCTTTTAAAAATGCGGCTGAACATAGTATCCTGCCAGTCATTGCGCATATAGATATTCTCTGCCACACGTATGGTAAATCCTTCTTTGGGTTTGTCAGAATAAATAGCTGGGTTGGGAGCGCCGGTCTCATCTATTGTCTCTTTATAAAAAGCAATAAAGGGAACAAAACCCGCCTGGTGAAGCAATATATCTTCCAGTTGAAGTCCTGCCTTATTCGTACCCCTTACCCATGGCAAATAGTCACCTAAGCTTTTTTTTAGATCGATCTTGCCCTCTTCATATAGTTTCATAATTGAAACGGTGGTCGCGGATATCTTGGTAACAGAAGCAAGGTCGAAGATGCTTTCCTTCTTCACTGGCTCGGAAGAATCATACATAAAATTGCCAAAGGCTTTATGGTAGATGATCTCACCTTCGTACGCGGCGAGTACGACACAACCCGGAAAAACCTTTTGTGCAATAGCATCGTTCACGATCGAATCAACTGCGAGGAGTTTTTCCTGGCGGGATGCAGGACTGATACTTCCCCGATCGGGTTTGATACCGCCATGTACAATGCCATCACCAAACTTGTACTGGCAAACCGATACGGGTAAACGTCCCATCGAAACAATATTTCCTTCCAGTATATCCGCAGCAGCCTGCTGGGTAATAGCATCATCCTGGTAACAGGCCAGCAATGTCCATGCATCGCAGAAATTCTTTGTCGCCAGTACGTTGCCGAAAGTGAGTGTGATGGTCTTTATAAAATTCAGGTCGTTATATAATTTAATAGCCGCGGGACTGATACCAAAATTATCCGTAGGCCGCAGCGAATAATTATGAATGCCTATAATGATCGCATCATACTTTCCATCTTTGGGCACTGCTTTCAATATCTCATCCGCTTTATCCTGGCCGTCCTTATAAGAAAAGAGGAAAACATCAGCACCAAGATCAGCCTGCATCCTCTTACCAAATTCATTTAACTCGGTCGCACCAATACCTACGTATGCGATCCTTGCAGCTTTTCCACCGGGAATGGTTTTGGCAACAGGCACCTGTGCATAATCAGTGCGTGACGCTTTTGTTGCAGCGAGTGATAATAGTGTAATACTTTTTTCAGCTATCTCTTTACGGATAGCGTCTGTTTTAGCATTCAGGTCGGCCAGCAGGTTATCAGTATCGATCACCTGTGCCTTATTCATGCCCAGGTCGTATTTGGAGGCCAATACTTTCTTCACTTTAGCATCTATATCATCCCAGCTTAGTTTCTTTTTGCTGATAGCTTTTTTAATTTCTTCAATTGACTCTTCAACATTAGCAGGAAGGCAAAGCATATCATTACCGGCAATCAGCGCTTCCACAGAGATCGTTCCATCAGGAAAATACTTGGCTACTCCCTTCATTTCGAGAGCGTCGGTAAAAGTGAGCCCTTTATATCCCATCTTATTTCTCAGCAGGTCGGTCACATTATTTTTGGAGATAGACGTGGCTCGGTTAGCCGTGTTATCAATGGCCGGGATATACAGGTGTGCGATCATTACACTTCCGATACCGGCATCAAATACCGCTTTAAATGGCACCAGCTCCATTGAATCCAGTTGAGCAATGCTTTTATTGATCACAGGGAGATCGAAATGTGAGTCAACATCCACATCACCATGACCGGGGAAATGTTTGGCGCAGGCCATAATGCCTGCATCCTGCATGCCTTTCATATAGGCCACACCAAACCGGGCAACCTTTTCTTTATCCTCTCCAAAAGAGCGGTAACCGATAACAGGGTTATTCGGGTTATTATTGATATCCACTACCGGTGCGTAGTTCACATGTATGCCGATACGCTTGCATTGCTCGCCTACTGCCACACCCATTTTATAGACCAGGTCATCATCATTGATCGACCCGATCGTGAGTTGATAAGGGAACTTGGCCACGCTATCGAGCCGCATCCCTATTCCCCATTCGCCGTCGATGGTGATCATCAAAGGAGTTTTGGCGATGCTTTGATAAAAATTGGTAAGATTGGCCTGCCTGATGGGCCCACCCTGGAAAAAACAAAGCGCTCCCACATTATACTTTTTTATATCACTTGTCACCTTAGCTACATGATCAGGTCCAAGGTTTGAATGCGCCCGGATAACCATCAGTTGTGCTATCCTTTGTTCTTTACTCAGGCTCTTAAATACACTGTCCACCCATTGCTCTTTGCTTAACCCGCTTTTATATTGCGGGAAACCGGCAACAGGGATCAAAACGAGAGCAAGCATCGCTATTCTAAAAAACCGCATATCGTATGATTATAAATGAATAAGTGGTTTTAAAATTAACTCTTTTGATGTAAAGGCTTTCCGATTCGTTGTATGTTTTCTCAATACTTTATCTTAATAATGCGGGGAAGACGGTGAGATTGAAGGATGGGTCTGCAGGTTGCTTTCTTTTCGTCTTCCCGACTTCCCGGCCAATCGATATTTATCAGGAGATATTACTCTTTAAGGAAGCTTGGAGAGGGTTCAAATCGCTATTTTTGGCGGCTAAACCCGATTTGTGCCGGATAAGATCAGTTTATTGCCCGATAATATAGCCAACCAGATAGCGGCAGGTGAGGTCATTCAACGTCCCGCTTCAGCTGTAAAAGAATTGTTGGAAAATGCGGTAGATGCCGGCGCTACCGAGATCAAACTCATCATCAATGACGCGGGCAAATCCCTTGTTCAGGTGATCGATAACGGAAGTGGAATGAGTGAGACAGATGCACGGATGAGTTTTGAACGCCATGCCACATCCAAAATAAAAAGTATTGAAGATCTTTTTCATATAAGGACCATGGGTTTCCGTGGTGAGGCCCTCGCTTCTATTGCTGCAGTGGCACAGGTGGAATTAAAGAGCAAACGTGCGGAAGAAGAAACGGGTACTTATATCGAGGTTGAGAACAGCATGGTGAAGAAGCAGGAGCCTGTAGCTGCGGCGAATGGCACCAGCCTGGCGATGAAGAATTTATTTTTCAATGTACCTGCCCGGCGAAATTTTCTGAAAAGCAATGCGGCAGAGATGCGGCATATCGTGGATGAGTTTACAAGAGTGGCCATGTCCTTTCCAACTATCCAGTTCTCCCTCACTGCCAATAACCAGCAATTATTTCATTTGGAGTCCGGAAGTCTCAAACAGCGGGTCGTTCAATTGTTGGGTAATAATTATACAGCAAAACTTGTATCGGTCAAAGAAGATACCGACTATATGAATATCTATGGTTTCGTGGGCAAGCCTGAAACTGCCAAGAAGACCCGGGGCGACCAGTATTTTTTTGTGAACAACCGTTTTATCAAAAGTCCTTACCTGAACCATGCTGTGATGAACGCTTACCAGGAAATGATCCCTTCGGATACTTTCCCGATGTATGTACTTTTTATTGATCTCGATCCTGCCGTCGTAGATGTAAATGTGCATCCCACCAAGCAGGAAATAAAATTTGAGGATGAAAAGATCATTTATGCTTTTGTACAGGCTGCTATCCGGCATGCATTGGCGCAATTCAGCGTAACACCTACACTGGATTTTAATCTTGATCCTTCCATACAACAGCTTTCTTCCATCCAGCAGCCTTTTACGCAAGAAAACAGATCGGCTGCTTCTTCCGGGTCTATCTTCAAAGGGTTTACACAAAAGCACCAGGCGCATTTTATAGAGTCGCGAAGTGGAAGCGAACTAAAGAATTGGAAAGAGTTTTATGAGAGTCGTGAGACGTCAAACGTCAAACGTGAGATGGTTTCTCAAACGGAAAGTTCTCTCTCGTCTCACGTTTCACCTTTCACGTCTGACCTTGAATTGACACAACTACTAAACTCATATATCACAGTTCCTTCAACAAACGGTTTTCTCCTCATTCACCAGCAAGCAGCGCATGAAAGGATAATATATGAGCGGCTGAAAGCGGCGAGCAAAGAAAAACCGGTAGCTACACAACGAAACATGTTCCCTGTTACACTGGAACTTACTCCTGCAGATGCAGCCGTGATGGAAGAGATATTGGTTGATCTCCAACAACTGGGTTATACGATAGAACCTTTCGGTAAGAATAGTTTTGTAGTGCAGGGCACACCGGCAGATGTGGGACAGGGCAATGAAAAACACACGATCGACATCCTCCTGGAACAGTACAAACACTTCAGCAACGAAGTGAAGTTCTCTAAGAGAGAGAAATTAGTTCGTTCCCTGGTAAGACAACAAGCCATTAAAACAGGTGTGTCGCTGACCGAAAAGGAAATGCGGCAACTGGTAAATGATCTTTTTGCCTGCGAACAGCCGAACATAACGCCTGATGGCAATCCGACTTACCTTGAATTCAAGCAGGAGCAATTGGAGAAAATGTTCGGGAAATAAAATCAGTAATGAGAAATAAAAAATGTGAAATGTGAAAGTAAACGACCCTCCACTTTCACATTTCGCATTTCATATTGCTGATTTCTCATTTAATACCTGCTTCTTACCCCTTGAAGGAATTTTTCAATTGCTCTCCTAACGTCCGTCGCCGCTGCCTGGTGGTTGTTGACCAGCGTAGAGAAAATGAGCAGCTTCCCTTTTTTCGTATATAAAAAACCACTGAAAGCGACCACACCGGAGAGGGTACCCGTTTTACCATAGATATAACCGCTATCTGCTTTGTAATAACTGCTGATCGTGCCCTCTCCTCCTGTCGCAAAAATGACCTTAAGACGATCCATCCCAAATTCATTCTTCATTTTGTTGAGGATGAAGACGAAATCCTGCGGGGTAAATAAATTATAGCGGCTAAGACCCGAGCCATCGGCCCACCTTGGTTTTTGGGGAAGGTCCTCAAAGTCTGTTTTGAGCAGCGTATCAATGATCTTATTGTCATTCATTACGCCAAGTATTTCATTGCTCACCATCAATAAGGTTTGTTCCGCAAAAAAATTATCGCTGCGGTGCATCATGGGTTTGAGGAGGGAGTCGGTGGGTTGAGAGTGGATGATTTTGAAATCCTTTATTTCATTCCCTGGATTTTGATCATAAGCAAGATAATTATTTTCACTTATTACTTCTTTTGCGATTGTATCCTGCAAGAGATGATTGATTGTTTCGATAGACGTTGAAAAAGGAATAAGCTGTTCTTTTACTGAATCGGAAGTGTATCTTACAAAAAAACTATTAACATCCATTCGTCTATTAACCCTAAAGGTTAACCCCTGCCCCTTGATTATATCCCTAAGCATATAAGGCGGGAATCTACTCTCATTCAGATTCAGGTTATTGGCTGGGTTTTCCCAATATTTTTTATTTGAAAACAATTTTGGATATGTACTATATACTGCATTACTAGTATCCTCAAGAGTTTTCAAAATATCTTCTTTTATATTGAAAATCTTAACGAGATTGCCGTATAAAGGCATTGGCGATCTTTCCGCCATATATGTTTGCTCATAATCATTCCAAGACCAACCACTTCCCCATTTTCTTTCGTCCCAAATATTATATCGTATTACAATAAAATCACCCTGCTCCTTTAAATGCTTTAATACCGGTTGAAATTTAAACTCCTCGTTAAGAAAAGTTGGATCTCCCGATGGTAGTATTAAATTGCCAAGGATTCTAACG
>DATLCB010000030.1:0-24360 GCA_035526625.1 Chitinophagaceae bacterium
GATCTACGTTGAATTCCCAAAGAACCTTCATGTTGACTTTTACGACGACAATAATAAGGTAGAGTCCTGGCTCGATAGCCGCTATGGCAAATATTATGAAACACTGAACAAGGTCTATCTCCGCGACAGCGTAGTAGTGATCACCATGAAAGGCGATACATTAAAAAGCCCGGATCTCTGGTGGGATCAAACTACTAAAATGTTTTACACCGACAAGTATGCTGTTTATCATGGTATCGGGAAAAATATCTATGGTGGGAAAGGTCTCACCGCCACGCAGGATCTCAGCAGCGTTATCTTCAACCAACCTACAGGTACCGTGCAGGTATCGGAGAATGGTTTTCCCAAATAGCGTGTGCCGTACATCTCGCAGAGTGTCTGACACCTAAGTTCTGCTACATTTCTCTTGGCTACTACTCGGTATCTTTAATGAATGTAAGGATCAAATGACTCTTTGCAACTACAAACCGCAAACTAAAAACTACAAATTTTTCTATGGAATACAGGTACATGGGCAAGACCGGCCTTCAGTTGAGTGCACTTTCCTTTGGAAGCTGGGTCAGTTTTCATAAACAGATAGACGACAGCATGGCCGATGAGCTTATGGGCATTGCGTATGATAACGGCGTCAATTTTTTTGACAATGCAGAAGTATATGCATTGGGTGAAAGCGAAAAGATGATGGGCCGGGTTTTGAAAAAGAAGAATTGGGACAGGACCTCTTACACAGTTTCCTCGAAAGCATTCTGGGGATGGAGAGGAAAGGATAATAAACCTAATCAATCCGGTCTTAGCCGTAAACACCTGGTAGAAGCGTGCAATGAAGCTTTACAGCGCCTGCAACTTGATTACCTCGACATGTATTTATGTCATCGTCCTGATAAAGGAACACCGATCGAAGAAACCGTGTGGACCATGCATAATTTGATACAGCAGGGTAAGATATTATACTGGGGCACCAGCGAATGGAGCGGGGTGGAGATCATGGAAGCGCACAGGGTGGCGAATCAATTTGGATTGATTGCTCCTTCAATGGAACAGCCGCAGTATCATTTGCTGGAGCGCAATAAAATGGAGAATGAATTCCTGATGATCTTTAAAACAGTAGGGATGGGTACCACCATCTGGAGTCCGCTCGCCAGCGGGTTATTGAGTGGGAAATACAATGATGGTATCCCTGAGGGCAGCCGTTTCGATCTGAAAGGTTTTGACTGGCTGAAGGACCGTTGGATGAAGGATGACCTGTTGAGTAAAGTGAAAAAACTGGCTGTATTATCAAAGGAACTTGGTATTACGATGGCACAGATGAGTATCGCCTGGTGTTTGAAGAATCCGAATGTTACGACAGCTATACTTGGAGCTACAAGTCGAAAACAATTGGAGGAAAATTTAGGAGCAATGGATGTTGTAAATAAACTCAAAGCGGAGGTGATGCAGCGTATCGAAGACATAGTGCAAACGAAACCCCTGTTGCCCGAACATTAAATGGAAACCCCGTCTCTTATCCTTTGACTCTTCGACAAGCTCAGAGCTAAGATGCGTGACAGGGTTTCAGTTTCCTTGCTTAGAGTCCTGTTGGGGACGGTACTTACTTACCGTAGTTTTTGCTTCACAGGCCTGCCTGCCGAAATCTCAGGAAGGCAGGGTTGGTTTCAGTCAAGGCGGTTTTTAAGGATACAGGATCATCAAACGGGACGGTTCCAATACTAATGTCGCAAATCCTTTGCCATGTCATGCCGGAAAACTTCCCAAAGCCTGGTAAATAATCATTTTACTAAGTAGGATCCCGGGGATCGCTGGTAGAACATCCGTAGAACGCGGATCTATATGATCAGACAATTTATGATCAATGCAAGGCTGCATATCATAGTCGCAACCAAATGTTATCTTCACGAACCAGATCTTACACAATCCCTGCAACCATAAAAATCAGCCTTCTAAAATGTCATTTCAAAACAAAACGATACTAATAACTGGTGGCACCCGGGGTATCGGCAAAGCTATTGGTCTAAAACTTGCAAACGAGGGAGCCAATATTGTGATCGCGGCGAAAAGCGTGGAAGAGAACCCAAAGCTCGGTGGCACCATCTTTACAGCAGCGGAAGAAATGGTAAAAGCTGGTGGCAAAGCATTGGCTGTGCAATGTGATATCCGCTTTGAGGATCAAATCCAGCATGTAATTGATAAAACGGTGGCAGCTTTTGGCGGTATCGATATACTGGTGAACAATGCTTCAGCTATTTCACTCACTACAACAGAACACACCGAGACCAAACGTTTTGACCTGATGCATAGCATCAATGTGCGGGGAACCTTTTTAGTAACGAAAGCATGTATCCCTTATTTAAAGAAGTCTTCAAATGCACACATACTCACATTATCTCCTCCCGTCAACCTGGATCCCAAATGGTTCTCAAAGCATGTAGCCTACACGCTGACCAAGTATAACATGAGCATGATGACACTGGGCTGGGCAGCAGAATTCAAAAAGGATAAGATAGCGGCCAACTCTCTATGGCCAAAAACAACGATCGATACGGCAGCTGTACGTAACCTCCTGGGTGGCGCCATGCTTGCTAATATGAGTCGCACGCCGGATATACTTGCCGATGCCGCATATTATATACTCCGGCAATCTTCAACTGCCTGCAGCGGGAATCTATTCATCGATGAACAGGTGCTGTCCAAAGAGGGTATCAGCGATCTTTCGTCGTATTCAGTACTGCCGGGAGCCCAGTTGTATAATGATCTTTTTGTGTGAGAAAATTTGAAAAGGTATTTCTTTATTCTGCGGCTCACCTTCCACATTAACCAGGGATAAAATTCGGCGCTTCGCATTCGTGCCAGTATTCAATGATCTTTTTGATCGTGGATTTTAGTTTTTCAATGGTAGCTGGTTTTACAAAAAATCCTTGTACAGATTTAGAATAAGCATCTACTACCTCTTTCTGATTAACAGTTGTGGTAAAGAATAAATACGGAATACACTTTAAATTCAGGTCTTCATTCGTATGGATCTTTTGCCTTAGCTCCAGGCCACTCAGCCGTGGCATATTAATATCTGAAAGGATCAGAAAAGGTTTGATCCTTGTTTCCACAAGGTAAACAAGTGCCTTTTCACTATCTGCAAAATATATGACCTGGTTTTGGTAATCCAAATCCTTGAAGATCTCCTCGAGGATCTCGCGGTCGTCAGCATCATCTTCGATCACTACAATAGGGCCATTTTTATTCATAGGTATGTGCCAGGACCTTGTGGTATCAGCTGAACAAATCTATGTTTAATATTTAGAAAACGGTCAATGGGGAACATCAAAATGTCATGATGCCGACTATCTGATTATAGTGGAATACATATGCGACACTTTCCTAATTCACACACCAAGGTAAAAAAGACAAATTTTTATTCAACTGTATTTTCCTCATCTCTCTTCTCCGGTCGCATCTGGGGAAACAACAATACATCCTGTATCGAAGGATTATTGGTCAATAACATGCAGAGCCGGTCGATACCAAAACCAATACCCGACGTAGGCGGCATACCATATTCCAGTGCGCGAAGAAAATCATGGTCAATGAACATCGCTTCATCGTCGCCACGTTCCTGGAGTTTTACCTGCTCTTCAAAACGTTCACGCTGATCGATAGGATCATTCAACTCGCTGTAGGCATTGGCGATCTCTTTACCATTTATCATCAGTTCAAAACGCTCTACCAGCCCTTGTTTGTCGCGGTGCTTTTTGGTGAGCGGGCTCATTTCCACCGGGTAGTCGATGATGAAAGTCGGCTGCACATAATTCTTTTCGCATTTTTCTCCAAAAATGGCATCGATCAGCTTGCCCTTGCCCATGGTTTTGTCAACATGTATATGCAATTGCTTGCAAACAGAACGAAGCTGTTCTTCATTCATTCGACTTACGTCTGTACCCGTATGTTCATGAATAGCGTCATAGATGCTGATGCGCTTAAAAGGGGCTTTAAAAGAAATGGTCCTGAGCGGAGCCAAAGGATCTCCGACGATGACATCTGTCGTACCACAAACGTCCAGCGCCGCTTTCTCCAATAACTGCTCCGTGGTCTCCATCATCCAGAAATAATCTTTATAGGCTGTATAGAATTCCAGGATGGTGAACTCAGGGTTATGTGTGCGGTCCATGCCTTCATTACGGAAGTTGCGGCTGAACTCATAGACCCAGTCGAAGCCACCCACGATCAGGCGTTTCAAATAAAGTTCATTGGCAATACGGAGGTACAAAGGAATATCCAGTGCATTATGATGCGTGATAAAAGGTCGTGCAGTTGCGCCCCCGGGAATACTTTGCAGCACGGGTGTATCCACCTCCAATGCCCCCTGCTCATTTAAGAACTCGCGTATGGAGTTGATGAGTTTGGTGCGTTTGATAAAAGTATCTTTTACAGTGGGGTTGATAATAAGGTCCGCATATCGCTGGCGGTATTTGAACTCGGGATCTGTCACCGCATCAAAGGTTTGGCCTTCGGCTTCTTTTACGATCGGTAAGGGACGAAGGGATTTACTCAATAATGTAAATTCCTTTACGTGCACAGAGGTCTCACCGGTCTTGGTGATGAATGCATATCCCTTAATGCCGATGAAGTCGCCGATATCCAGCAATTTTTTCCAAACAATATCATATAAAGACTTGTCTTCACCCGGGCAGATCTCATCTCTTTTCAGGTATAACTGTATCCTTCCATGGCTGTCCTGGATCACCGCAAAATTGGCCTTGCCCATATCCCGCACACTCATGATGCGGCCTGCCATACAGACTTCGGCAAATTGTTCTTTATTCTCTTCAGAATAATTCTCTTTTATATAGGTTGAATGGCTGTTAACAGGATAAAGAGGTGCCGGGTAGGGCTCAATGCCCATCATGATCAGCTCTGCAAGTTTTTCCCGGCGCAGTTGCTCTTGTTCGGAAAGATGCGTAATACTCATATATTTTTTTTGGATCGCAAGAACACTAAGTGTAACACAAAGGGCACAAAGGTGTCTGCGATCCGGTTCTGTTTTACTGCGAAGTTGAAGTCCTGAGGCAGGCGCAAAGGTACTGGTTAGGTTCTTGCATACAAAAGCCCCGTACTGGATCCTGAACTTCTTGAGGACCGGCACGGGGCCGCAAATCTTTTAAAGAGTCTATCAGTTATTTAGTTTTTTTCTTTTTCTCCTTTGGAGTATTGCTGAAAAAATATCCAAGACGGATACCAAGGCTACCATTACGCAGGTGGTCATCACCTTTCGGCACCGGTATAATATTGCGGATACCGAAAGTATAATTCACAGAGAATATTATTCCTTTTTTGAAACGGATACCTGCCAATGCATTAACGCCAAAATCCATATTCTGGTAATCGTCGAATTCGGTATCACCAAATGCGATATTCCTTACTTCGGTCCTTTTATCATTTTGTATCCTTATTTTCTTGGAAGGAAGGCTGAAACCGATTTGGGGACCAAGACCCACATATAATCGGTTCTTGTCCTTCGCCCCCATATAGTAAATGAAGTTGGCGATCAGGTCAGCATAACGTAACAGGTCAGCCTCCTTCAGGATCTCCGTTTTAGTGGTGAATGTTCCTTTTTGTACATAATGGATACCTGGCTGAAAACTAAAGTTGGTTTTGCCGATAGGAGCGTCAACGAGCAGACCTACGGTAAGACCGGTGCGAACATCACCCCGTTTATCGAGGCCTCCAACTTCTCCATAAATATTACTTGGGGATATGCCGCCGGTGATCCCTACCTGTGATTTTTGCGCAACAGCATTGATCTGTAATAAACAAGCGGCTGTAATAAAAAGGAACAATACTTTTTTCATATCAGTTATTTTGGTTTGCCTACTCATAACGCTTTTCGGCGGTGGCGCCCTTCACAGGGATTTGAGGTTAACCTTTACCCCTGAGATCGGGGGGTCAAGATAATAACTTTTTAAAAGTAGAGCAAAATTAACGGTTGAGGCATGAACCAACAAAAAGCCCATGCTTTGTTATAAAAAGGGGCTTTGCCAGTATTTCTGGTCCGGGGCTT
The DNA here is from genome assembly GCA_035526625.1 of Chitinophagaceae bacterium. Classification (GTDB taxonomy): domain Bacteria; phylum Bacteroidota; class Bacteroidia; order Chitinophagales; family Chitinophagaceae; genus JJ008. The sequence continues at coordinate 6,047 of DATLCB010000030.1, forward strand.
ACCTAATTACTGCTCGTCTCTGGTTTAGGGTTCCTGGTTTCCCTTTTCTTTTTACCGAGTATTCGCCTGATCACTACAACCAGCAGAAAAACAACTAATGCAGTTCCGCCGATAGCTACGATAACAGCCAGGGCCCCGGATCCGCCGCAGGATATACTACAGGAAAGTGCAGCAACCAGGTAGATTAATCCCAGGGCGACCAATACTGATAAAGCGATCAGTGCCACTTTTCCTCCATCAGATGGTTCTTTAGCGTGTTTGATGGCACGCACCTGCTCTTTCAGCATTTTCTTTCTTTCTTTCCATTTCCGGAGCTTGCCATCCTTATCTTTCATAGATGCTGTAAAAGCGGCGACCGTCTTATAGGTTTTGAAAGAACTGTCTTTGGGTAATGAAGAATGGCTGGCACTGGCAGGAACAAAGGGAGATGAATAGTTTAGTATCTGCCTCGGATGATTGCCAAGGAACAGGATCATCAGGAAAACGGATCCCGTAAGGAGTGTATCACAAGTCTTTTGCCTGCGATAGGGTATGCGCCTCCGGTTGGTTTTTTTCCGTGGGTAAAAAAGGATCCCGGTTATAAATGTGAGGCTGAAAAATATAAGAGCCAGCGCAGGTATAGAAACTTGCATATCACGCAACAGTAAACCCGTTACAATACCAAGGGCTGCGAGTAAAAAAGACGAGAGGATAATGATGATCCGTGCAGATAGCACATGCTCTTTTGCCCAAAGGGATAATTCTTTCATAACTGCTAGTTTAGTGGTTTAACAAGAACGATCTTACAAAGGTATCCTTAAAGCACGTGCAGGGTAGGAAGTCTTAATGAAGGAACCTTACCGTACCAATGGTTAGGATTCCATCTTAAAAAATGCGCACCGGGAAAGAAAGCCGGAAAGTGTAAACAACGTTTGCCAGATTACGCGAAGAGACAACTATGTGTGGCAGGTTTATTGCTCTCTTGTTTTAAATCTGAAAAAGCATGAAAAAATTATTTTTAATTACGATCCTTTGCAGCTCACTGAGCAGCTGCGATGTGTTATCCAAACTCCCAGGAGGCGTTGGAGGCGTTACCGAAGGAGAAGCCGCGGAAGGCATTAAAGAAGCATTAGGACAGGGATTGGTAAAAGCCGTCTTGCAATTGAACAGGGAAGATGGATTCTTTAAAGATGCTTTTTATAAGATACTGATGCCCCCAGATGCCAGGAAGATCGAGAACACTCTCCGTGACCTGGGTATGGGGAAAATGGTAGATAAAGCTATCCTCCAGATCAACCGTGCGGCTGAGGATGCAGCGGGTTTCGCCAAACCCATTTTTGTGGATGCAATAAGAAGCATGACCATCAGTGACGCTATTGGACTGGTGAGAAATGGCGATACCAGCGCCACTCATTTTTTCAGGGTAAAGACAACGAACAAGCTGATCGCTGCTTTTATGCCGGTCATTAAAGGTTCGTTGGATAAACTGAATGCGACAAAGTATTATACAGATGTGATCAATACCTATAACAATTTCCCTACAACATTCAAAAAGATCAACCCCGACCTGCCGTCTTTTGTAACGGGAAGGGCTACCGATGCTTTATTCGACCTAGTTGCGAAGGAAGAGAAGAATATCCGCGAAAACTTCGCGGCAAGAACGACCGAACTTTTACGCAAGGTTTTTGGGGCGAGATGGAACTAAATCGCATTAAGTACTTAAAGAAAAGTCAAATATTCCACGCAAGCTATTATCTGCGACGGGACACGGCTATCTTGCATCCTAAAGTTACCCGGTATGAAAACTCTTTTGGTTGCTGTCCTGTTCAGCCTTGTCATTCTTCCACAAACTTCTTTTTCCCAGATCAGTTTGCCCAAAATTTCTATTGGGAAGAAACCAGGCGCTGGTATTACTGAGCCCGAGGCTTCGCAGGGTATCAAAGAAGCTTTACTGCAGGGTGTGACAACAGCCGTACTTAACCTCAATAAAACCGACGGTTTCTTCGGCAGTGAATTTTATAAAATGTTATTGCCGCCCGATGCGCAGAAAGCAGAGAAGACGCTTCGCAACCTCGGTATGGGAGCACAGGTTGACAAGGCCATTCTCAGTATCAACCGCGGAGCCGAAGATGCGGTAGGATTTGCAAAACCTATCTTTATCGATGCCATAAAGGAAATGACCCTCGCAGACGCCCTGAATATCGTGAAAGGACCCAAAGATGCCGCCACCAATTATTTTAAAGAGAGGACAAAGCAAAAGCTTATCACTGCATTCACGCCTTCTGTGAAAACATCACTGGATAAAGTGAATGCGACAAAATATTACTCGGACATCATTACCTCTTATAATAAACTGCCAACCACTTTTAAAAAAGCAGACCCGGATCTCAGTTCTTATGTCGTGGGAAAAACGGTGGATGCCTTATTCGACCAGGTGGCAAAGGAAGAAGCAAATATCAGGGCCAATCCTCTTGCCCGTACGTCGGATATTTTGAAGAAAGTATTCGGAAGTAAATAATCAGTCAGGAAAAATACTCCAGAATAGCAATACAACCCTCCGCCGTGAATCGTTGAGCTTGTAATCTTCTACTTTTGGATCGGGCGGGTTCTCGCCCTTACCCTCGTAGAGATATAATACATTTCGCAGGTAAATGCCATTATCTGAACGTGTGGCAGCAAATTTTTCAAACAGGTCCTTTACTGACTGTGCTCTTGCTCTCGAAAGCTCTTTGTTCAATTCTTTATTGTCGGGCTCGGCCCCGGAAAGATTAAGCCTGGCTTTGAGGTCGCGGTATAAAGTGCTTCCCTCGCCGATCGTTGTTCCATCTGCATATCCTTTTGCAGTGATGACAAGGGAAAGAGGAAAGTCGGGATATTTCTTGGTAAAACGGTCTATCTCCAAAGCGGCTGGTTCAAAGAGATGGGTCATTTTAGCAACCACCGAAGGAGATACGCTATAGCTACCGGGTTCAAATAATACATCCTGGTCGAGCTTCACAACCATGTTACGATTGATAAGGTCCTCCAGGAAAGATATTTTTTGATTGATGCGTTGCTCAGCCGTGCGGGTCAGCGCCAGGACATGGCGTAATTTGTTCCAGTCATCCCTGCTTATTTCAACACCACGTATGACAATACTGTTCGTTTGCCTCAGCGTATCGATCTCAGCATTGGTCTTGTCAATAAATTTTTTGATCCGGCTATTGGCAGCGCTGTCGATCTCGTTCTGATCATCCTTGGTTTGTCTTTTCTGATCCAGGCTTTTTAGCTCATCGCTATGTTTGACAAGCTGGCTATCCAGTTTTACCAGTTCTTTTTTGCCGGATGCAGCTTTCTGTTGTGGTACACAGGAAAAAAGGAAACCTGCGAAGGCAAGAATGACCGCAAGGGGAAGAATGGCTGTTTTCTTCATACAACAGCGTTTTAAATGGTTCTTACTAAAGGTAGAAAGTAATTGGAGGAAACCAATACCTGCCGATAAATCCTTTGGTGGTCAGGAGGACGCTAAAAGCACCTGCCAGGCCTGCATGACCCGCCCCGTTTCTAAGAGTTTACCTGCATAGCGGTGCAGCTCCTTTTCCATTTCATCGGGGTTAATACTATAATACTGAATGATCTGTTTAAGGTGATCATCATCAAAAGAGGGATCAATGACCGGCATGGATTGTACATTGGCTAACTGGCCAAGATCATTACCGGTAAGGATATTACTGTTGCGGAGCGATGCCGGCAATGCGTCCACTCCAATACCTAACTGTGTGTTTGGTTTTTCTACCTGGAATAGATTCTGTTCGGTCACTACACAATACCAATCTCCACCCAATCTTGCTACATGGTTGATCTTTCGCTGGTCTATTTTAAGCAAACCCTGGCTGGAAGTTGATGTTGCGTCGAGTAAGGAATTATCAATATGCAGTTTAAGTACTTCGCAGATAACGAGGTTGCCAGCCCCACCCTCGGAGCCAAGCGGTTTTATTTCCAGGACGCGGCATTCCATTTTCACTTTACTTTCTTTTACCATCGGAGGTTTGACGATCGTTGCCGGCTCGGGAGTGAATCCTGTTTTGATAAATTCATTTACCTCTTTGGCGAATTCACAACTCGCCAATGAGGTTTGTTGCACCATATCGTAAGTAACGATGTTGATGACCACTTCAGGTACTTCAAGTACGTTCTGTAGCGTATGCTTGGTAGTATTATCCCGAACTCTTCTTGCGGGTGAAAAAATAACAACTGGCGGGTTCGACGAGAATAAATTGAAAAAACTGAAAGGGCTAAGGTTCACATTACCCTCTTTGTCGATAGTACTGGCAAAACAAATGGGCCTGGGAGCGATCACATGCTGCAGGTAATATTGCTTTTCAGCGGTTTTAAGGTCTTTGAGGTCGAGTATCATTTTTTAATTTAACCGCCAAGGCGCAAGGGCGCCAGGTTAATAATTATTTTACCAGTCTTTTAAAACCATTTTTTAATAAAGGGACATTGAAGTTGATAAGAAATCCTAGTCTTTTGTCAGCTAATTTCAAGTAAGAAAGAATTTGTGCCTGATGCACAGGTCGCATTCCTTCTTCACAAGATTTTACTTCAATAATAATTTCATTCTCAACTAAAAAATCTAAAAAAAACTCTTTACCTGTATCGAAGCCCTTATAGATCAAAGGAACTTTAATTTGATATAAAACGCTTATGTCCCTTATTTGAAACTCTTTTACAAGTGCGTATACGTAAACAGATTCTAATAAACCAGGACCCAGAGTACGGTGTACTTCTAATGAAGCTTTAAAGATTTGGTTGGCCAGATATTCAAAATCCTGTTTATTCATAGCGTTGCTTTGCGACTTAGCGTCTTAGCGGTTAAGCTCAGGAACATTTGCTTAATCACAAAGTTGTAAACAACGGTTATGCCTGCTTTTTTACCTTCAATATACTCCAGTCTGTTTCTTCCGCCACTATCGTATTGCTGAGTTTTCCAAGCCCATCGATCTCGAGCTCTACTATATCGTCTGCTTGCAGCCATTGTTCTGGATAACCAGGGTCATTGAGTTTACCTGTACCGTTCAATTCTAAAAAACAACCTGTGCCTACTGTGCCGCTGCCAATAACATCACCCGGATACAGGTCGACCCCATAAGAGGCCCTTTCGATTATTTCAGCGAAGGTCCAGTCCATATCCCCAAGATTACCATCGCTTACCTGTTTACCATTTACAAAGCATTGCATACGCAGGTTCCAATTGATTCCGGTATGATTTTCTTTGGCAGGGATCTCGAATGATTGCAGTTCATCCAGCGTTACCAACCATGGCCCGATGGCAGTAGAAAAATCTTTTCCTTTTGCCGGTCCAAGGTTTAGCAGCATTTCTTCCATCTGCAGTCTTCTTGCACTAAGGTCATTCATGATCATCAATCCGCCGATATACTCTTCCGCTTCGGAAGCCTTTATATTCCGACCATGTTTACAGATAACAATTGCAGCTTCGAGTTCAAAGTCGAGCTTCTCAAAATGATCGGGCATGCAACGTACTTCGCCGGGACCAATGATACTATGGTGATTGGTAAAATAAAAGATCGGGTATTGATCGAACTCAGGGATCATATCTGCTTTGCGGTTCCTTCTTGCTGCAGCCACATGCTGTCGGAAAGCATAGCCATCACGGCAACTGGTAGGAAAAGGGACGGGCGCCAGCACTTGTACATCTTTTATCGCAATACCTTTATTACTGGTCCTCGTTCCTTCTTTCAACATTAATTCACCTGCCTGCGCTACCGGAAAACTTTCTTCCCAGTAATTTAAAAAAAGATTCATGCTATTGGGAAGATCCGGATGCAGGATCTCCATATCGTATAGCATATCATTAACTAATACAGCAAGCTGTTCTCTTTCTTCTTTTAGATAACTGACAAGTTTCATCTTTACCGGTTGAGGCCGCTAAGTTAAATGTTTGGTATCAGTGGGCGAAAAGCTGTCATTCTCAGACACTTACTGCAAAACCAGGGTTAACAATTCTTATAGCTCCAGTGCCGCCTTAAAAAACTTCATTCATTATCTTTGCCGCATGCACTTTGAGAAGATCCACAATAAAGGCCAGGCCCAATTGTTTAAAAATCCCTGGCTGGAATTGCTAACCAAAACTCATCCCCTGGTGATCTGGGGCATGTATACACCGGTGATCGTTTATATGCTTTATTATAGTGGTACGATCGGTTTTCCTACCGGAAGAGTTGCACTTACCTTCCTTGGTGGTATGATCTTCTGGACCTTTTTCGAATACATAGCGCACCGTTTTCTTTTTCATATGGTGGCGAGAAGTGAAAGGGCAAGGAAATTTATCTATACACTTCATGGTAATCATCATCATTACCCAAGAGATAAACAAAGGTTGTTTATGCCACCGGTGCCGAGCCTCATCATTGCCTCTGCCATCTTTGGCCTGATGTGGTTGGTCATTGGTCAGCAAACCTTCATGTTCTTTCCCGGTTTCATCCTTGGCTATCTTATGTATGGCACCATGCATTATGCCATCCATGCCTGGAACCCTCCCTTCAAATGGATGAAAGGACTCTGGAGAAACCATCACCTTCACCATTATAAGAATGAACATAATGGTTACGGGGTAAGTTCCACTATCTGGGACCATGTCTTTGGTACTATGTTCGATCTGAAGAGAGAGAAAGAAGACAAAGAGAAAGTGCAGGAGCTGATGTTTGAAAAGAAAGAAAAATAATTCCCTCAATTTTATTTGGTTGCCGGCAGTTGTATCTTAAATACAACAGCATATTGGCTGTTTACTTTTGCGGCGAGCGATGGCGGTATGTAAATGATCGTGTTGCCATTCTCTGTTTTCCACTTCAGCCTTGCATTTAGCCCGGCTATAGAAATAATGCTTTCCTTTTTTACAAGCACTTTCATCAAGGTGATCTGTTCGGGAACGTCAACCTTCTTAGTTCCTGATAAATAAAAGGCATAGAACTGTCTTTCATCTTTTGATTGTGTATAGTATATATTGTCCGAAGAATAAGGCGCCATGGGTTTGGAATTGTAAATTCCTTCACCATTGATCTTTATCCAGATGCCAAGCTCTTTCATACGGTCATATACAACGGGGTCCCAGTCGCCATCGGGACCCGGGCCTACATTCAATAAAAAGTTGCCGCCCCTGGAAACTATTTTGACCAATAAATCGATAAGCTGTTGCGCAGATTTATACTTATCACCCGGAACATAGCTCCAGGAGCCACCCATCGTCATACAGGTTTCCCAGGGATAGGAGAGTGGTGTATCAGGCACTTCCTGTTCAGGTGTGGTATAGTTCTCATATTCGCCCGGAACAGTACGGTCGACGATCAAAAGACCGGGCTGATATGTTCTTGCCATCGCAGCAATCTTTTTCATATCGATATCCTGGTCATCCTTTATGCCTTTCTGCCAGGAGATGCTTGTATCGATAGATGATAATGGCCGGACCCAGCCACCATCCAGCCAAAGAATATCCATTTTGCCATAACCCGTCATCAGTTCTTTTATTTGGTTATAGGTAAAATCTTTGAAAGCGCTCCATCGTTCAGGATAACGCTTAGGGTCATAATTCACATTCCTGTCCTTTGGCGGGAAATACGGCCACCAGTAATTCTCATTGTGCCAGTCGGCTTTGGAGAAATAAGCGCCCGTAAGAAATCCTTCATTCCTAAAAGCATTAAATATTTCTTTAGTGACATTACTGCGTGTGTTGGAAGAGAAAGCTGTTTTGCTATCGGTGATCTTGTAATCTGTTTCTTTTGTTTCGAACATGCAAAAGCCATCATGATGTTTGGTCGTAAAGACAATATATTTCATCCCGGCTTCTTTTGCAGCTTTCGCCCATTTCTCCGGTGCGAATTTCATAGGGTTAAAAGTGGCTTGTAACCCTTCATATGCTTTTACATACTCCGTATAATTCTTTGCATACGGTCCCTGTCGTTGTGTCCATCCTTCATCTTCAGGGCATATGCTCCAGCTTTCTACAATACCCCATTGGCTGTAAGTTCCCCAGTGCATAAACAGACCGAAACGGAGATCCTGCCAGTGTTCGATATTCTTTCGTACAAGAGGATCGGAAGGAGGAGTATATTTTGCATGCTGCCCAAATACAGAACTGGCAGTAAGAAGTGAAAGAATAAGTAATGCCGGCCTCATGCAGTTTATTTTAAGTAAAGCAAATTACCATTTTTCATCGTCAGGTATATTCCTATCAGTCTTTGTTCCTCTCCGGCTTTTGATCTTTTGTAATTGCCTTTCGATGATAAGATCGGTGATCAGCGCGGCCGCATTTTCTCCTTCACGCTGTTGCAATAATGATCTCATCTTGTTTTCATCAACGTCTACCCGGTAAAGCAGCGAGACCAACCTCTCAAAATCATGATTGATGAGCTCATTAACGGTTAAGATCATTTTCTCTTTCAACTCATCGGTAGAAAGAGAACCAGTAAGCCTAAGCTGCAGGTCATCGTTGATCATCTGTATTAATTCGGTTCCGTCAGTCATATCAGGAGGTCCTTTCCACGGCACCCATGGCGAATAAAGCGATATCATATTTCACCGGGTCATCTTTATCTAAAGTTCGCAGATATTCGGTTAATTCAATTGCAGCCAGCCAATCTGTTTGTTTGCGTTCTAATATTCCCAACTGGCGGGCTACTCGTGCTACATGAAGATCCACCGGGCAGATAAGCTGTGAAGGAGCAATTTTTTCCCAAATGCCGAAGTCTACCCCCTTATTGTCATTTCTTACCATCCACCGTAGAAACATATTCAGCCGCTTGCAGGTAGATCCTCTTTCGGGTGTGGCGATATGTTTTTTGGTCCTTAGTGGTACATCTTCCAGTGAAAAAAAATATCGATGAAAACCGGTAAGCATTTCGTTTACCGTGCTGCCATGCAGGGTAAAAGCTGTTTCAAGGCTTTTATGATGACTATAATGTTCTCTGAAGAATTCAATAAAATAAAGCAGGTCCGTCACATTGAAAGTGCGATGCTTAAATGCCAGTAATCTTTTCAGATCGTTGGGCTGATGTTGCAGGCAGAACTGATGCGGGGAATTATCCATCAGTGCCATAAGTTCTTTGGATTTCTGAATAATGCTGGTACGGTTGCCCCAGGCAAATATGGCAGCAAAAAATCCCGCTATCTCTTTATCCTCTTTTTTAATAAATAGATGAGGAATAGATATGGGGTCATACATAATAAAAGAAGGTTGATTATATAGTTCAACCTTCTTATCAAGAAATTTTTTTAATTCTTTATTGGTCATATGTAGCTGGCGTCAGACAGCGCTTCTGCCCTGAATGAGACGCAATATAATAGCAATAATCGCTATTACCAGCAGTACATGTATCAAACCACCCGCTGAGAAAACGAAAAATCCAAGGAGCCATCCAATAATAAGAATTATGGCAATAAGGTAAAGCATAACTGGTTGTTTTAGGTAACGTAATTTTTTTTTGTTCACTAGCCATAATGCTAATACTGTGCCATCAGAATAGATAAGAATCGTGGAAACTCTGACACAAAGTGATGGCCCGGTTTTAAAGCGGAAAATCAACAGCTATAAACAAAGTGGGGAATTTTTTCCAGAAATTTTTTTACCAACTCCAACAGAACTAACCTTTTTTTAAAGTATGGTGATGCTGATTGTTGAAGGTTGACCATATAGAACCGTGCTTTCTTACCCTATAGCTTTAGCCAGGTCGTCGATAAGGTCATCAGCATCTTCAATTCCTACACTAAGGCGGATCAATGAATCACTCAGTCCGTTCTTTATTCTTTCTTCCCTCGGTATAGATGCATGCGTCATCGAAGCGGGATGATTGATCAATGACTCGACGCCACCGAGACTTTCGGCAAGTGAAAACAAATGAGTAGAGGAAAGTACACGCCTGGCTTCATCAACACTGTCATTCTTCAGTTCAAAGGAGATCATTCCACCGAAATCACGCATTTGTTTTTTGGCTACGGCATGACCCGGATGATCTTCAAAACCTGGCCAGTACACTTTAGCGACCCTGGGATGATTGCGCAACCAGTTTGCAATGATCTTTCCATTCTCGCAATGGGCCTTCATCCTGACGCCCAGAGTTTTTATTCCGCGCAGCACTAAGAAACAGTCCATGGGACCCGGCACCGCTCCGCAGCTTTTTTGAATAAAATATAATTTCTCTCTTAGTTCCGCATCATTCATCACCAATGCTCCCTGGATCACATCGCTATGCCCACCCAGATACTTGGTGACAGAGTGCATGACGATATCGGCGCCAAGATCAAGCGGTGTTTGCAGGTAAGGAGAGGCAAATGTATTATCAACGCAAACCAATATCTTTTTCCCTTTAGCAATGTCAACAATGGCTGCAATATCACAAATGTTCATCAGCGGATTGGTGGGTGTTTCCAGCCAAATGAGCTTTGTATTGTTGCTGATATATTTTTGAATGTTATCAGTATTGGTCAGGTCGATGTAATGGAATTTGATACCAAATTTTTCGAATACTTTGGTGAAAAGACGGTAAGTGCCGCCATACATATCATTACCGCAGATCACTTCGTCGCCGGGTTGCAATAGCTTGATCACAGAATCAGTCGCCGCCACACCACTGCTGAACGCCAGTCCGAATTTTCCATTCTCGATGATGGCCAATGCTTCCTCCAACGCTTTGCGTGTAGGGTTCTGGCTGCGGGCATATTCGAAACCTTTGTTCTTGCCCGGTGCTTCCTGCACATAAGTAGAGGTTTGAAAGATCGGTGTCATGATCGCACCGGTCGAAGGATCAGGAGCGGCACCGGCATGAATGAATTTTGTAGCAAGCTTCATAATATGATTTGAGAGTGCAAAGATGCTGAATTAAGCTCAGCTAAAAAGACGGGCGGCAGAAAAATACCTCCAATCATAATTATCAGCGGCATGCGATGCAAGCGGCTCGATCTTTTTAGTGAGGGTTTCGGGCTTTAAGATCTTTTGTTCAACGAGCTCCTGTTTTGCATCCTGCATGGCCACCTGGATGTTCCTGTTTTGCATCCAGGCAAATTGAGGTGGTTCAAATCCGATCTTATCCTTTCTCCATACAATATTTCCGGGAAGTTTATTTTTCATGGTCTCACGCAACAACCATTTTGTCCACCCATTCCTGATCTTAAAATGGGGAGGCAAAGAAAAAATAAATTCCACCAGTTCATGAGAAAGAAAAGGAAGGCGAACTTCACTTCCATGTGCCATGGAATTCCTGTCGGCATAGCGTAACAATTCTTCCAGGCCATGGATACAAGTATTGAAATATAAAACGCCATTCAGGTTGAAATGGTCAGGCGGTGTGTAATAAGCTTCTTTGCTATGCTCCCGGACAAACTCTTTTTCCAGTCCGTCATGCCGAAGTGCTTTGAGTAAATACTGCCGTTCCATTACGATACTGGCAAAAGAGGGGAACCAGGCGGCTATCTTATTCTTATAGATAAAAGGTTCGTTTATCCCAAGCTGACGTGCGGCTGCGAGTTCTTTACTTTTATTCAGACTGCTTCTGCGGAACAACTCCTGCCAATACCATTTATAATATTTGTGGTACCCCGCAAGTGTCTCATCAGCACCCTGGCCATCTAATAATACTTTTATATTATTTCGACCAGCCAGTTCATACACTTTATACTGGGCATAGATGCTCGCGGAACCAAAAGGCTCTTCCTGGTGGTAACATAGTTTTTGCCAGTCAGTCAGTAATTCATTAGCCGAAACGTTGACAATATGTTGCTGAAGTTCATATTGCTCCGCAACTTGTTTTGCCCAGGCCAACTCGTCTTTTTCAAAATTTGGGAAAGAAGCAGTGAAAGTTTGTGGTCTGTAGTTTATAGTTTGGAGTTCGTTGATGACCGCAACCACTGCTGAACTGTCCAGGCCGCCGCTTAATGAAGTGCCGATGGCAACATCACTTCTCAATCTTCTCTTTACAGAAGTAGTGAATAGATCAGTGAATTGTTCTATAGCCTCCTCATCCGTTATCGCTTTATTTTGTTTCGCGGGATCGATATCCCAATACGATTCAATGGAGTAATTGAAATAGAGAAGAGAGAATTTTAAAATGGAAGCGGCGGGGAGTTTGGTTATATTCTCATAAAAGGTCTCTTCCGGTCTGTCGGGATTATCCGTATAACCAATGGTCAGGAAGTTGAAAAGCATTTTCCTGTTGGGGATCTTTTCAACGCCGGCGGCCCAGAGCGCTTTCATTTCTGAGGCAAACAGAAATTTTTCATCATCATAATAAAAGAACAACGGCTTTTCGCCAAACCTGTCACGGGCAATGAACAATGCTTTTTTCTTTTCATCCCAGGCTGCAAAGGCAAACATGCCGTCAAAATGGTCAACGCATGCATCTCCCCAATGATCATAAGCGGCTGCGATCACTTCCGTATCTGTTTGGGAACGGAAGCTGTATCCTTTTTTTTGTAAGGCTTCTCTTAGTTCTATATAATTATAGATCTCGCCATTGTGAACAATAGAATAACGGGATAAATAATGTATCGGTTGATCGCCGGCCGAACTCAGGTCAATGATCGAAAGACGACGATTGCCCAGCAAAACGTTACCACTATCATTTTGCCAGCATCCTTCCCCATCGGGACCACGGTGCGCAAGCGAATACGTCATCTTTTTCAGATGAGCCTTGTTGAACCTGGAAGGGTTTGTTTGTATGATCCCAGCGATACCGCACATGCTGGACAAATATCGACCCCAAATCCCACATTAAATGGAATTGGATGATCAAAAATTGACTGGTAATCTTACTTCTATATTATCCCAGGCCATCAAGAGGTCAGCGCCTTTGCTTGTCTCTGCGAAAACCATGGTGAAGTACTCCAGTGAATTGTCTGTTGTGGTAACGGGCGCTGTAAAACGGGCAATATCTTGTTTGGGGTCAGGCTGGAGACCCCAGGTATCAATATTGCTGTTTAATATGATGGTCCATTCCTTTTCCTGCGGAATACAATAGATAACATAACGTCCGGCCTTTATTGGTTTGCCTTGTATTGTTATATCCTTGTACAGGTCGATCTCGGAAGATTCGTTAGCGCCAAGTCTCCACGGTACGCCATAGTTCAATATCTCATGGAATATCTGCCGTCCCTGTAAATGTGGGCGGCTGTAGATCACTCTTGCCAGCGGGGCAGCAGTGGTGGCTTTTGCCATTTTCAACTTTGGATAGTCGGGAGGATAATAAGCCATATCCATTGGCGAAATATCAACTTGTGCATAGGGATTGATCGATGCATCGTTATTTGATCGTATCGAGCTGTCAGGCTTAGTTGGGGTAGATGGAGTGGTAGCTTTTTCTTCATTGCTATTGCAGGATAAAAGAAAAAGCAATGCCGGTAACAACAGTTGTGGTTTTTTCATGACAAGGGTTAAAAAATTATAGGTAGCGCCACTTTTGTATTCTCCCAGGCAATAACGAGGTTACACCCCACGGCTGTTTTTTCAAATTGAAGCGACATGTTCTCAACCAGCCCATCTGTTTTTTGAAGTGTCACTTCGGTTCTCAACAGGTCCTTCTTAGGATCATACTTAAATGAACCCCAGGTGTCTGTTTCTTTATTGATGATCAGTGTCCAGCTATTATCATTCACGATTGCATATAAAGTATAGCGCCCGGTTTTTATCTTTTTACCCCCGATCCTTACCTGTTTGAAGAATTCTATCTCCGTAGCTTCATTGGCACCCAACCTCCATACTTCTCCCTGTTTTACGAGTCCGCCGAAAATGGCTCTTCCAGAACGCTGGGGGCGGCTATAGATCACTCTTGCTACTAAAGGCTCTGTAGCTTTATCCTGTATTTTCAAAACGGGATAATTGGACGGATAGTAGCTCATGTCCATTGGCGATTTATCAAGTGGCGGCAGGTTCCCTGTCTGGGCTATAAGGCATATGAAGAATAACTGGAAGACAAAAAGAAGTGAAATGAATTTTTTCATGTGCTTGGTTTAAATAGATGCTTTCAGAATTAATTACAAAAATAATTGATTTCCATCGCTCCTCTTGACGGTTGTCATTTAGATTTTATTGCTTGTCAGCTCTTCAAATTTATTTTTGGTGTAGGATTTCAGGTCTGTCCAGAAATGACGATAGCAGGCCGCTAAGGGTTGGTAATGCTTTTCAAACAGGTCAAAAGCTGGCTGGCTGTCCGTCATATACGCAGAACGCCTTACAAGACCACCAAAGCTTTTTTTGATACCCCAGCGGGTGTGATAATTATACAGCCAGTTCTGCTGCTTCATGTAAGGGAACATATGCGCAAACCGTTCAGGCATCCACCCTGACTGCTGATCAAGGGTGGCATAGGTCCTTTTGGAGAAATCGAACAGTGATGCTTCAGAGAACTCTTCTTCATCATTGGCAAGGAAATGATCATAGGCAACATCTATAAAGGCGCCGCTGTATAAACGATAGGTGGGGCGAAAAAATTCCTTTGCCTCCCGGGTAGCTTCATGGGTATCAGTAAAACTGTCGATTTCGCGATGCAATGCAATGCCCTGCTGTACTTCTTTGGGGTAATCGAATTTCTTTTTGCCTTTGACAAAATCGCTGATCATATTGCCGGTAAGAATGCCGGGATGTCCAAACGAAAGGTATGCATGAGCGAGATAATTCAAGGATCAAAGATACAAGCCCGGCCCTGGTTTAATGTGCTTGTTCAGGAAACCATTTTTTGATCTTTGAACAGCCGATAAGAATACACGCATGGTATTACCGTTATTACCAGCATCACTGCAAAAAATACAATGATAGCTGGCACAGTAGAAAGAAAGAGACATGTAACGGCGATCAGTATTCCTCCGGCAAACCAAAGCTTGCCCGCGAGTAAATGTGTTTTTTTCCAGTTATCTGCATTTTCGAGGGTCCAGGGCAGGCGAAGACCGGCAAAATAATTTGGTTTCAGGTTGGGCAGGTAATTCCCGATGACAGCAAACAGTAAACCGGTCGCACTGAAAATAATACCGACACTGAATTTTATACTTCCCACCCAACTACTATACAAAAGAAGGCAGGTGATAGCTGAAAGGAAGATGACGACAGCAAAAGCGATCTTACCCATCCTTTCTTTGTTATCGATAGCTTGTTTTTTGGGATCGAACCGATGAATATTGATCAGCAACAGGTAAACCAGAATGTTCACGATCATAAGGACCCCGACAAAAACCCATATTTCATTTTTATTTCCAAACCTGTCGGGATCTCCTTTCAGGTCAAAATGCAAGGCAATGGTTTCGGGCAATTTGTTCCAGATCAGGGCAAGATAAACAGCAGGGGCGGCTATTATCGGCCATACTATTTTTTTACGAATGCTTTTCATGATCATTTCTTTTTTGATTTGAACTGCATCATCCATTTGAGTATCTCATCAACAACTGTTGTATTCAATGAATAATAAATGAACTGGCCCTCTTTTACCGCGGTAACCAGCTTGGCTTGCTTCAAAAGATCAAGATGATGCGAGATACTGGGGCCGGATATCCTGAATTTGTCGACGATCTCGCCGGCCGTCATATCCCTTTCCTGCAATAATTGCAATATCTCTCTGCGTGTAGCATCATTCAGGGCTTTAAAAGCAAGGTTCATGAATGTATCTAATTAAATATTTAGACAAATATCTAAATATTATTTTACTCACCAAAATATTTCTTTTGATAAGTAATTAAATCAGCGTTACCTGATGACCGGTTTTTAAACTTGTTCAGTGGTTAATTTGTATTTAGCTGTGTTAATGGTCCTTAACAATGCATTCCATTAATCTCCCATGCAGTCCATTGAACATAATTGGCTTGCGGCCACCTGTAACCTCCTATACTTTTGTTACGTCACACTGTGAGAAAACAATAAACACCTAAACCAAATAAAAAGACATGAAAAAGATGATGTTAACACTGGCACTGATCATAAGCAGCCTGGGAGCTGCCTTTGCCGGGGAAGAAGAAGTAAATGCCAAAGTTCTCGGCGCTTTCAAAAGTGAATTCGGATCTGCAAAGGAAATAACCTGGACAATTGCTACTAATTATTACCAGGCTTCCTTCCTCTATAAAGATCAGCATGTATCAGCCTATTATAATATTGAAGGTACCCTGCTCGGATTGACCCGTTATATAAGCCCGGATGATCTCCCCCTGACCCTTCAAGGGGACCTGAAGAAAAATTACAGTCAATACTGGATCAGCGACCTGTTTGAAGTAGCGAATGACGAGGGTACTGCGTATTATATTACTGTGGAAGATTCAGATTCAAAGAAAGTATTGAAAGCGAAAGATGGAAAAAGCTGGAGCGAATTTAAAAAAGTAAAAAAGTCCTGATCCCCTAAAAAAATTATAAACTCAGTTTTGGTGTGTGGTAAAAACAAGCCCCGCTCCCGGATAAGCCGGGACGGGGTTTTGTGTTTTTGATGAGACTTGCTTACTGAATGTTGTTCAACGTTAACAGGATTAACATTGCTTCCCGTAAATATTCAAACCCATCCTTCAGACACAATTCGCTTGACTTAGCTTCTTACACAGCATACCTTCAAGTTGTAATTATCAGTAACCTTAACCATTAAATCTTTTAAGCCATGAAAAGATTATTATTATCGCTGTCATGTATATTGACAGTAATTGCTGCCACAGCTGCAGTCGATCCCGATCCCGTTAGTGAAGAAGTAAAAACTTCTTTTAAAAAAGAATTCCCCGGTGCACAGGTATTATCCTGGAGTGACCTCGGCGAACTGGTAAAAGCCACTTTTTTATATAGTGGATATCGTTCTGAAGCCTATTTTAGCGCAGAAGGAGAATTACAGGGTAGTGTGCGGAATATTTTTTACAACCAGGTGCCTCTCGCTGTTTCAAAAGAGGTTGACAGAAAATTTACGGATGCCGATGTTATGGAAGTGAGTGAGATCACTAATGCCAATGGGACCAGTTATATCATCCGGTTGGAGTCTGAGAAAAAAAAGTACAAGGTCCAGGTGGATGCAAGCGGCAATACGATAAAGTCCGAAAAAATAAAAAAATGATCCTTGCATGAGAAAGCAGATTCCCGTCTAGTTTTACACTAGACGGGAATTGTTTTATGGCAATACTGTACTTTTGCCATCCACCGGCTCTTAGTGGTGGATAAACCGCATGGTCTCGTGTTATTGCGATCTGAAGGCGGATAAAAAACTTTATCATGAACAAAGGACCTGTATCAAAGTTCATCGAACATCATTACCGGCATTTCAATGCGGCAGCCCTCGTAGATGCTGCTAAAGGATATGAAGCGCATTTAACAGCAGGAGGTAAGATGATGATCACCCTTGCTGGAGCGATGAGCACGGGTGAACTGGGTATTTCCCTCGCAGAAATGATCAGGCAGGGAAAAGTTGATATCATCAGTTGCACCGGCGCCAATCTTGAAGAAGATGTGATGAACCTAGTCGCACATTCTCATTATAAAAGGATCCCCAATTACCGGGACCTTACCCCACAGGAAGAATGGGACCTGCTGGAAAATCATTTCAACCGCGTTACAGATACCTGCATCCCGGAAGAAGAAGCTTTTCGTCGCCTGCAAAAACATTTGGTTAAGCAATGGACTGACGCCGAAGCAAAAGGGGAACGTTATTTCCCGCATGAATTTTTATACAAAACAATACAGAGTGGTGAATTGAAACAGTATTATGAGATCGATCCGAAAGACAGTTGGGTCGTCGCAGCTGCAGAAAAAAATATCCCTATCGTTGTACCGGGTTGGGAAGACAGTACCACGGGAAATATTTTTGCCAGTTACGTGGTGAAAGGAGAATTGAAAGCGGGTACAGTAAAAAGTGGAATCGAATACATGGTATGGCTGACAGACTGGTATCGGAATAATTCAGCTGGTAAAGGAGTTGGGTTCTTCCAGGTCGGTGGTGGAATTGCCGGAGACTTCCCGATATGCGTTGTACCCATGATGTACCAGGACCTTGAATGGCATGATGTTCCTTTCTGGAGTTATTTCTGCCAGATCAGTGATTCAACAACTTCCTATGGTTCTTATTCTGGTGCCGTACCGAATGAAAAAATTACCTGGGGTAAATTAGATATCAAAACACCTAAGTTCATTGTAGAAAGCGATGCCACTATCGTAGCGCCGTTGATCTTTGCATGGGTGTTGGGCTGGTAAAAACCGAAACGTATAAAATAAAAACGCTGTCGAAGATATCCCGGCAGCGTTTTTATCTAATGATAGATAGGTAAGGATCATATTACACGCCGGAAACGACGAACTTCCCTGCGATCACGGATATCTTCTCTTCTGTCACGTACATCTTCCCTGCGAT
>DATLCB010000031.1:0-5410 GCA_035526625.1 Chitinophagaceae bacterium
AAGATAATATCCCATCTTGCTCTTATCCCCTTTCTTTTCTTTGCTGTTCAACTCAATGCTCAGCAGGTTGACAGTATCCGTTTCTTTACAGATGAGCAAACCCTCGAAATGGAACTGACCACGGATATTAAATCGCTCCAAGGTGAAAAAGGACAGGATGTTTTTCAGCCTGCCACCGTAAAAATAAAATTTCCTGACGGTAAAATAATCGAAGAAGTGATACAGGTTGGGGCAAGGGGTAAATTCCGCAGGGGTTATTGCCGCATCCCTCCAATTATGATGCAATTCAGGAATGCCAGCTCACCGCAATTAGCTTCGCTAGGAAAGTTGAAACTGGTGATCGGTTGCGGTGCCAGTTCGACGGATGAAGAATTGTTGTTCAAGGAATTCCTGGTATATAAGATATATAACCAGATCACACCCAAAAGTTTTCGTGTTCGTCTTATTAAAACGACCTACAACGATACCCGCGGGCGGGTCAGATCATTCTCCCAGCATTCTTTTATGCTGGAAGATGATGGCGACATGGCACGGCGCAACGGGTGCTTTAAAAAAGTGCATGGACAACTCCTTACGGAAGCAACGGAGAGGGATAATATGACCATGGTAGCCGTATTTGAATACATGATCGGGAATACGGACTGGTCCGTTCCCAATGAACATAATATTGAGATCATTTTCAACCGCGAGAAACCGCTTGCACCTCCGCTTACCGTCCCTTATGATTTTGATTATTGCGGTCTGGTAGATGCGAGCTACGCGGTTCCCAATGAAATAATAGGAACGGAGAAAGTTACCGAAAGAGTATACCGCGGTTTTCCAAGGTCGATGGAAGAATTACAACAGACGCTGGCCCTCTTCCGCAGTAAGAAAGAAGCTATCTATTCTGTTATCAGGAATTTCACCATGTTGGGAGAAAGGGCCCGCCGTGGAATGATCAATTACCTCGACGAATTCTACCGGATGATCGAGAAGGACGCTGAAGTGCGTTTTGCTTTTATTGAAAACGCCAGGAAAAATTAATTATACTTACATGGATCTAAAAGAACTATTTGAAAAAGCCGCCGCAGACAGCAAAAGCCTTTCGGAAAAACCTTCCAACGAAGTGCTGTTGCAATTATATTCGCTTTACAAACAAGGAAGCATCGGCGATGTGAATACAGAACCTCCTTCCAATGCATTTGACTTTGTGAACAAGGCAAAATACGAGGCCTGGGCAGCACTGAAAGGGAAGTCAGCTGAAGATGCGATGAAAGAATATATCGATCTTGTCAATAAGTTAAAAGGGTAATAGCTCATTTACCTGCTAACAGTTACTGAGTCATAAATGTTCATCAGTTGTTTACCGATAATGACGCTGGAAAATATTTTTGCCGCATCTTCCGAGATCTTTCTTCTGTCATAAGCCGTATAATTGGTTATTACCCGTTCCATGGATGCTGCGAGCTGATCCTCTTGCTTTGCATCTACCAGTATGCCATTAGACTGATCGAGTAGTTCCGGGACGCCGCCAACCCGTGTTGCGATCACAGGTAAACCACAGCACAGGGCCTCGCCGATCACGCAAGGTGAGTTCTCAATATTACTGAAGAGAATAAAGCAATCGGCCTGCTGCATTTCTTTTGCTACCTGTTCATAAGACACCTCGCCCCTGAAACTTACCTTATTGGCAGGGATTTTCAATCCAGTGGCAAAATTCCGGGTGGCAGGATCTGTATCTCCCACCATTATCAATTCTGTATTACTGTTCTTCGAACAAAATAGGGCAAAAGCCCTAAGTATGCCTTCTACATTTTTCAGGGTTACCATATTAGATACGTGAATGAAACGAAAGACAGAGTTATCTTTTTCTTTGTAAAAGAAGAGAGAGGTGTCCACTACATTCGGTATCACCTCATAACTTTTCTTCAGTACCAACCGGTTCACTGCTTCACCCAAAAACCGGCTCACGGAAATGAATTTAACAGCTTTATCAAATATCTGTTTGGTGTAAAAATGGAAGGTCCTGTTTTTGCTGGCATAATTATGTACTTCCACTTCATTATAAATGCCCCAATGCTCGGTAACAATATAGGGGATAGCATACTTTTCCTTTAACCATATCCCAAGGATACCAGCTTTCATAGGAATATGGACATGCACCAGGTCCGGCTTTCCATTTTTAACGATATAGTTTCTTATAGCCTGCTTATAAAGAAACAGCCATCGGTAATGGGCTCTCAGTCTTCCCCATAATGAAAGTTCTTTTTTGTAGTAAATGATCTGCTCGCTTAGGTCCCCATCGGTATGCAGGTTGGTTTCCTTCTGTTCAGTTCGTCCCGATACATCCGCAGCAAGATGTATAACATGGATATCATGATAAAGAGAAGCGGCCCGGGCATGACGCTGAATAAAGTCACCATTGAAAGGCTCCAGTTTATTGGGATACCAGCTACAGAGCCAGAGTATTCTTTTGCGGGCCATTATGCATAAAAGTAACCATAGTTGAACAGTGAACAAAATTCAGCGGCAACCGTTAAAGACTTTTAATAACTACATTTGGTCATGGCTTTATTGAAAAAGATCCGCCATCTTAAGTCTGACGATAATACCGGTTTTGGTAATAACAGCAGCAGTACGGGTGGCCGTTTTATCAATCGAAATGGACAACCGAATGTGATCAAAAAAGGCGTGGGTGTGCTAAATCGTTATAGCTGGTATCATACCATGCTTGGGATGAAGGCGGGAAAATTCTTACTCTTACTATTGCTTATTTATATCAGCATCAATCTCCTTTTTGCCGGTATCTACTATCTTATTGGTATCGATCACCTGGCCGGTGTAAATGCCGGCTCACCATGGAAGAATTTTACAGAGGTCTTTTTCTTCAGTGCGCAAACATTCACCACAGTAGGTTATGGCCGCATCAGTCCAGTCGGTTTTGCGGCAAGTGCTGTTTCTACCTTTGAAGCTTTCCTGGGCCTGCTTAGCTTTGCCATTGCCACGGGATTATTCTATGGCCGTTTCTCCCGGCCGCAGGCTTTTATTAAATTCAGCGATAATGCGCTGATCGCTCCTTACAAAAGCGGTATCGCGTTGATGTTCCGCCTTGCCCCTTATAAGAATAATAATTTGTCAGAAGTGGAAGTAAAGCTGACCATGGCCGTTACAACAGAGGAAAATGGTAAACAAACCGATAAATTCTTTGACCTTCCGCTTGAGATATCAAAGATCAATGGGTTGGCATTGAGTTGGACCATTGTCCACCCCATTGATGATAAAAGTCCTTTTTATGGCCTGTCAAAAGAGGATATTGCGGCCATGGATATCGAGATCATGGTATTCATAAAAGGATTTGATGATGTTTTTTCCAATACGGTGATAGCACGAACATCTTTCATCAGCCACGAGATCATATGGGGCGCTAAGTTCAGGATGATGTATGAACCCAACCAGGACAAAACCAAAACCATCCTTAAAATGGATATGCTGAATGAGTTTGATGAGGTGTCGCTTCCTAAACCTGCTTTTATTACCAGCGCTTAATCCAGCACAGGAATCAGTTTGATAAAATCCTTCCTGTTCATATAATAGAACATAAGAAGGTAAAGTAGTGGAAAGAAAGTAAATACTTTCATGATAAGCAGGCCTGAATAAAGTCCGCCGAGATATAAGCCTGCCAGCAAAAGAGAACCTACAGCTAATTGAAGATCAGTGATGGCGCAACCCACTTTAAAGCAATAGGTGTGCATCTCCCTGAACACCAACTTTACTGGTTTGGTGATATGATAACCATCTGTGATAACGATCCTCGGGTTATTTTCTGCCACTCCAATGACTATAGGCTTTGTATTCTGTAGCGGGTAGATCTCACGGCCATTTACTACGGCTCTTATTTTCAGGAAACTTAGCAGCACCTGGTTCTTCCGTTGCAAAACGATATGATAAGGGAATTGGTTAATTGGGGATTAGGTATTGGTTAATTAGGAATGATGAATGTTGGATGTTGGATGTTGGATGTTGGATTAAGACTCAGAAAGGAGAAATTTGGTAGCCAAATGAAAATGTCCATATGCTGATTCATAATTCAAGATTCATCCTTCATCATTTCAAAGCCTTTATGATCTCCACGAAATCTGCGGCCACGAGTGAAGCCCCTCCAACGAGCCCCCCATCCACATCGGTGCAACTGAAGATCTCACTGGCGTTATTGGCTTTCACACTGCCACCGTATAAAATAGGGATCTCGTTGGCGACGTCATCCCCGTACTGGCCGGCTATCACAGAACGTAAATACTTATGCATTTCTTGTGCCTGTTCTGTACTGGCCGTTTTGCCCGTCCCTATAGCCCAGATAGGCTCATAAGCTATGATGATCGTTCTTATTTTGTCGGCGGCGAGATGAAATAAAGATTCTTTCAATTGTGTTTCTACAAATCCATTCTGCGATCCTGCTTCACGGATCGCCAGGGGTTCGCCACAACAAAAAATCGGCGTGATGAAATTTTCAAAGCAAAGGTTAACTTTTTCGGCCAGCATATCATTGGATTCAACATTATAGTCTCTTCTCTCGCTATGCCCGACGATACAATAATTGATACCCAATGAATGCAGCATTTCTGCGGACACTTCGCCTGTATAAGCCCCATTTTTTTTATGATGACAATTTTGTGCCGCGGCCAGGTAATTATATTCTTCTTCTACTTCACTTCTTGTCAGGAGCAGGTAAGGATAGGGAACGGCGAAAATGGTGAGTTGATGTTCCTTCAATCGAATATCGGCATCCAGGATATCATCCAACAACTTCTCCCCTTGCTGAAAGGTCATGTTCATCTTCCAGTTAGCGGCGGCAATTTGTTTTCTCATTTTTGTCAGTAGGTTTCTATGTTACGATCTAAAATTTCTCAAATATATACCTGAGTATACTCTTTTCATTATCCGTCGATGCCATTCCCTTTAGTTTCTTCCAGTCTTCGATATCCACCATCGCTTTATTGAATTCATATCTTTTTACTCCTTCACTGCCCCAGCTAAAATTGGGAATATATTTCGGAGTTAGTCCCGACCCGAATATATTACTGCAAACGCCTATCACGCTTCCTGTATTGATGGAGGTATTTATCGCTGTGCGGGAATAATCGCCCATTATGACGCCGCATTTGACCCCCGCATTTATCTCACCCCTGGGTGTCCATATCCTAACTTCGCTGGCATTATTTTTCAGGTTGCTGTTGGTGGTACCGGCGCCAAGATTGCACCATTCGCCGATCACCGAATCACCCAGATACCCATCATGTGCTTTATTACTATAGCCGAACAGGACAGAATTTTTGATCTCACCTCCTGCGACGCAGGCTGGCCCTAACGTGGTGGCCCCATATACTTTTGTTCCAAGTTTAAGGCAACTTTCTTCCCCCATTGCAAAGGGTCC
>DATLCB010000032.1:0-3832 GCA_035526625.1 Chitinophagaceae bacterium
TTTTCAGCTTAATAATTTCAACGTAGTAAAAATGGATGTTTTCAAATTCATTGAAAACACAACCGATAAGTTTGATCTCATCTTTGCGGGCCCTCCTTATGCAATGACAAGTATTGACGATCTGCCCAGGAGTATCTTTGAAAAACAACTCCTCGGGAAAAGTGGCTGGTTCGTATTAGAGCATACGCCAAGGAATGATTATAAATCATTTCCTTTTTATAAACAGGAAAGGAATTATGGCACGACGGTCTTTTCCGTCTTTATAGAAAGCCGGGGTTCGTCCCCGGAAGTATAAGAAACAGGAATAAGAGCTGTTTGTTATAACCTAAATATCCCTCGAACCACAAACTACTAACTACAGACTATTAACTGCTATTTGATGTACCTTTATACCATTTATGTTTTCTAATTTTTTCCTTCGATCCTTCCGCATTCTTTTATTGCCTTTTGCTTTATTGTATTGGCTGGGCATTGCTATCAGGAGTTTCCTGTTTGATAAGAATATCAGCAGCTCAAGCAGTTTTGGCCTTCCTGTTATTTGTGTGGGGAACCTGTCTGTCGGTGGTACGGGTAAATCGCCGATGGTGGAATACCTAGTTGCTTTATTAAAGGACCGCTTTAAAGTGGCAACACTCAGCCGTGGATATAAGCGAAGAACAAAAGGTTATGCATTGGCGAATGAACATTCAACAGCCCTTGATATCGGTGATGAGCCGATGCAGTTCCATTTAAAATTTCCGGAGGTGCCGGTGGCGGTAGGAGAAGAGCGGCTGGTGGCCATCCCTCAATTACTGCATGACCGACCAGCAACAGAGACGATCATTCTCGATGATGCTTTCCAGCACAGGTCTGTAAGAGCAGGTTTGAATATCCTGCTCACAGAATACGGCAATCTTTTCACACGGGATTTTTACCTGCCTACCGGCGACCTCAGGGACCTAAAAAGCAATTACAAAAGAGCACAGGTGATCGTGGTCACTAAATGCAAAGCCGATCTCAGTGAGATGGAAAAAGAAAAACTCATCAGGGAGATCGACCCACAGAAAGGTCAAAAAATATTCTTTACCACCTTAGGTTATGGGCAGCCTTATCATTTTGTAACTAAAAAACATACAGGACTGGGAAGCCAGACAGAAGTGTTGCTGATATCGGGTATTGCCAATCCAAGACCGCTAAAGAATATGCTCGAGGAACATCATAACAGTTACCAGATGCTCCAGTATAACGATCACCATATTTTTACCATTGACGACTGGAAAGATATCAGCAATAAATTCAATGCCATTCCATCCGCAGATAAAATAATCCTCACCACCGAGAAAGATGCGGTAAGGCTGGAGAAGTTCAGCGCACAAATAGGCCAGGTCCCGCTTTATATTATCCCGGTCTGGCATCATTTTCTATTTAATGAAGGGGAAGAATTCAATCAGACTGTGATCGATTTTATACAGCATTTTACACACTATCCTTCGGATTCGCAGCATTTTGCTCATAAGGCCCCGGGAGCTGCACAGCATCCTGTGGAAAAACAAAGGACATAATACAACACATGGGAAGAAAAAACGCAAAGAAGAAAAAACAAAAAGAAAGATCAAAGCAACCGAATAGCCGTTTGCTGAAAGGTACTATGGATATCACCCGCTCGGGAATGGGGTTTGTAAAAATTGAAGGGATGGATATTGACCTGATGATACGTCCCGGTGATTTTAATACAGCCCTGCATGGAGATACGGTAATAGCAGCTATCAAAGAAGTAAGAGCGAATGGAAAACGTATGCAGGGGGTCGTAAGAGAAGTAATCCATCGCAAGCGTAGCGAATTCATCGGCAGGCTTCAAATGAACAAAGGCTTTGCTTTTTTTGTGGCCGATATGGATAAACCTATGCCGGATATATTTATCCCCCTCCCCGATATCAATGGCGCAAAAGATAATGACAGGGTATTGGTCAAGCTTGTCGACTGGAATGATAGCAGCAAACGACCTGTTGGTACTGTGGTCAGCATTCTTGAAGAGGAAGGTGGCAATGATGCCGCTATGAAAGGGATCATACTCGAAGAAGGTTTCCCGCTTCAATTCTCTGATGAGGCACAGGAAGTGGCAGCACGGATACCCGATACAATCCCGGGTGATGAGATCAGGAGACGAAAGGACATGAGAGATGTTCTCACTTTCACTATCGATCCGGCAGATGCAAAAGATTTCGATGATGCAATCTCTTTCCGTGAATTGAAAACCGGTAATTATGAGATAGGTGTCCATATTGCTGATGTGAGTCATTACCTGGAGCCGGATACCGAACTTGACAAAGAAGCTTACCAGCGGGCCACTTCGGTTTATTTGCCCGACCGCGTAAACCCGATGCTGCCGCAGCATATCTCTAATTTCCTTTGTTCACTCAGGCCAAAAGAAGACAAGCTCACCTTTTCCGCTATTTTCCAGCTTACCCCCAAAGGAGAAGTGAAACAATACTGGCTCGGTAAAACCGTGATCCATTCTGATCACCGTTTCACCTATGAGGAAGTACAGACGATCATTGAGGATAAAGCAGGTGAATATGCAGAAGAAGTGCTCATCCTGAATGATATTGCCCAGCGGCTGCGGAAAAAAAGATTCAATCATGGAGCCATTAATTTCTCTTCACAGGAAGTAAAATTCAGGCTGAACGAGAAAGGCGATCCGATTGGTATCATGATAAAAGAAAGTAAGGAGGCCCACCAGTTGATCGAAGAATTCATGTTACTGGCCAACCGGACCGTAGCAGAGAATGTATCCAAATTGAAATTCAATAATAAACCGCTGCCATTCCCATATCGTATACACGATGACCCGGATGAGGAAAAGCTGGTGCCGTTTGCCGCCTTCGCCAAAAAATTTGGTCATAAGTTCGACACATCCTCACCGGAAGCCATTGCTTCATCTTTCAACCAGCTACTAAAAGATGTCTCAGGAAAACCCGAACAACATGTGCTGGAACAATTGGGTATCCGCACGATGGCCAAAGCAAAATATACCTCCGAAAATATTGGTCACTATGGATTGGGGTTTGAGAACTATTGTCATTTTACTTCGCCGATACGGCGCTATCCTGATGTGCTGGTACACCGTATCCTGTTTGATGTATTGAACAAGACGGTCAAGCCTGATAAAAAACTGGAAGAAAAATGCACTCACTGCAGCGAAAGGGAGAGAGCAGCCATGAACGCAGAAAGGGCGGGCAACAAACACATGCAGGTTGTTTATATGAAGGAGTATGTCGGTGAAGAATTTGATGCGGTGATAAGTGGGGTGGCGAGTTTTGGTTTTTGGGCCGAAACGATCGAACATAAATGTGAAGGGCTGGTAAGTGTGAACAGCTTGCTGGAGTATGATGAGTTCAAGCATGATGAGACCGATTACTGTCTCGCAGGCAAACGAAGTGGCAAAAAATTCAGGATGGGCGATAAGGTTCGGATAAAAGTTATTGCAGCCAATCTTACCAAACGCCAGCTGGATTATGAATGGGTTGTTGCCGAGGAGATCAGTTCAGAGAAAAAAAACAAGAAAAGGAGATGAGTGATAAGTTTTAAGTTCTGAGTTCTAAGTTCGCATAATCGGTAGTGGGTCACCCGATAGCCTCTTGGTTTGAAAAATAAATACTTTACCACCGATAGCACAGATTAAATACACACAGATTACACAGTGTTATCTGTGATCCGCTCTGTGTACCCGATAGCTATCGGGTCCGTGGTAGAATTTCAACCTATACCATTTTATTGAATACTCCGAAACTTAAAACTTATAACTTAAAACTCATAACTTTCGGCATGCAATCATTTGAACTGCTCTCCCAAA
>DATLCB010000033.1:0-12905 GCA_035526625.1 Chitinophagaceae bacterium
CTCAACATATCAGCTAAACAATTAACCATGAATGACTGGCTGATCATCCTATCTAATCTCATTCCGGTCTTTGGTGTTTGGTTCCTGGGATGGAGCGCTGTGGAAGTTTTTACGGTTTATGCGCTGGAGACAGTGATCATCGGTATACTTATGATCTTAAAATTGCTGATCGCTACCCTTGTTCGAAAAAACGACACCTGGTATAATGAGGGAACGAAATCGCAAGTGAGTGGCTTGTTCTTTATATTTTTCTTTGTCCTCCACTTTGGCCTCTTTACACTGGTCCAAACCTCTATCTTTTCACAGGTCTCAGGTATTACTCCACCGGGCAAAGGCATGTTCCATTTTTTCTTTCACTGGTGGGAATACATCAATGAAGATATGGCGTGGATGCTGGGCGCTTTTATTGTCAGCTATCTGCTAAGGGACATGTTACCTTTTTTACAGAAAAAGGAGTACAAGACCGTACCCATGATGATACTGATGTTTCAGCCTTATGGAAGGATACTGATCCAGCAATTTACAGTCATACTCGGAAGTATGTTCCTCACTTTTAAACTGGGGGTGATCTTCATCCTTGTATTCGCCCTCATCAAAATATTTGTGGAGGTATTTCTGAATTTTGAAAGCTTGTTAAAGAAAACAGCGGACGATCTCAGGGAAGATTCAGGAGAGCAATAGCTCGCACTCGTTCAATAATTTTTCGCGGGAAACAGAGGCGGTACCTACCTGCTCGCAAACCAATCCCCCTGCAATATTGGCCACTTCGGCCATCAGGTGTACATTTTTTGTAGCAGCATATACCAGCGATGCTACCGCAATAACGGTATCACCAGCACCTGACACATCAGCAATATTCCGGAGATGAGAAGGAATGATGGCAGCCCTTCCATCCTGTTTGTAAAAAACACCCTTATCTGACAAAGTAATAAAAGAGATGTGATGACCCAGCCGTTCACGAAGTTGAGTATGTATATTTTCCAATACCGGCAGGCTAACGGGATCGGCCAGTAAATTCAACGCTTCTTTTACTTCTTTCAGGTTCGGTTTGAACAGGTCGGCTTCTTTATAAGAGAAAAAATTCTTCCGCTTCGGATCCACGGCCGTCACTACCCCTGCTTTGCGGCTTATACTGATCACCTCTCTTATAACTTTTTCAGTAAGCACGCCTTTGTCATAATCTTCGAGGATGATAATATCCGGATCTTCCCTGGCAATGTAACTCCTCACCTTTTCGATCAGCCTGTTCTCATCTTCCTTGCTTAATTCATCGGTCATCTCATCATCCAGTCGCATCATTTGCTGGTTACGACTGATGATCCGGGTCTTACTGGTGGTCTTGCGGCTGACACTTTTCAATAAGTAGCTCGTATCGATCCGATTGCTTTCAAATAGTTCCTGTAACAGTATGCCATCTGTATCATTACCTGTAACTGATATAATAGTAACATGGGCCCCGAGCGACTGGCAATTCAGCGCCACATTCCCTGCGCCACCAATACGGTATTCCTTTTTATTGAGAGAAACGACGGGAACAGGCGCTTCCGGGGAGATCCTTTCCACCCGGCCCCACATATAAGTGTCAAGCATTACATCACCTACGATCCCTGCCTTTAATGAAGGGAAAGAAGCGAACAGTTTTTTAAAATCTTCCATGCTCAAAATTAAGAGATTATTTCTCTGTGGCAGGGCTGATTTTGACAATATAAAGTCTCGGTGAAAAATGGGGTAAGGTAACCATAGAGAGCACAGATAAATACTCACAGAGCTGCACAGAGAATTTACACTATAATTTCTGTGTTCATCTGTGATTGAAAAATCAAATGGCGTATGGTAACCATAGAGAGCACAGATTTAACCCACAGAGTTGCACGGAGAATTCACCACTATAACTTCTGTGTTCATTTGTGATTCAAAATGCGGTAGGGTAACAGAGAGCACAGATAAATTAACACATAGCTGCACAAAGTTTACTTTCTCAGACTGTATTCATCTATGATTCAAAATCTGAGTAATCTGTAGTGAAGTTGAAACAGGTATTTATGCTTCGAGTTCGAGTTGATTTTTTACCAGTTGGTAATACCCGGCGCTCTTACGAATAAGTTCATCATGAGTTCCCTCTTCTGTGATCCTGCCATTTTGGATCACCACTATCTTATCTGCATTGATAACGGTGCTTAACCGGTGAGCGGCTATGACGACAGTACGTCCCGTAAAGAAGTTCTGCAAATTTTCTACGATCGCTTTTTCATTATTTGCGTCAAGGGCGTTTGTAGCTTCATCAAAAAATAAAAAATCGGGATCCTTATACACCGCACGTGCGATCAGTAATCGTTGTTTCTGACCCGTGCTGATGCCATTTCCTTCATTACCGATCCTGGTCTCAAATCCTAGGGGAAGTCCTTCAATGAAGCTGTCGATCTCTGCTATCCGGGTAGCCAGAACAAGTTTTTCAGGATCTGGTTCTTCCTCAGCCAGGGCAATATTCCGGGCAATCGTATCATTAAAAATAAACCCGTCCTGCAGTACGCTTCCTGTAATACTTCTCCAGTGGGCCGGTGCTATCTTCCTGAGGTCTGTATGGCCGATATAAATAGCGCCTTTATAGCGTTCAAAAAAATTGAGTAATAGTTTCAGCAGGGTTGTTTTCCCGCTTCCGCTCATTCCAACAATGGCAGTGACTTTCTTTGCGGGAATAATAAGATCAATGTTTTTAAGAACGGGTTCATTACCTGCCCCGGCGTATGTAAAACTAAGGTTCTGTAAATGTATGTCCGATCTTCCGCCTATTAGAGCTTCAGGATCTGTACCCTCTCCCTCATCCTTTAATTGTTCGATCTCGTTCAGCCGTTCAAGACTGATCTTCGCTTCCTGTGCCTGCTGGATGAACTGGACAAGTTGTTCGACCGGGCTGTTCAATTGACCGAGGATAAATTGAATAGCCAGCATTTGACCGAGGCTGAGATCACCATGAATCACAGCTATTGCTACCAGGTATGTTATAAGGATATTCTTTCCCTGGTTGATGAAAAAAGCTCCCGCCTGTTGATATTGGTTCAATGAAAGAGATTTGAAACTGAGTTGAAACAGGTTGGAATGATAGGCTTCCCACTCTTTTCGTTTAAGCGTTTCAGCATTATTCAGCTTTATTTCCTGCATCCCGTAGATAAGTTGCATAGTAGCTGAACTCTCTTTAGCGGCTGCAGAGAACCTGTATTGATCCAGTATCCTGCGACGTTTTAAAAAAAAGCGGATCCATAAAAAATATAAACTGCTGCCGGCAAGGAATATTAAAAATATAGTAGCATTGTATGTCAACAACACGATGGAGAATACAAAAAGATTGAACACCGAGAAGATCGTTTGAAGGACGGACCCCGTAATAAAGGTTTCGATACGCCTGTGGTCATTGATACGCTGAATTATGTCTCCTGTCTTTTTACTTTCGAAAAAACCAAGGGGCAGCTTCATCAGCTTGGCCCAGAAGCCTGTCAATATAGAGAGATTCACTCGTGTACTTATATAGAGGAGGATCCTGGAGCGTAAAAAATCAGTCGCTATTTGTGCAAAAAACAAAACAAACTGTGCCAGCAATATCAATTGTATGAATTGAATATCCCGGTCACGGATGCCTCGGTCCACAATAGCTTGTGTAAGATAAGGAAGGAGGAATTGAAAGGCGCTTCCTATAAGCAAGCAGGCGACAAGTTTGAAAATATGCTTCTTGTATTGCAGTATGTATTTTTTCAGGAAGCTCCATCCGGATGTGCCTTTTCTTTCAGCTTCTCTATCGTCTACATAAAATTTATCCGTGGGTTGTAATACAAGAGCAACTCCTTTTGGATCAGTACGAGGGTCATCGATCCAATGCTGACTGAATTCTTCTCTATTCAATTTTATCTTTCCAATAGCGGGATCGGCAATATAAAATTGCTCTCCTTTTATTTTAAATAAAACCACGAAATGCCTTTTATTCCAGTGAAGGATCAAAGGAAGGGGAAATTCATCCAATTCTGCTACTGAGATCTTAGCAGCGGCGGTTTTGAGACCAACTTCTTCAGCGGCCTGGGCAATACCCAGGAGGGTTACACCATCCCTGGTAGTTTCGGCTATTTCCCGGAGATTGTTTATGGGGATCGTTCTTCCATAATAACTGGTCACCATGCGTAAACAGGAAGGTCCGCAATCCATCAGATCCTGCTGTTTAAAAAAAGGGAAACGCATATAATGATAATATTGATGGCTTTCTCAGGTCCCTATTCACTGCAACGAAAAAAACCTTGCCTGTTGATTAAACAGGCAAGGTTAATAAAATCTAGGCACCGCATCCACCTACACACTGACAAAGGTATGTTTGATCACCATCCTGGTGTATCCAGCAATTATCACTCTGACAATATTTAGCCCAACATGTACCACTGTCGAGACCACTACAGTTCGTGCAACGTACAACGTCACCACCCTTAATAGCTTTCATTTCATCGCGGCTTAAAGCACCTTTAAGGTCTTTAAAATTGAATTTTGTGTTTTTCATTTTTTTAAATTTTAATTTTTGTAATAAATCTGTTGTTTCATTTATCTGGATTAATTAAACGCTTTTACTATGTACTTCAGATCATCGATCTTGTACGTTTCGGGCAACTGGTGCCCATTTACAAAAATGGAAGGCGTATAAGAGATATCTGTCGCTGTACACCACGCTGCCATTTCATTGATCTTTTCATCCTGCTTTTTCAATTCGCCATTCATGCGGTATTTGCCCGCGAACGCCTCATAATTCTTTTCCTCGCTCATATACCAATCATCCATTGCTTTTTCGATCTCGCTCTCATTGCCCTTGGCAGCAATCGCCAGCAAATGTTTTACCGGGGCTGTTCTTTTATCATCGGGTGCATTCGTGGCGGTAAAGATCACTTGTACTTTTACATTATCATGCTTAAGCAGCTCTTTCAGTTCCTGGTGTGCCCGGGCACAAGGGGCACAATACGGATTGCAAACCTTAATGATCGTCGTTTTTGCTTCCTTATTACCCAACGTGATGCCCATGTTGGTGGCAGGAGCGATCATCCTCTTCTGCTCACTCAATATTTTATTGAAGATCCCCGGATCATTTTTTAACCTTGCCAATTCATACCTGCTGTTTTTATTTTTCTGGTACCCGGAAATAATTGGTTTTACCAAATACCAAACTAAAGACGGCAACATATACAGAACTCCAATGGTAAATACGACCTGGGCTGTTATTACAGGAATACCTTTTTGCAGGAAACCACCGAGCCAGGCGGTAATCGAACCAGCTACAAGCACTGCTTGTACAGCCAGGCAAAGCGGGCACCATTTTTTTGCTACAAATTTTTGATAGGAAACCGAAAAGATAGCGTAAGGAAGAGCCAGCACATTCAACCATCCAGCCAGTGCTGTATATCCGGGAGTTATAAGTAATAAAAGTAAAGTACCCGTAAAGTAAAAGAATCCTATTTCACTCCAGCTTACCCGTCCGAATAATTTTGCATACCGGGAATCCAGGGTTGCACTGCAATCTTTATCTCCAGTTTCATTTCCGCACAATCTTTTAAGTGCGGGGCTGTTCTTATCGAATTGATACCATACTAAAATAGTCGCCAATACTACACCTGCGAGGTTTAATAACAGCAAAAAGCTATAGGATAGGGATGGTACCAATGAATGAGACAAGAAATAAATAGCGGATGCCGTCGCAATGCTAACCAGCAGGAGACCTATCAGGAAAACAGGCGAAATCATCCCCGATTTTCCTTTATTGATCACCTCATTTTTTTTATCTTCAACTCCTTCTGGAGATTGAGCAAGAAGTGCGATCGCATCCCATTTACTCAAAAATTCCTTCTTCGGGGCTTGTACTTCCCTTCCGAGTTTGTTCAAATAAATTATTTCATCTACTGTTACCCGTACCACTATTTTAAAACCTGAAGCATGAACGAGCATGGGTAAGGGATACTGATCTATCTGGTCTTTTTCCACTTTCAAAGAAATATTCTCGACTTTCCATTGAGTCAAACAATCACTGATACATAAAAGACTGGGATAATCGGGGTGTGATAAAATGAATTCATTCACCTCTTCCTCCTGTACAGGTATACCGAGCTTGTGAAAGTACTGCAATGTCACATTGACCAGTTCATCGTGTTCTTTGAAAAGTGAGTCAAGCAACTGGTTGTAATATTTTTTCTCTGCAACTGGCACAATTGGTCATTTAATCGTCTGTGTTTCGCGTCGTTTCTATAGAGGAGTAATGCAACGATGGTGCCACAGTGCCAGATTCCTTTATTGAGGAATTCCCGGATCACATGGGAATATACATGCCCAATTAAAAAAAACTTACTATATAGATTGGCCAGTTTCTCAATAACAAAAGTAGAAAGGAAGGTTGTCCAGCGGCTCTGCTTTTTCTATTTATCAAGGAAAAAAATTCCGCAAAAAAAAACGTCGGAGGGACGTTTGTATTAATATTCCGGCGTGCGTTTTTATTTTTTGTACAATTGATTCAACCCTTTCACCACATCAGGTGTAATGTTGTACGCAGTATCTTTCAGGTAGAACAATCCCTGTTCGTAAGAAATGATGTAAGAATAATTCTTTGCTTTATTATATTCTTTAAGGAAGGTCTCGATCTTTGTTTTAATATCATTCTGGCGGCGTACCATCAGGTCGTTGTATTCCTGGTCGAGTTGTCCTTTACGTGTCTTCATACCATCATCCAGTTTTTTCATCTCGACACCCGCGGCATCAAGCTGTGCCTGCGTGAGTGAACCTGCCTGCGCCTGGTCCTGGTAATACTTATACTTTTGCTGATAATTCCTGGCCAGGTTTTCCATTTCGCGGTTAATATCATCCTCTTTCTTCGCCAGCTCGGTCTTCACTTCTTTTACCAGTTCGAAATTGGCAGCCACCGAATCCATTTCAAAATAAGCCATCCTGAACTGGCCCGTATTCACAAGGCTATCATTACTGGAAATGGCTACTTTGCTTTTTTTCGTCTTTGAACTGAACTGCATGATCAGCAAAACCCCTACGAGGAGGCTCAGTATTACATTCCATATCAGCATTCCATTTTTCATTCAGTTCTTTTTGCAAAAGTAAAAACGAAGAGGGTGGCAAATATAATGAATCAACTTACTTTATGAAACAGTTAACAGCAATGTACAATAGACAATTGGCAATTGGCAATTCTATGCTAAAAAGCTTATAAAAAAGGAGTGAGAAATCTCACTCCTGAATACTTTTTCTATTGCCTATTGCTAATTGTCAATGGTTATTCTTCTTCATCAAAGGCCATTGCCTCACGGGTCGTCTGGAGCAATTCATATTCCTCCTTGCTTCCAACGATAGTGCCTTCAAACTCCCTCAGGCCAGTACCGGCAGGGATCGGGTGACCCGTGATCACGTTCTCTTTCAAGCCTAGCATCTCATCTGTTTTACCATGGATGGCCGCAGATGACAATACCTTGGTTGTTTCCTGGAAAGAAGCCGCAGATATCCAACTCTGCACGCCTAATGATGCTTTAGTGATACCGAGTAAGGTGGGTGAGGAAGTAGCAGGTTTAGCATCCCTGAATTCCACCAGCTTCTTATCGTTCCTGCGAAGAACAGAATTCTCTTCCCTTATTTCGCGAAGACTTACGATCTGGCCTGCACGCAGTTTAGTGCTATCGCCTATTTCCGTCACTACCTTCTTATCATAGATGTAATCATTCTCTTCCACGAACTCGAATTTATCGGTCAGGTCATCTTCGAGGAAGCGTGTATCACCCGGATCAACGATATTCACCTTACGCATCATCTGGCGAACGATCACTTCAATGTGCTTGTCATTGATCTTTACACCTTGCAAGCGATACACTTCCTGGATCTCATTTACCACATACTCCTGTACGGCAAACGGACCTTTGATCGAAAGGATATCAAATGGAGCTATCTGTCCATCACTTAATGAAGCGCCGGCTTTTATAAAGTCGCCATCCTGTGCAAGTATCTGTCTTGTCAGCGGAACAAGGTATTTTTTCTGAACCCCGTCCTTCGCCTCGATAAGGATCTCCCTGTTACCTCTTTTCACTGCACCCATCATAACCACACCGTCAATTTCAGAAACAACAGCAGGATTGCTGGGGTTCCTGGCCTCGAACAGTTCGGTTACACGAGGAAGACCACCGGTGATATCTCTCAGTTTTCCAAGCACCCTTGGGATCTTCACGATCACCTGTCCGGCTTTTACTTCTTCACCTTCTTCCATAATGATATGGCTCCCGGTTGGAAGGTTATAGGATTTGTTCTCTTTACCCTGAACAAGGAAAGAAGGTATCTTGGTCTTATCTTTTGTTTCGATAACCACTTTTTCGCGGTGACCCGTTTGCTCGTCAGCTTCTTCACGGTAGGTGATACCATCAAGTACGTTTTCAAATTTAACAGTACCATCGATCTCTGCCATGATAACGTTGTTGAACGGATCCCATGAGCAGATGATATCCCCTTTGTTCACTTTTTGTCCATCTTTCACATTCAAAGTAGCACCGTAAGGAATATTATTCGTGATCATCAGGCGGTCATTCTTCGTATCGATGATACGTACTTCACCAGTACGGCCGATAACCACCTGTGATTTATTTCCCTCGTTGTTGGCTATGCTCACTGTACGAAGACCATCAAACTGGATCGTACCGTCAAATTTAGCCAGCAAGGTAGATTCTACGGAGGCAGATCCTGCCACACCACCCACGTGGAAGGTACGGAGCGTAAGCTGTGTACCCGGCTCCCCGATGGATTGTGCCGCAATGATACCTACTGCATCACCTTTCTGTGTGAGGTTACCGCTCGCCAGGTTCTTACCATAACATTTCACGCAAACACCTCTCTTACTTTCGCAGGTAAGTACGGAACGTATCTCTACAAATTCAATAGCGGCCTCTTCAATCTTTCTGGCAATATCGGCGGTTATTTCTTCGCCTCCCAACACGATCTGCGTATCAGACAATGGGTCGTACACATCGTGCAATGACGTACGGCCTGCAATCCTGTCGCTTAACGGCTCAATGATATCTTCATTATCTTTTAATGCGGAAGTGGCGATACCACGCAATGTTCCGCAATCTTCTTCTGTGATAACAACATCCTGTGCCACGTCAACAAGACGACGGGTAAGGTAACCGGCATCGGCTGTTTTAAGAGCCGTATCGGCCAGACCTTTTCTAGCACCGTGTGTAGAGATAAAGTAATCCAATACATTCAACCCGCCTTTAAAGTTGGAAAGGATCGGGTTCTCGATGATCTCACTTCCGGTAGAACCTGATTTTCTGGGCTTGGCCATCAATCCTCTTATACCAGCCAGCTGCTTGATCTGTTGCTTTGAACCCCTTGCACCTGAATCGAGCATCATATAAACAGAGTTAAAACCCTGCCTGTCATTTGCCAGTTCACGGATCAGCGATTCAGTGATCCTTGTATCCACACGGCTCCAGATATCAACGATCTGGTTGTAACGCTCGTTATTGGTGATAAGACCCACATTATAACTATCCCATACTTCATCCACTTCACCTTTAGCATTATCCAGCAATTCTTCTTTGATATCAGGGATGATAAGGTCATTGATACTGAAGGATAATCCACCCTGGAATGCCGTACGGAAACCGAGTGTTTTAATATCATCCAGGAACTTCGCTGTTTTAGGAACATTGGTGATCTTAATGATGTCACCAATGATCTCACGGAGATTCTTCTTGGTCAATAATGCGTTTACAAATCCTACTTCAGCAGGTACATGCTGGTTGAATAATACGCGACCTACAGTTGTCTCGATCATTTTATGTTCCAGCAAACCATCCGAGTTACGGATATTCGCTTTTACCTTGACCCACGCATGCATATCAACAACACGTTCATTGTAAGCAATGATCACTTCTTCATTAGAGTAGAAAGCTTTGCCTTCTCCCCGAACCGTTTCTGTTTCGGTTGTCCTTTTACCCTTTGTGATATAATACAATCCCAATACCATGTCCTGTGAAGGAAGGGTAATAGGTGTACCATTCTGTGGGTTGAGGATGTTATGTGAAGCCAGCATCAGCAATTGTGCTTCCAGTACAGCCGCATGACTTAGTGGTACGTGTACCGCCATCTGGTCACCGTCGAAGTCGGCGTTGAACGCTGTCGTTACCAACGGGTGAAGCTGTATCGCTTTTCCTTCGATCAGTTTGGGCTGGAAAGCCTGGATAGAAAGTCGGTGAAGCGTTGGGGCACGGTTCAGCATGACCGGGTGACCCTTCAATATATTTTCGAGGATATCCCAAACTACAGCCTCTTTCTTGTCCACAAGTTTCCTTGCAGACTTAACTGTTTTTACGATACCTCTTTCGATCAGTTTACGAATGATGAATGGCTTGAAGAGTTCAGCAGCCATGTCTTTTGGAAGACCGCACTCATGCAATTTCAGTTCAGGTCCTACCACGATAACAGAACGACCGGAATAGTCAACCCTTTTACCCAACAGGTTCTGCCGGAAACGACCCTGCTTACCTTTTAAGACATCACTGAGTGATTTTAGCGCCCGTCCACCTTCGGCTTTAACGGCATTTGATTTACGGCTGTTATCAAACAGGGAGTCAACAGCCTCCTGCAGCATCCTTTTTTCATTACGAAGGATCACTTCAGGCGCTTTGATCTCCAATAACCTTTTCAAACGGTTATTACGGATAATAACACGACGGTATAGATCATTCAGATCAGAAGAAGCAAAACGACCACCATCCAGCGGCACTAAGGGACGCAGTTCAGGTGGGATGACAGGAATATATTGCATTACCATCCACTCAGGACGGTTGGTAATTCTTGTGTTCGCATCACGGAAAGCTTCTACCACGCTCAAACGCTTCAGCGCATCTGCCTTACGTTGCTGCGATGTTTCTGTGGCTGCTGCATTTCTCAGGTCGAATGATAACTGGTCGAGATCAATTCTCTGCAGCATATCATGCACCGCTTCTGCACCCATCTTGGCGATGAATTTATTAGGATCATCGTCAGGAAGGTATTGATTCTCTTTCGGCAATGTTTCCAGGATATCCAGGTATTCTTCCTCTGTCAGCAGGTCGCCATAGTTCTGTCCTTTATCTGCACGGGTACCTGACTGTATCACTACATATCTTTCATAATAAACGATCGTCTCCAGTTTCTTGGAGCTTACACCCAGCAGGTAACCAATCTTATTAGGGAGTGATTTGAAATACCAGATATGTACAACCGGTACTACCAGTTTGATATGACCCATTCTTTCCCGGCGCACTTTCTTCTCGGTTACTTCCACACCGCAGCGGTCGCAAACGATACCCTTGTAACGAATACGTTTATACTTACCGCAGGCGCATTCATAATCCTTCACGGGGCCGAATATCCTTTCGCAGAACAAACCATCCCTTTCAGGTTTGTACGTACGATAGTTGATCGTTTCAGGCTTTAATATCTCACCATAGCTTCTTTCCAGGATTGTATCCGGTGAGGCAAGACCAATGGTGATCTGTGAAAAACCTGCTTTGGGACGATTTTCTTTTTTGATAGCCATTTATTCCGCTTTTGCTTTTAGCCTTTAGCTTTTAGCTTCAGGCATTATTAAATATGTTGTTGCTCAAAAAAATGCAAGCTAACAGCTAATGGCTGTCGGCTAGCAGCTTTCTGTTATTCGAATTTCAGGTCAAGCCCTAATCCTCTCAATTCGTGCACTAACACATTGAATGATTCAGGTACGCCTGGCCTCGGCACGTTATCACCTTTTACAATAGACTCATAGGTCTTTGCACGTCCGATGATATCATCCGATTTGATGGTCAGAAGTTCCTGGAGAATGTTGGAGGCGCCATAAGCTTCGAGCGCCCATACTTCCATTTCTCCAAAACGCTGTCCCCCGAACTGTGCTTTACCTCCCAGAGGCTGCTGCGTGATCAAACTGTAAGGTCCGATCGAACGGGCGTGCATCTTGTCATCTACCATGTGGTGAAGCTTGATCACATAAATAATTCCTACGGTAGCTTTCTGGTGAAATTTATCTCCTGTTTCGCCGTCGTAGAGGTAAGTGTGCCCATACATGGGTATGTTGGCCTGCTTACAATATTCAGCGATCTCGTCAACGGTCGCTCCGTCGAAGATCGGCGTTGAAAATTTCAATCCTAATTTCTCTCCTGTCCATCCCAGGATCGTTTCATAGATCTGTCCGAGGTTCATACGGCTTGGTACCCCCAGCGGGTTCAATACCACATCAACCGGTGTTCCATCTTCAAGGAATGGCATGTCTTCCTGGCGCACGATCTTGGCAACGATACCTTTGTTACCGTGGCGGCCGGCCATCTTATCTCCCACTTTCAGCTTACGCTTTACGGCGAGATATACTTTAGCCAATTTCAATACACCAGCCGGTAATTCGTCACCGATACTGATATTGAACTTCTCTCTTTTATAACGACCCAGCTCTTCGTTGAACTTGATACTATAGTTGTGAAGAAGCGTGTTAATAGCATCATCCGTTTTCTTTTCACCGGTCCAGCCAAGCGGGTTGATATTTGCATAATCAAGACCTCTCAGGTTCTTCTCAGTGAACTTAGCTCCTTTACCGATCTGCACTTCACCAAAGTTGTTGCTCACACTCGCAGAAGTATAGGTAGCGAGTAAAGTAGTAAGCTTCTCGAGCAATACTTCTTTCAGGTCATTCTCATTCTTCTCGTGCATTCTCTCCAGCTTTTCAACAGCTGCTTTCTCTCTTACCTTGGCATTCTTATCTTTCTTTGCTCTCTGGAAAAGTTTTTTGCCGATCACCACGCCTTCCACCCCGTTCGGAGCTTTCAATGAAGCGTCTTTTGCATCACCTGCTTTGTCACCAAAGATGGCACGCA
>DATLCB010000034.1:0-3635 GCA_035526625.1 Chitinophagaceae bacterium
ACAGAAGAAGAGAAAAAGGCCGGAAAGAGCCAACATTTCCAGGCTGTATATACAGATTGTTATGAAGGGGTAAAGAAAACCTTTGCACCTTATCCCTTTGTTGAAATTATAAAAGGACGGGTGCCGGATACTTTGCAGGAAGTGAAAAGTGATCATATTGCTTTTCTTTCGATCGATATGAATAGTGTAACACCCGAAATTGAAGCGTTGAATTATTTTTGGCCCAAATTAACGAAAGGAGGAATGATCATCCTTGATGACTATGCGTATGTAACCTGCGATCTTCAATATGCCGCCCATAACCAATGGGCAGAAGAGAAGGGAATAAAAATTTTAAGCCTGCCAACAGGACAAGGGCTCATTGTAAAATAATAGTAACATGAAAGTGCTGGTAACTGGCGCCAATGGTTTTATCGGGTCTTATCTGAGTCATTTTTTATTGAAGAAGGAATATACAGTTATTGCGGCGGCCCGGAAGTTCCATCCATCTACCAAAGAATTATTAGCCGGCGCTCAATTGGTAACAATGGATGTGCTTGATGTGGAGCAACTCGCTAATCTTTCCCTTTCCGCCGATCATATTATCCATACTGCAACAGCCAACGATATCATTTCTAAAGACACCGCGGCGGGCATTAAATTGTCTGCTGTAGGTACAAAGAATGTGCTGGACTTCGCGATACGAAATAATATCCCACGTTGCATGGTTTTCTCTACGCTGCAGGTCTATGGTACGGAATTGTCGGGAACCATTGATGAGGACTCTCCGACCCTTTTTCAAAACGATTACGGCCTCAATCACCTCTATGCTGAAATGATCGCTGAAATGTACAGCCGGCAGGGAAAAGTGAATTGTGTTTCCGTGCGGCCCAGCAATGTTTACGGAAGATTGCTGACAAAGTCATTTGATCGTTGGAGTCTCGTTCCCGGATGTTTTTGCAAAGAAGCAAGGGAATCCGGAACGATCACGATCAGGTCATCAGGAAAGCAAATGCGGAATTTTGTGAACCTTGAGAATCTTAGCAGGGGAGTGGAGAGTATCCTGACACATTTTCCCGGAAGATATGAATGCTATAATTTAGCGTCTTCCCAGGGGCTTACCATGAAAGAGATGGCCGAAAAAGTGAAGCAGGTGTATGAGAAAAAGACGGGAAACAAAGTAAAGATCAATATCACCGGTGCCGAACCTGCCGCCACCAATCATTTTGCTATCAGTTTTAAAAAATTAATGGCCATTGGTTTTACAGAAGATAATAACTATACGCCCGAAACAGAGATAGCTGAAATATTTAATTATTTACAAACAAACTGACAAATGAACCCCATCGAAGAATTCAAAAAGGAAAGGGAAGAGGCCATGAAGGCCATGGCCAACGACAAGGAACTCAAGGCAAAGTCTGTGGACTGGATGCTTCATTCTGATAAATATAAATACACTTATAATTTTTCCTGGATGGGGCGTCCCATCATAAAGTACCCTCAGGATATAGTGATCATGCAGGAGTTGATCTGGCGGGTAAAACCTGACCTTATTATTGAGACCGGCATAGCGCATGGAGGTTCGATAATTTTTTCTTCTTCTATGATGGAACTCCTGGGGAATGGGGGTAAGGTGATCGCGGTTGATATTGATATCCGTGAGCATAACAGGGATGAGATCGAAAAGCACCCCATGATGAAAAATATCAAGATGCTGGAAGGCTCTTCGGTGGATGAAAAGATAGTAGGGCAAATTGCTGATTATGCGAAAGGTTTCAAGAACGTGATGGTGGTACTGGATTCCAATCATTCACACGAGCATGTGTATCGTGAACTGGAGCTATATACCCCGCTGGTATCAGTGGGTTCCTATATATTATTACCTGACACTTTTGTTGAATTTTTCCCGAAGGGCTATGTGACCGATCGTCCCTGGGATGTGGGTAACAATCCTTATACGGCAATGGAAGCATTTTTGAAAACGACTGATCGTTTCGTGAAGGATGAGGAGATCACCAATAAATTGCTGATCACAGAAGCATTAGGAGGAGGTTACCTGAAAAGGATCAGCTGATGAAAGTACAGCAATGAATGAATCTTCTCCATCGCTGCAAAACCACCGCCAACCACTGGTGAGTATCGGCCTGCCTACTTATAACAGGCCCGCGGGTTTACAAAAAGTCCTTGACTGCATCCATGCGCAGACATACAGCAATCTTGAAATTATTATTTCTGATAATTGCTCCGATAATGCTGAAGTCGCGGCAATAATCAGGGCTGCAGGAGAAAAAGATAAAAGAATAAGGGCCATCACCCAGGCAACCAATATCGGACTCGAGGGGAATTTCAATTTTGTGTATGCTCGTGCAACAGGTGATTATTTCATTTGGATGAGCGATGATGATGTTTTTGATGATAATTATATCGCGGAGTGTGTGAAGTATCTCGAAGGTCATAAGGATCATGTCCTGTGCTCAGGTCAATCTATTTACTACACGAACGGGGAGTACACTTTCACTGAAGACATGATGCCTGTTATTGGTGAAAGTCCATTTGGACGTGCCAGTAAATTTTTCGACAGGATGCAGCAGAACGGGAAGTTCTATGGTGTGTTCCGGAATAAATTACTTGCCGCAGAACCTTTGGGTCACCATATAGGATGTGACTGGTCTTTCATGGCTAAGCTGGCCATATTAGGTAAACTCAATTTT
Organism: Chitinophagaceae bacterium; assembly: GCA_035526625.1. Taxonomy (GTDB): domain Bacteria; phylum Bacteroidota; class Bacteroidia; order Chitinophagales; family Chitinophagaceae; genus JJ008. Next base: position 2,691 of record DATLCB010000034.1, read on the forward strand.
ACTACAACTACTAATTACCACCGCGCCATTGGTGGTAATTCAGTCAACCGGAAAAGACTGGTGAGCCGGTATGGCTATAAGGGATTTAAAAAAGTATTCCTTGAAACGTACAGCGCTTATATCATCTCCCTGAATCTTTTTAAAGACCCGGCTATCAAAGGGAAGTTCGGTTTTGCAAAAAGGGTTTGGCTGCAATGGATCGTTTTCGTTAAGATCCATTGGTTGCATTTGACGAATTCCATTCGCACACGGGTGAGAAGACGTAAATCATGAGTCCATAGTTGAGCTATAGTATTAACGATCGGCCCGCAGATGCCTCGTTCCCCGGCATGACAAAAATCTAATAAGCGGTAAGAGCCCTTACTATGCCAATTTACCAATGATCTCCATATACCTAGTTCTGGGATCTTTCAGCTTGCTGATCATATCAGGAGGTGTGATCCAGTGGGTCAATTCCAACTTGTCTGAAATAGAGTAATTGAAGCGTATTGTGTCAGAGATGGAACTAAGATGTTGTATACATTCAATGGTTTCCTCTATAAATTCGGGAAGATTGGTTTCGAAACTGATAAGAGAAGGAAGCCGGGTCATTCCTTTGATTACATTTTTTTCATAACCTTCTACATCAATCTTAATATAATAAGGAATGCCAAATTTTTTATAGAGCTGGTCTACGGTAATCGCTCTTATCTCGTAATGATCTTTGAAAGCATGTCTCTTTTGCCAGCGGTTGGTCTTTTCTTTTTCAAGAGATTCAACCCATTTATCGCTAACGGTGTTCAGACCCGAGCGGTTCTCCGCAATATGTATCGTCAGTGTCTTCTCTATATCAGAAACGCCATTGTCAAGTATGGTCACATTATTATTACGGCCAAATCGCCAGTGGAGTGTGGACAGGGCTTTTTTTTCAGGCTCGACAGCTATCACTTTATACCCCATTTTAAG
>DATLCB010000035.1:0-11788 GCA_035526625.1 Chitinophagaceae bacterium
TGTCGGTCTTTTCAAAAGTTGCTTTAAGTGACATGATCGTGGTCAGTGTACCACTTCCTGCGATAAGGGGGAAGGCTATAGGTACGACAGTACCTGAAGGAACTCCTTTCTCTGCTTTAAAAAATTCAATACCCAATACCATTTCCAAACCCAGTATAAAGATGACGATCGAACCGGCAACAGCAAATGATTTGATGTCCACCCCCAGCACGTTTAAAAATGGCTTACCGATAAAAAAGAATAATATCATCAACGCCCCGGAGATAAGGGTCACTCTCCATGCGCTGATGGTTCCCATTTTCTGCTTTATGGAAATAAGCATCGGAACAGATCCTACCACATCGATCACCGCGAATAGGGTGAAGGTGAGTGTAAGGAATTCCTGGAGGTTGAAATACATGGTGATGGTTTATACAAAAGTACTTATCTGGAAAGATATCGTAGTGGCGGGCCCTTCAACCGGATGGATAATGTTCGCTTTAAATCTCCAGGAAAAAAATGCATTTTGAACCACATAGACACATAGCCACAGAGAAATACACCCATAGTAAATTCTATGTGAAAGCTATGGTACTATGATCCTATGTGGTTCAAATATCTCAAACCCCGTAGCCACCGTCAGGGTGAGGACTTAACTCCACTGATAACCACTGCAGGCAATCCTTACACAAGCAATCACTGTAATGCTGTTCTGCATAAGCCTTTTGTTCCGCGGTCAGGTTTATATGAGAACACTGGCATTGAATTATATTCCCTGGCTTGCATTCAAATGTGGCTTTACAACGTGGACAATTCTTTATTTCGTGCTGGCACATAGATATTATAACTGGAAGCTGATACCTCCGTTAAATGTAAAAGGAATTGAATTGTACCCGCGAATATCAAAGAATTTCTTTCCCAGTATATTCTGCGCATCCGCGAAAAGCCTGACATACTTTTTGAACTTATATTCAGCATAGGCTCCCAGCAGGAAATAACTTTCCAGCTCAGCATCCGCTGCCTGGTAACCACCTGCATCGGATCTCTTACCGACATATTTGGCAGAAGCACTTAGGAATATATCCTTCTTCAACTGGTAACTTGCCCTCAGATTGAACTGATGCTTAGGTCGGCGCAACAGGTAATTATAAGTAGTATCCTTAAAACTTATACGGCTCTGGGAACTTTCTTCCGGGTTGAGGAATGTATAATTCAGGGAAAATGTCAATGCCTTTGTCGGTTGCACAAAAGTTTCCAGCTCCAGCCCATTTACCTTTTGCCTGTTGATATTGAAATACTGGTAGATCATATAATCAAAATCGGTCCCATCCTTAATATCGCGGTTGAAATAAACGATACGATTACGAAATTTTGCATGAACTTGCTGCAGGCCCAGTTCAAATTCGCTTGAACGTTCAGGTTCCAGGTCCTCATTGCCATAAGATGAATACAACTGGTAAAGCGAAGGCGCTTTGTATCCTGTAGCATAGGATCCAAAGACACGGAAATGCTCATTGATACTGTAAGAAGGATTGAAGGTGAAAGTGGGATTGCTGCCATACCGGCTGTGCACATTCAGTCTTCCTCCCAGTTCGATATTCAGTCGCTCATCAATGCCAGTATAGAATAAAGATGCATATACAGATGACTGGCTCTGCACCGAATCCTTTGTAATAGCGGTATAGGGACCAAACATACTGATGCTTAGGAACTGCCCGTTCATGTTGGCAAAACGATGATCAGCTCCCTGCAATAAACGAAAGCCACTGCCCATATCAATACTCGCAAACAATTCCAGGAACTGGTTCTTGCCATAATAATCATCAGTACTGTAAATAGTAAAACCGGGTCGGTCAATGCTATCATTCAAAAAACTCCTCGTGATATCGCTGTACTGGTAATTGCCGCTGATGCTTACATTGTTCTTTAAGAACTGGAAACCAGCCCCAGCCATTTTGTTCTTACTCTCCAGGGACTGATCCTTCTCATCCGTAAAGACCGAAGCATCCAAAGCTGTCTTGTAGCCACTTTGCTGAAAGAAAGTTCTTAGCGAAAGTGTTTTTGCCAACTGGTATTGCAAAGTCAGGCTGGCCACATGTCCATTATATTTATCCGTATCAAAGCTGCCATTACCTGTACTGTCGTAAGCGCTGGAAAATCCTTTGGTGCTTACGGTTGATAGGCGACCCGTATAACTGAACTTACCCGCTTTGCCATAAAGCTGGAGATGGCCACGGTAAGTGTTGAAACTCCCGGCTGATACCATGGCTTTGAGATCAAACGGTTTACTGATATCTTTTTTCACGGTAATGATATTGATAACTCCACCTACTGCATCACTTCCGTATAGTGTAGATTGAGCGCCCCTGCATATTTCGATGCTCTCAACACTGTTGAGCGAGAGCAGGTTCAGGTCGAATTCACTGCTGATCAGCGAAGGGTCATAAACTGGTATGCCATCTACCAGGATCAGTGTGCGACCAATGCTTGCTCCGCGGAGATAAACTGTTTGATTAGTACCTGCATTATTCAGTGCGCCATTGATGGTCAGACCTGCCTGCTCATTCAGTAATTGCCCTAATGATCTTCCATTGGCTTTTTCGATCTGCTCTTTGGAAATAACGGTAATGACCTTTCCGGTTTGAGATTGTTTGATCGGTGTCTTAGTGGCTGTTACAATGGCTTCATCCATTGTCTTAGCTGTCGAATCCTGCGCTTGTCCATGGGATGCTGTGCTTAGCAGGCTGCTGATAATTATAGCAGCCAGCACAAAAAAATGTTTTCTCATTTAATGAGTTTTTGTGTGACTGCTTTCGGAAAAGGTTCTTAGCAGAATGCCAGGAACAGCGAAATATAAACGTCCTTCGACCTTTACATCTCATGCCTTTCACCCGAAAGCTGAATATGTTTTACGTGATGTGGCAGGTCTTCTGGCTTAGCCTTTGTTGAAACCTTCCCATCCCGGGTTAGCGGGACAGTGGTTGTAGATTCAACTTCGAGCTGGTAGGGTTTAGTAAGTAGCTAGTAGGAAGGAACCCTACTTACTACAAGCTATATCCTACTCGCTGGCCTCACAGCTACGGGGATAGCGTCAGAGTTTGACTGACTTCCCTTTTAATCGCCTCCCGATAGCTATCGGGAACGGCGGAACCAAATCGGGGCAAATGTAGGGGAAAGATGGAAAGCCAGAAAGTCCGAAATCGAAAGTTTATAAGAGAATCACCGCGGAGAACGAAAGTTAGCGGAGGGTCGCAATGTCTCTGCGCAATCTACCTGGTCTCTTGTTCTCTGCGGTAAAAAAATTACGGGAGCACGAAGGACACTCAGAATCACAAAGTACACAAAGAGTTCACTTAAACCCTGGCCACTACGCCTTTCCATTTTCCACTTTCGGGATTGCAGCCGTTGTGTCCTTCGTGGTTCTTTGTGTTCTTTGTGTTCCCTGTATTATTGTTTGACTTCAATCAGGAATTGAAAAGAAATGCCAGCATAATAATTCCTTGTAGGAGCAGCATTATAAAAACGGTTAGCGGCGGCATTGATATCGTTGCCCAAACTATAGGTTTCATCAAGCAGGTTGTCTGCGCCAACATATATATTCAATCTGAAGGGACCTTTTGGTTTCTTTTTCCAGCCAAGTTGACAACCCAACAAATGATAAGGTTCTGCCTTCGCGGTATTCGCATCGTTCAGGTAGATAGAAGATGCACCGTAGTAGTTCGCATTGAGATAAATCCCATTTGCCAGGCCAAGGTCAGCAAGCAGTGTAAGCACAGATAAGGGAACGGAAGGGATCTTTTTTCCTGAGAAATTATCTGACCCTTTAATAAAACTGCCGTAACGGAAGTGGTTAACACTAAGATCGGACCTGATAGTCAGCTGCCTGAAAAAACTGGCGCCCAAATACTGTTTATAGTCTGCATGAAATTCTATTCCTTTTTGTTTAGTATCACCCGCATTCACAAAAAAATCTGCACCACTCAGATCCCGTCGCTGTACCAATGCATTATTCAAGCGGAAATAAAATCCTGTCAGTTCTAATTTCAGCCGGCTTCGAAAAAGAAAAGCACGAAGCGTCGTTTCATAATTCCATCCTTCTTCTGCTTCAAGATCCGTGCTGATAACGCCTGTTGACGGCAACACTTCAGCAATAGCAGGGGGCGAGAAACCTCTCGAAACAGTTGCCAGCCATTGGAATTTATTGAAACTACGCATCAGGGAAAGTTTGGGAGCTACTTCGTTTTTATAGGTGCGGGCCTGTTTTATCACGGGATAACTGCTCAGCCTCGTGAATTCCAGCTTTGCCCGGCTGATACTGATCCCCCCGGTAATGAACCACTTGCTTTTTATAATGACATCAGCTTGTGTAAAGAAACTATAGGTCCTGTTATTAATGTCATCATTCGTTTGTAAGGTATCCGGCTCACCGTTCCTGTTTTTTGCGACCTGGGTATTAAAGTACCCCTGCTGAAATTCCGCGCCGGCAACAAATATCCAATCAGCTGTCTTCCTTTTTTTATTAAAACTAAAAACAGTTCTTCCACCGAAAGAAGGTTCGTTTCGCCTTTCGTAGTTGCGTATGGCGGGGTTTTTTATTTGCGCAAAAGCGCCGTATACGGTTGTTGTATTTTTCAAGTGAGTTGAAAGTCGAATGAGATTACTGAATCCTGCCAGCAGGTTCTTCTGATAGATAGCGGCTTTTGCATTAACAGCGCTGGGAAAAGCTCCGCCTGCTGGTCTTGCTGCCCGTGGGTCTGTATTGAACTCAGCAAGTGTAAGGGCTCCCGGTGTCTGGTAATACATCGCTGTATATAAGAAGGAAGCGGTGAGCTCATACCTTTCTCTTTTCATTTGCGAGATCCAGGCAATATTATCCTTGTGCATTTTTGTTTGCACGCGGTATCCATCGGTTTGGTTATGCGCATAGCTGAGCTGGTTCTTATTTTCTTTCTTACCGAACCTCCCGGAAAAAAATATATTATGAAGACCATAACTGCCTCCGTTATATTCTCCACTTGCTCCCGGTTGCCACTCACCCTCTAAAGAATGTAATAATATTAGTCCGCCCGTCCCTGCACCGTACATACTGCCAGCCGGTCCTTTGAATATTTCTATGGAAGAAAAATTATTCCAGGCGAACTGATTGAAGTAGGTATTGCCACCAGGATCAGTAACAGGAATATCATTCCAGTAGATCTTGATATTTCTTACGCCAAAAGGTGAACGAAGAGAACTGCCCCTGATGTTTACACGGTAACTGCCGGGTGACCGTTCTTCCATGCGAACACCGGCTACGAGGTTCAAGCCATTAACAAGAGAAGTTTTATTGAAATGATCACCGATGGATGTAGAAAGAACACTGAGTGATACCGGTATTTTCGATAAGGGTCGTTGTTGTTCAAAAGCTTTTACAATCACCTCATCGAGTGTTTTTGTTGTATCAGTTCCTTCTTGCTGTGCAATACAGGTGACAGAAAACAATAACGAAAGGGGAAAGAGGGAATTCAATTTCATAGAAGGCGAGTCCGGCCTTCATAAAGTTAAGCGGTATGGAGTTAGAAACGCCCGAACCACACAGACACATGGGACACAAAGAAAGACACCCATAAGGCCTTCTTTATGGTAGTCTATGTCACTATGTGCCTATGTGGTTCAATCAAAATATAAGTCATTGATTACAAGTTGCGACACAGCTTAAAAATAAACGAATTCTTGTATCTTCAACCCATGACTGCCAAAAACAAACTGAACCTCTTTGATCTGAGCCTGATCGTGGTAAGCCTGGTTATTGGTATGGGTATTTTCAGGAACCCAGCTTCGGTGGCGGCTACTTCTGGTACCAGTTCTATTTTCTTTTTGTTATGGGTTGCTGGTGGAGTAATTGCGCTGTGTGGCGCACTCACCTATGCAGAGATCGGCCAGCGGTTGCCTGCGATGGGGGGATATTATAAAGTGTTTGCCCAATGCTATCATCCTTCCATAGGTTTTTCAGTCAATGCGATCATTCTTATCAGTAATGCGGCTTCACTGGCAGTAGTCGCTTTGATAGGCGCTGATTATGTAAGTGACCTTCTCTATGGAAAGCCAAGCGGTATTTTCTTTAATACGGCCGTCGCTATAGTAGCAGTTGCTCTTTTCTTTATGGTCAATTTATTTGGCTTAAGGACCAGCAGCCGTACACAAAATGTACTGATTATTATTAAAGTTGGCTTAGTCGTATTGCTTATCGCCAGTGTTTTTAAAGGAGTAGTGATCGAGCCACATGGCTACGAGGAGGGCTCGCCTTTATTTACCCTGGCTGATAAGAATGCATTGTCTTTATTCCTTATCTCGCTGATCCCTGTTTGTTTTGCCTACGGTGGTTACCAGCAAACGATCAATTTTGGAGGAGAAGTAAAAGATACCCGAAGCATTCCGAAAGGTATCATCATCGGTATCATCATTGTTATTTCATTATACCTTCTTATCAATGTTGCCTACACGCAGGTGATCGGGTACGATAAAATGAAGAATGCCTCTGCTATTGGTGCTTTATTGTGTGAGGCCTGGTTTGGGAAAGCTGGCGGTAAGGTCTTTGATGCATTAATGTTCTTATCCGTACTGGCCTACGTAAATATCCTGCTGATGAGTAACCCCCGTGTAATGTTTGCGATGAGCGAGGACAGGGTCTTCCCTAAAATATTTTCCTATCGTCACCCCAAAACCGAAGCATTGGTAGCAGGACTGGCAAGTTTTTCACTAATTACTATTGTCATTACTTTTTTTGGCAAGGGGGTTGACAATATTTTGAACTTCACGATGTTCCTCGATAGTATCGGCATGAGCACTTCGGCAGCAACCTTATTCATTTTAAGAAAGAGGAAACAAAATGAAGAGATGATAACAGGGGCCTGGAATAAATTCACACCTCTACTGGCCGGGTTCTTTGTATTCAGTTATTTCATGATAGCAGTAGGGGTGGTTATTAAGGATGTGAATGCCGCGTTGATCGGAACAGGGTTACTGGCATTTTTCCTCCTCCTTTATTATTTGTTTTATTTTAAGAAGAAAGCATAATGGATATTTCGCAGATCATAAATGAGCTGGGTGAGGACCGGGAGCATTATTTCAATGCGATCGCCCCACCGATCATGCAAACCAGCAATTTTGCTTTCCGCAAAGTTGCTGATCTTGGAAAGGCCTTTGAAGATGAGATGGGCGGTTATCTCTACAGCCGGGGACTGAACCCCACGGTTGATATTCTCCGGAAAAAATTAGCGGCGCTCGATGGAGCGGAAGATTGTTTGGTGTTTAATAATGGTGCGGCTGCCATTTTCGCGGGGATCTTTGCGAATATAAAATCAGGAGATCATATTGTATCAGTTGCCAAACCTTATACATGGGTACAGCGGATGTTCGATGTGATATTGCCCCGGTTCAATGTTACTGCAACTTATATTGACGGAACAAGGATAGAGAACTGGGAGAAAGCCACCCGGGCCAACACCACATTCTATTATCTCGAATCGCCCAATAGCTGGGATTTCGCTATACAGCCTATTGCAGAAGTAGCGAAACTGGCGAGATCAAAAAAAATTACCACACTCATTGATAACAGTTATTGTACGCCGCTTTATCAAAAGCCTATCGAACTGGGTATTGATATGGTGATGCAGACGGCGACAAAATATATCGGTGGTCATAGTGATACGCTGGGCGGCGTTCTATCCGGCACCCATGCCATGATGAAAAAAATATTCGACAGCGAATACCTCAATATCGGCAGCGGGATACAGCCTTTCAATGCATGGCTGCTGATACGGGGCTTAAGAACTTTACCGGCGAGAATAGAACGGATCACGCATACCACTGAGGCTGTTTTAAAATTCATGAAGCAACATCCAAAAGTAGAATCTGTCCTCTTTCCATTGGATGATGAGTTCCCGCAATTTCCGTTGGCCAAACAACAAATGAAAGGAGCCTGCGGGCTTTTCACTTTTACGTTGCGCACTGATAAGATGGAGGCTATTGTAAAATTCTGCGAATCCCTGCAGCATATCATGATGGCAGTTAGCTGGGGCGGCCATGAAAGTTTGATCATTCCCAAGTGCGCCGGGCTGAAACCAGCTGAATTCGATCCTGTCAATAAGGAGCACCGTTATATACGAATGTATGTTGGACTGGAGGATGCGGAGTATATTATCAAAGATATTGAACAGGCATTGAGCAAGATCTGACTTCTACCGTATAAATTATATAGCTGGTCATCTAAAAGCTATCGGGTTTGAAATATGCATTAAATGCAATTGATCTATGCGTCCTCTGGGTTGGATAGGCAACAGATGAGGAGCACCAGGCGTTCCGCTGGAACGCTTTAGCGCTTTCACTATAAAAATTACCTACCTGCTGTTCCTGCTGGACAAAAGAAAATTCGAACTGGCCATTAGCAAAAATTCCCGATGGCAGAGGGGCATTTCATTTATTTTTGCTGCTATGATACGGGGCATTCAACTGGCTTTGGCTTTATTGTTATTTAAGGGCGCATTTGCGCAGCTTGTCCCGGCTCCCCCGGGAGATAAATGGAACATCGTCCGATGCGTTGAGCATGCTGTAAAGAATAATATTTCCGTTCGACAATCCGATCTTCAATCCCGATTTGCAGAGCTTGTATATAAGCAGGATAAGGCAGGAAAATATCCTACACTGAATTTCAACAGTAGCGTTGGCTACCGTCTTGGTCGCTCAGAGAATCCAACAACGGGTGTTTTGCAAGACGCTAATTTCCTAAACCTTGGCATGCAATTGCAAAGCGGTGTTACGATCTTCAATTGGTTCTCGCAGAAGAATACGATCGAAGCAAGTCGCCTTAATTGGGAAGCCGATAAACAGCAGATACAAAAAGTAAAGGATGATATTGCGCTGAATGTAGCCGTTGCCTATTTGCAAATATTGCTTGCAAAGGAACAGGTGAATCTTACAAGGGTACAGGTTAGCCAGACCGGCGAACAATTACTGAATACCCGGAAAAGAGTGAACGCTGGTGCTTTGCCAGAATTGAATGCCGCTGAACTGGAAGCACAGCTTGCCAGGGACAGTTCTTCACTCATCACAGCCGAATCATCTGTTAAGCAATTTTTGTTGCAGATGAAAGCGTTGCTGAACCTCGATGCAGGTGTTCCCTTCGAGATAGAAACTCCACCCGTTGAAAAGATCCCTGTGGAATCATTGGGAGATCTGCAACCGGAAACCGTATATACTATGGCGCTTGCTGCTTTACCGCAGCAAAAAGTAAATAGCCTGCGGATACAGTCTGCAATGAAATATGTAGCCGCGGCAAAAGGCAGGATGTATCCCACCATAGCGGCATTCGGAGGACTGGGAACGAATTATGTAAATGTTAAGGCCCCGCAATTCAGTACGGGTCCTTTTAAACCAACAGGCGCCATTGTGAATGTAGGTGGCACCGATTACAGTGTGAACGCACCATCCTTTATACAGGTAGGAGAAAAAGCAGTTCCGCTTGGCAGCCAGTTCAAAAATAACTTTGCACAGAATGTGGGCATCAGTCTCAGCGTTCCCATCTTCAATGGCCGTGTAGCCCGTACAGGATGGGAAAGAAGCAAACTGACCGTACAACAGTACGAACTCGACAAAGAGCAAAGTGATATGCAGCTGAAGCAGGATATCTATAAAGCATACAATGATGCGGTAGCTGCCATGCAGAAATTCAATGCGGATTCGAAATCGGTGCAAACGTCGGAGAAGGCCTATGATTTTGCGAAGAAAAGGTATGACCTGAACCTGCTGTCAACCTATGACGTGATCAACAGCCAGAACAATGTGCTCCGTGCTAAGATACAGGCGCTGTATTCTCAATATGATTATGTGTTTAAAATGAAATTGCTGGAATTTTACAGGGGGCAGGGACTTAAATTATAAACCTCCCCCAACCCCTCCGAAGGAGGGGCTTTAGAACCCTAAATTTGAAAGTTCACTTCAGCGAATAAAATTTTATAAATGACTTTAGAGCAATCGGGTTCCGGAACCCCCCTTCGGGGGGCAGGGGGGCCCAGGAAAGGCAGGGGGAATAAGAAACTAAAATGGACCCTTATCATCGTCGGTGCTTTGGTGCTGATCTTCCTGGTAATGGGTAGGCTTGGCGGAGGCGATAAAACAGAAAAGGTTGCCACCGAGAAAGCTGTTAAGCGGACAATTGTCGAGTCCGTAAATGCTAGCGGCAAAGTATATCCCGAAGTGGAAGTGAAGATCAGTCCTGATATTTCAGGGGAGGTCACTGAATTGAATGTGGAAGAAGGCGATAGTGTAAAGAAAGGCCAGGTCCTTGCCCGTATCTATGCAGATATTTATGCATTGCAAAGAGATGAAGCCGCATCGAGGGTCAATCAATCTGCGGCGACAGTTGATAATGGGAGTGCGGCGCTGGAAGCTTTAAAAGCCAACCTCGAACAAGCACAACAATCATTTAATCGCAATAAAAGTCTCTATGATGATAAAGTGATCTCGAAATCCGAACTCGAACAATATGAAACCAGCTTGCGTTCCGCGCAAGCCAATTATAACGCGGCGCAGCAGAACATACGTGGATTGAAAGCAAATGTGCAGGCCTCACAGGTGGGACTTAATAAAGCGAATAAGGACCTTAGCCGTGCTACATTGACGGCTCCCATGAGTGGTGTGGTTTCTTCTTTAAAGATCAAGAAAGGAGAGAGAGTTGCGGGTAACAGTTTTAATGTGGGTACTGAAATGATGACGGTAGCAGATATGAGTGTGCTCGAAGTAAGGGTTGATGTCGGGGAGAATGATATTGTAAAAATAAGTATCGGTGATTCCGCCGATGTGGAAGTAGATGCGTATAATAACAGGAAATTCAAAGGGGTCGTCACCAAAATCGCCAGCAGTACCAAGACAAGCGCCGGGATGCCTGTTTCCAATGACGTTACCAATTATGAAGTGCGGATACGACTCGACCCATCATCTTACCAGGATCTTTCTGGCAAAAAATTTCCTTTCCGTCCGGGTATGAATGCCAGCGCAGATATCAAAACAAAACGGGTTGACAATGTGCTGGCGGTTCCTATTACTGCAGTCAATGCCCGCGTAAAAGGAAGCGATAAAAGCATGGAGGATAAAAAGAAAGAAGATAGTAAGAACAAGAATGAAGATGAGGGGGACATCGGTTTATCTTATGATGATGAACTTGAAGAAGTGGTTTTTGTGTTACAGCAGGATGGTACAGTGAAAAAGCTGGTCGTTAAATCTGGCATACAGGATATAAATTACATAGAGATAGTAAGCGGGTTGAATGCCGGTGATGAAGTGATCATTGGTCCATATAATGCGATCAGTAAGACATTGAAGACGGGGACTAAAGTGAAAGTGGTGCCGAAGGACAAGCTGTTTGAGAAATAATTAGGAATTAGGAATTAGGAATTAGGAATTGGGGTGGGCAAGATAGTTTCAAAAAATGAAATTTATGACCTTCGGAATTATTGGTAGCGGTAGTTGGGCCACAGCACTGGCAAAGATCCTCACAGATAAGAAGCATGCTATCAACTGGTGGATAAGAGATGAAAAAAGTATCCGGCATATCCGGGAAAGAAATCATAATCCACGTTACCTGAGCTCTGCCAGTTTTGATACATCATTGCTCTTCATGACGAGCAACGTAAAGGAAGTGGTGGAGCGGTCGGAAGTTATTATCATCGCTGTCCCCTCTGCTTTTGTTGAAGAAAGTCTTGCAGCCCTTACTGCCGGTGACTGGAAAGATAAAAAGGTCATCTCCGCGATAAAGGGATTATTGCCGGATAAG
>DATLCB010000036.1:0-3249 GCA_035526625.1 Chitinophagaceae bacterium
CTTGTAAAAACCACCCTAATATACCTGCAACGAGCTCAGCTAGATTTTGATATTCTGATAAAACAGAAAGGCAAACGATGGCCTTTAGTCAATATCCTTATCGTCCATTATTTCATCCTTGTTTGGCTACGGACTAACGACTCAGGACTGCTCTAAGGGGCATAAAAAAATCCCCGCTTGGGGGATCTTTTCAATCTTGTAAATTCATTTTGCTTATCGCAGGTCCACTACTTCCACGCCGGGATATTTCTTCTTATCAAATACAAATACGTTATCTGCAATCGCTTTGTTCGTTTTCATACTGGAAACTGTATAGACATACCGGTTGCCTGCATTCTCCAGTACTTTGGTGCTGTATATCGTTTTCGCGGCTTTGTCAACCTGCACATATACTTTATGAAAAGGCTTGCTCTTATCTACCGGTGTCATTTCAATCTCCTGCACCGTCTTCCCTCCTACTTTCTTCTCCCCATTGAGCAGGTATAAAAAATCCTTATCATAGAAATTGGTGAATAGTTTTTGCGGAGTGATCATACCACTCGAAGCATCGAGCTTGCTGATGCTGACTTCGTTGGCCGACTTATCATAGTTCCAAACGGTAACGCCATCACAAAATATCTCCTGCCCGCTGAAACTGACCCTGTATTTCGTTCCTTTCATCTGGATACTGCCTGCTTTGGTAGAAAGAGCTTTGCCTGTTGCATTCTCCACTTTGTAAGAAAAACCCGCCTGTACGCTGGTAAATGTTTTGAATTTTGCGCTTACACCATCAAGGATAGCTTTGGCTTCGGGATCATTCTTCTGCGCCATCGCAGACAGGACAAGAAGAGAAGCAAGAAGTAAAGAATATAGTTTCTTCATCATTTGAATTTGTGTGGTGTGTTCTTTTAGTTATCAAACTAAACGACTCAAATATAACTTAATTAGAATTACAGGCTTAGACGGCAATGACTGTACCGGGTTGCGCTGGCATAGCCATCTTAACAAGCTGCTAACCCTTCGGCTTCGCTCCGGGCAGGCTAAAGGGAGATTTGGGTTTATTACCCTAAACTGGTAAGATGCTGTTGCAGGTCCATCTCCGTTTTTATCAATACCTCTCTTGCCTTACTTCCCTGGTTGGGGCCTACGATACCCGCTGCTTCCAGCTGATCCATCAAACGCCCGGCACGGTTATAACCCAGTTTCATCCTTCTTTGCAGTAAGGATGTCGATCCGATCTGGTTCTGCACGATCAGCCTTGCCGCATCTTCAAAAAGAGAATCACGGTCAGACAGGTCAAAGTCCTTTCCTTCCATTTCTTTTTCATCGACATATTCAGGCAACATGAACGCAATGGGATATCCCTGCTGCTCACTGATGAAATCCACCACTTCTTCTACTTCAGGTGTATCCACAAAAGCGCATTGAAGACGGGTGAGTTCGCCGTTATGTGCAATAAGCATATCTCCCTTACCGATCAACTGCTCGGCGCCACCTGTATCAAGAATGGTTCTTGAATCGATCTTCGAGGAAACTTTGAAAGCGATACGTGACGGGAAGTTCGCTTTGATCGTACCGGTAATGATATTCACGGAAGGTCTTTGTGTGGCAATGATCAGGTGGATACCAACCGCACGTGCCAACTGTGCCAGCCTTGCTATCGGCATTTCAATTTCCTTCCCGGCTGTCATGATCAGGTCGGCAAACTCATCGATCACCAATACAATAAAAGGAAGATACTGGTGACCTTTCTGCGGATTGAGTTTCCTTTTTGTGAATTTCTCATTGTACTCCTTGATATTCCTGGCACCTGCTTCTTTCAACAGGTCGTACCGGTTATCCATCTCGATACAAAGCGCATTCAGCGTGTACACTACTTTTTTGGTATCGGTGATGATTGCATCTTCCTCACCCGGCAGTTTCGCCAAAAAATGTTTTTCGATATGACGATAAATGCTCAGCTCTACTTTCTTGGGATCGATCAATACCAACTTTAACTGTGAGGGATGTTTTTTATACAACAGCGAAACAAGGATAGCATTCAAACCAACGGATTTGCCCTGTCCCGTAGCTCCCGCCATGAGCAGGTGAGGCATACCTGTCAGATCAACAATGAAATTCTCGTTGTCGATCTTCTTCCCGATCGCGATAGGAAGACTATAGTCATTACGCTGGAACTTTTCCGATGACAATAACGTTTTCATACTTACCACTGTCTTGCGCACATTCGGAACTTCAATACCAATCGTTCCTTTTCCCGGTATCGGCGCAATGATACGGATACCCAATGCCGCGAGGCTGAGTGCAATATCATCTTCAAGGTTCTTGATCTTCGATATGCGTACACCCGGTGCAGGTACGATCTCGTACAGCGTAACCGTTGGTCCTACTGTAGCGCTGATCTTTTGTATATCGATAGAATAATTCTTCAGTGTAGCGATGATCTGGTTCTTATTATTCTCCAGTTCATTGGCATCCTGGATTATCTTTTCGCTGCCATGCGTTTCCAGCAGGTTGAGCGTTGGATATTTATAATTACGGAGATCAAGTGTCGGTTCATAAGGCGGTAGGTTCTCCGCCAGCGGTTGTTCTTCTACTGTCTTTTCGACTGTCTTTATTTCAAGCTCCAGTTCCTCAGCTGTTTTTTTTCTGACAGTTTTCTCTTTTGGAATTATTTCTTCCGGCATGTCCTGGTGAGTGTGAAGAAGTTCATTCACTATTTCTGTTTCAACGATCGGTTGCTGCTTTTCAAATTTATCCATTGACTCTTCGAGGGCTTCTTCTTTTTCGACAACCTGGAAATTATGTAACGGCTTCTCATCCGGGAAATTGATCGTCACACCGCCATCTGTAAGCACCATATTCCCAGTTTTCTCTTTTGGATCTGTGTATAGATCGTTTACACTTGTACCATTGCTGACAGGCAGCAATCCTTCCTCTTCCATCTCCTCCCCTGTTCCTTCTTCTTTTTTTGAGGGCCAGCTAAATGAAGGGTTGAACTGCCAGATAAAATAACCCGCTGCCAGTAATAATAAAACAGCTGCAGTGCCCAGCGTTCCTAATGTACCGGTGAGTTTATTGCTGATCATATCGCCGACAGCACCGCCAAAGGGAAAACCACTTTTACCAAAAACAAAAGCCATGGAAACAGACAGTACCAGCAATCCTACGGTCACATATTTCAGGTTGCGCCATATAGAAAACACTTTGCGGCGGAACAATAGATTTATTCCGACCACAAAGAAGAACGTACATATAAGAAAGGAAGCC
>DATLCB010000037.1:0-7026 GCA_035526625.1 Chitinophagaceae bacterium
AATTCCTAATTCCTAATTCCTAATTCCTAATTCCTAATTCCTAATTCCTAATTCCTAATTCCGATTGCCCCTAGCTCACTCCCCCTACCTCGATCTCCTTATTGATCTTCAGCACCAGGCCCTGCAGAACTTTACCGGGACCTGCCTCTGTGAATTTTGAAGCCCCGTCTGTGATCATTGCCTGCACGCTTTGCGTCCAGCGAACCGCTCCTGTCAACTGGTCGATCAGGTTTTGTTTTATTTCTTCCCTGTCCATTACCGCTTTGGCTGCTACATTCTGGTAAACAGCACAAGTAGGGTTATGAAATTTGGTTGCTTCTATGGCTGCCGCCAGTTCTTCTTTGGCAGGCAACATCAAAGGCGAATGAAAAGCTCCACCCACCGGGAGGACCAATGCTCTTTTGGCTCCGGCAGCTTTCATTCTTTCACAGGCGATATCGATCCCTTTCACTGATCCGCTTATTACCAACTGGCCCGGGCAATTATAATTAGCCGGCACTACTATTTCTCCTGTTTCGTTCTGTACTTCGGCACAGATCGCTTCCACTTTATCATCTGCAAGGTTCAATATCGCAGCCATCGTTGAAGGCGTACTCTCACATGCTTTCTGCATGGCTTTTGCCCTGATGGACACTAACTGTAAAGCATTATCAAAACTCAATGTACCATTAGCAACCAGTGCAGTGAATTCACCTAATGAATGACCCGCCACCATGTCGGGGAACCCCGAGCTTGACGAAGGGTCGATACTTTTATAAGCGATGATAGAATGTAAAAAAACTGCCGGCTGGGTTACATTGGTCTGTTTCAGGTCGGCTTCGTGGCCATTGAACATGATATCGGAAATACGAAAGCCAAGGACCTCGTTGGCCTGCTCGAATAATTTTTTGGCAAAAGCGCTGTTATCATAATGTTCCTTACCCATCCCGGGGGACTGCGAGCCCTGTCCCGGAAATATAAATGCATGCTTCATGGTTCGATCTTTCGTTCTTCAGGCTATTAGCAAGGTGGAAAAAAAAGTTCGATTGAAGATGATCAATCAAACTCTGACGTTGCACCAAATATAGTCTTTAATGCAAATTGTTACTGATCAATTTTAAGAACTCGCTCCGTGTTGCATTCTTCATAAATTCACCATCAAATGCCGAGGTCGTTGTTACTGAATTCTGTTTCTGTACGCCTCTCATCATCATACAGAGGTGCTTGGCCTCAATGACCACGGCTACACCGATTGGATTCAATGTTTCTTTAATAGCGTCCCTGATCTGTATGGTCAGTCTTTCCTGCACTTGTAACCTTCTGGCGAATACATCCACTACTCTTGCGATCTTGCTCAACCCGGTGATCCATCCATTGGGGATATAGGCTACGTGGGCCTTGCCGAGAAAAGGCAGCATATGATGTTCGCACATGCTGTATATCTCGATATCTTTTACAACGATCATCTCGCTTACCGGTTCATGGAATTTTGCCGAGTTGATAATGGCTTTTGCGTCCTGGAAATAACCTTGTGTAAGGAATTGCATGGCTTTGGCTACCCGCTCAGGTGTTTTTAATAATCCTTCTCTTTCCGGGTCCTCTCCTAATTGCGACAATACATCCTTATAACTTTTCGTAAGCCCATTGAGTGAATCCTCGCAGTACTCTTCTTTCCGATGATAAAACATAAAAATTGGTTTAGTTGATTCATGTCGCCGGGTATTCTACAAAATTCCTCGGCGTTTCATACAGCCTCACCTGCATATCCATTTCCTTATCGATATGTGGTCGCAGTAATTTATAGATCACAATAGCAATATTCTCTGCCGTGGGATTCAGTTCTTTGAATTCGCTGGTATCCAGGTTGAGATTCTTATGATCAAACCTTGCATGCACTTCACGGCGAATAAGGTCACTTAGTTCCTTCATGTCCATTACATAACCCGTTCTTTTATCCGGCTTTCCCGTTACTTTTATTTCCAGTTCGTAATTGTGACCATGATAATGAGGCAGGGCGCACTTGCCAAAGACCTTCTCATTGGTTTTATCATCCCATGAGGGATTGAATAACCGGTGTGCCGCATTAAAATGCTCACGCCTGAAAACTGCTACTTTTTTACTCATCCTTTTAATTATAGCCAAAGAATTAATAACGATCAATACAAGCAAATGGTTTGAAGACCGCGGGTGTCAGCCAAAATATTCCACATAGATCCGGGGCGTTTCATACAGTTTGATGCAATGAAGCTGCACCCCGGAAGGCAGGTGTAGCGACAGTTCATCCCAAACCGCAATGGCCAGGTTCTCCGTACTGCACATCTTATTTTTCATGAATGCTACATCTACGTTCAGGTTAAGATGGTCCACCTTATCTATGACCTTTTCCCGAATGATCGTACTTAGCTTTTGTACATCAAACACAAAGCCTGTATGCGGATCGGGGTCACCTTTCACGGTCACCAGCAATTCATAATTATGCCCATGCCAGTTCTCGTTGGCACATTTGCCAAATACGTCTTCATTCTTTTCGTAACTCCAGGCAGGATTGTAGAGCTTATGTGCAGCATTGAAATGTTCAGATCTTGTTAAGTAAACCATGCTTTACTTTTTATTTCCTCGCAGCAATTGGGCGGAAGAAAATATGAGGCCCTCTCTGATAAACTACAACGGGCAAAGCGCCAAAGGTAAGAGAAAAGTTCAGCGTTTTTCGTTTATAGTTTATAGTTTCGTGGTGCCCGGGGTACCACCGGTTCCTACAATGAATTGCCTGGTTGTCGCTGCTACGGTTATTGAAATAAGCCCTTTTCTTCAATGGTTAAAGACAGGAAAGAAATTACCGGCTGAGATTGACGTGCTCATAACAGGTATCGGTCTTACGGCCACTACTTATTCTCTTACAAAACAATTGGCGATAAAGAAACCGAATCTGGTGATCCAGGCTGGAGTCGGCGGCTGCTTTGATAGTCGCATTCCTTTAGGTTCCGTATTTGCCATAAAGCAGGAAGCGATCGCCGATCAGGGTGTGATAGAATTAAATAAATTAAGGACCCTGTTCGATTTGGAACTGGTTCCCCAGAACCAGTATCCTTTTACCCGCGGATGGCTGATCAATACGAACCAGGTACTGAAAAAAACCAGGCTCCGCAAAGTGAAAGGCGTTTCTACGAATGAGATCACAACATCCAGGCAAAACCTTGACTTTTATAAAAAGACCTTTGGCCCGGTAGTTGAGTCGATGGAAGGCGCCGCGCTCCACTATGTATGCCTGCAGGAAAAGATCCCTTTCATACAATTAAGGAGTGTTTCCAATTATATCGCGGAGAGAAATAAAAAGAACTGGAACATGAAAGAATCAATCATCAACCTGAACAATGAACTTATTCTCCTTTTAAATAAGCTATAAGAAATACCGATGAAATTCACGCTTGGTTTTTCCCCCTGCCCTAACGATACGTTCATTTTTGATGCGCTGGTCAATAAGAAGATCGACACTGAAGGATTTGAATTTGAAGTGGTGCTGGCAGATGTGGAGACATTGAATCAATGGGCCCTTCAGGGCAATCTTGATATTACGAAACTCAGCTTTCCTGCTTTTTTCAGATCGCTGGAACATTATACATTATTGAATGCAGGGAGTGCCATTGGAAAAGATGTGGGCCCATTACTGATCACTGATTCTCCCTCTGCATTATCGGTGGAGGAGATCAACCAGGCATCGATTGCTCTCCCCGGGATCCATACGACCGCTAATCTTCTCTTTAGTTTCGCTTATCCGGATGCGACGGATAAAAAGTTCATGGTCTTCTCTGCGATCGAAGATGCATTGATCAACAAAGAAGTGGACATGGGTGTCATCATCCATGAGAATCGGTTCACTTACCAGCAAAAAGGATTACATAAGGTTAAAGATCTTGGAGAATACTGGGTGGAGAGAATGGAATTGCCTATCCCACTTGGCGGCATAGCGATCAATCAATCCGTCAAAAGGTCGGTTGCCCTCAAGATAAATGAGCTTATCCACAAGAGTCTTGAATATGCATTGAAGAATTACCCGCTCATCGATGATTATGTAAAGCAACATGCACAGGAAATGAGTGAAGATGTTATGCGGCAGCACATAGATCTGTATGTGAATAATTACAGCCTGGATCTTGGGAATGAGGGTAAACTGGCGATTGAAAGTTTGCACGAGGTGTTCCTGGAACTTAATAACCATGAGGCTGACGATGAAGATGTCTTATTTCTTTAGGTCCTTTTTGGGTAATTCAATTATTAACCCGGACTTTTACAATTCCTGATCTTACCGGGAGCGCCTATAACCATACAACCAGCGGACATGAGAAAGCGTTTTATCCACACTGTTGCTGCGATACTGTTTTCCGTTGCTCTTCCAGCGCAGAATGAAACCAAAAACATTGATAAGCTGAAAGTCTTTATTGATTGCAGTAGTACCTGGTGTGATATGACCTTTATCAGGACCGAGATCAACCTCGTGGATTTTATGCTCGACCGGACCGCGGCCGATGTACATGTGCTGGTAACTGACCAGGGTACTGGCAGTGGTGGCAGAAAATATCAACTGATATTTTTCGGGCAGAAGAGTTTCAAGAACCTGAACGATACTATTCACTTCATTACGGATCCGAATGCCACCGATTTTGAAAGGAGGGACCTGCTGATCAAATACATGAAATTGGGACTGGCGCCACAGATAGCAAAAACAAATGCTGCAAAGGATGCCGTGATTAACTTTAAAAGAACTGAAACGGATGCAGATAAAAAAGATTCAACAACAAAAACCAGGGACCCCTGGAATTATTGGGTATTTAACGTAGGTGTTAATGGTAATCTTTCCGCCGATGAAGTATATAAGAACTCCAGTGTGAGCCTCAATCTTTCTGCGAACCGTGTAACAGATGAATTAAAAACAGGTTTTGAAGTTTACGCCGGAAAAAATACAACCGTATTCAAACTCGATAACGGAAATGGCGTCATTGAAAAGATCACCAACAAAAATGATAATTATAGTCTGCAACATTACCTCATAAAGAGCCTTGGCCAACATTGGTCTTACGGGTATGAAGCTGTTCTTTCCAGGAGTACATTCTCCAATAACAAAAGCATGCTTGTCCTCAGGACTGGTATGGAGTTCGCTGTATTTCCCTACAAACAAGTGAACACTAAATTTTTTACGGTTTCTTATACAGTGGACGCAAGGCGGAACGCCTATTTTGATACAACTTTATATGAAAAAACAAAAGAGACGCTCTTGGGTCACGCGGTGGAAACAAGTCTCTCCTTCAACCAGAAATGGGGTACTGTGTCAGTTGGGGCCAAGTATCATAATTATTTTCATGACTGGAAGCTGCTTAATCTTTCCTTCAACACGGAATTAAATATCAGGATAACAGGCGGACTTTCTTTGAATGTTTATACTTATGCCGAACTCACCCGCGACCAGTTATTCCTTCCCAAAGGTGGGGCTACGCCACAGGAAGTGTTGACCCGTCGCCGTCAGTTGGCTTCCGGATATAATTTCTATACTTTTTTTGGCCTTAATTACCGGTTTGGTTCCAAGCTGAATAATTTTGTTAATCCCCGTTTTGATTAATGGGTTTTACGATACTTTTTCTCCCTCATGAGTCTTCCTGGTTTAGTCATCATATGTTAGCACATGCATGACACTGACTGGTATAAGAACCGTCTCCTCCGTTCAAACCGTGGTATCCGTGTGCAATAAGCATACAGATAAATGATCCTCATAAATTTTATAAAGCTACTTCTTTAGCGCAGCTGTGTACACGTCAAGGCATCTTTTCCTCGCAGCGTTGTGTTCTACAATTGGACGGGAATAAGTCAATTGTTCAAATTCCGGGACCCATTGACGAATATATTTCAGTTCCGGGTCGAATTTCTGTGTTTGCAAATAAGGGTTGAATATCCGGAAATAGGGAGCAGCATCGCATCCGCTTCCCGCGGCCCATTGCCAGCCACCATTATTGGAGGCAAGATCATAGTCCAGCAACTTTTTGGCAAAATAAGCTTCCCCCCATCGCCAATCGATCAACAGATGTTTGGTGAGAAAGGACGCGGTGATCATCCGCACCCTGTTATGCATAAAACCGGTCGCATTCAGTTCACGCATGCCCGCATCGACGATGGGGTAACCGGTTTGCCCATTGCACCATGCCTGGAATTCTTTTTCATTATTTCTCCATTCTATTTTATCATACTCCGGTTTGAATGAATGACCGATCACTTTAGGAAAATGCCACAGTATCATTTGATAAAAATCCCGCCAGATAAGTTCGTTTAAAAAAGTTTCATTCAACCCCCCTGCTTCAGCAGCCAGTTGCCGGATACTGATAGTACCAAACCGAAGATGCACACTTAACCGGGAGGTGCCTGGTATGGCAGGTATATCTCTTTGGTCCTTATAATTCCGAATGACCTGTCCTTTCCATTCTTTTCCAGGAAAGGGCTGCCCGGATGCTTTGAACTTCATTTCTTCGAGGCTGATGATATGTCTTTCCGCTTGTTTAAAAAAATTCTTAAAATACTTTCTTGTGTTGTATGAGCTTAACTGGAAATCATTTAATGCTGCTTTCCACTTCTTTGAATATGGAGTGAAAACAGTGTAAGGCTTGCCATCATCTTTTATTATTTCATTCTTTTCAAATATAACCTGGTCTTTATGGCCATAAAAGCCTCCACTTTTACTTCTCATTAATTCGTCAATCGCCTTGTCTCTTTCCAGGGCATAAGGCTCGTAATCATTATTTGTAAAGACGTGCTCTACTTCATACTCCTTTAAAAGGTCTTTATAAACTTCATGGGGTTTACCATAACGGACATCGAGGGATGAACCCATGTTTACCAATTTACGTTGCATGTCCAGTAATGCAAGATGGATGAACTCTACACGGCGATCGGTTAATTTTTCAGTGGAGCCTGCGCCCAGTTCATCCAATATATTCTTATCAAAAATGAAGACAGGGAGTACAGGCTTGCCGCCTTTTAATGCATGATAGAGTCCTGCATTATCAT
>DATLCB010000038.1:0-3862 GCA_035526625.1 Chitinophagaceae bacterium
GGCTTTAATGATGTAGCGGTAAAGACGCTTGGAGGCAATATCACAGTAGAGTTCGACCGTATCGACGATAATCATTACGAGAATATCTGGCTATGTGGCCCCGCGGAAAAAGTATTTGAAGGATCGCTTGAAATAATATGACAGCTACTTTGTCTATAGGAGAATTGACGGAACAACTTGATAAAGCAAGTACCGAATTCAATGAGTATTGTTCTTCACTTTCTGAGGAACAATTTTTTTACCAGCCTGTTGAAAAATGGTCGGTTGCACAACAAATAAAGCATCTTGTCAGCGCTACAAATATGGCGGCGCTGGCATTCAGGCTGCCGAAGGTCCTGGTGCGGATAGTGGGTGGAAAACCAAACCGAAAATCCAGAACTTTTGATGAGCTTGTAGCAAAGTATGAACTGAAATTGCAGCAGGGAGGGAAAGCAAGTTCACGCTATGTGCCCAAACCTGTACCTCCCTCTGCAGGTAAAGAAAAATTACTGAAGGAATTCAGCAAAGCTATGCTGAAACTTTCTTCTGCCTTGCAAAAGAATTGGAAAGAGCCCCAGCCCGATAAATATATCGCACCTCATCCCTTGCTAGGGAAGATCACATTGCGGGAACTAAGCTATTTCACTATTCATCATACACGCCATCATTTAGCTTCGATCCAAAAAATGATTGCAAAAAAATAGCTGTTTAAATCCTGGATACAACTACACATTCCCATCTCCGCTACTTGCATCGTCCTTATCCGGTCCTTCGCTGCGGGCACCCTGGTTCTTATTTATTGCATCCCTGTAGGCTGTACGTGAACTGCCATTCATGGCCGAGTCGCCCATGGAATCTGTTGGTTGATCACTGACAGGCAAATTTTCCTTCGTGTCCTGTTCTTTATTCTGCTGTCCCTTTTCCTTGCTCACATTATCATCCGATAAGTTAGCATCTTCGAACGAGCCTTCTTCTCCCTGAGATTCACGCGGCAAATTCGTACCCATCTTCGGTGTTTGATGCAGTCCACTGCTGTCTTGCTGCTCACTTCCACCCATATTGCCACCATCGGGTTGCGGACCTGGATGTTGTTGATTTGTTGTTGCCATTGATTATTATTTTGTATGATTAAAACTGTATAGCAGGGAAGTTGCATAAACAATGCCACTGAATTAATTAGTATTGTCACGAAGTTTACTTGTCCTGTAGCTTATAGCCTGCAGCATGTAGCTTGCGCTGATACTTGTAAAATAAAATATCTATGAGAACAGTATTACTCAATACGGGGCCAGTTTCTGGCTGATTCTTTGCCGCATAAACTGAAACGACTTATATGGAAACTACAACTTCAACGCAGGCCAAAGGGAATGCAACTAAGGAAAAAATAAAATGGAAAATAGATCCCGCACACAGTGAAATACTTTTTAAGGTAAAACACCTGATGATAACAACGGTGACAGGAAGTTTCAAACAATTCGATCTCGAGGTCGAGACAGAAGGAGATGACTTTGCGACTACCAGGAAGATCATCTTAACAGCCGATGTCAATTCGATAAGTACTAACAATGAACAGCGGGACACCCACCTGAAGTCGCCGGATTTTTTCAATGTTGAAGAATTTGGCGAATTGCGCTTTGTTGGAAAAGACTATCATGCAAATGACGATGAAGCAACCCTGGAAGGCGAGCTGACCATCAAGGGTGTAACAAGGCCACTCAAACTAAATATAGAATTTGCCGGCATTGTAGTGGATCCTTATGGCCAGACAAAAGCAGGATTCACAGTCACAGGCAAGATAAGCCGTAAAGATTTCGGCCTTACATGGAATGCTGTGACGGAAGCGGGGCATGTTGTTGTCAGCGACCAGATCAGGATCCACGCGGAAGTCCAATTGGTGAAGCAGGGAAGTTGATCCTGAAAGCAGAAAACCGCCAGGCTGAAACACTCATCAACTACTTTATAACCAGCTTTTGGAATAGTTTACAATGTCTACTTTTCAGTTACCCTGAAATTTTTTCAGGCAAAATGCCAGTTTTTCATCAGGCATCCTTGTTGGCACCCGGATTGATCCCAGCTTGGAAAAAATTGTATATGCGAAAGATGATCCGTTTGTTCAAACAGCAATCAACCGAATGGCCAGGTACGGATAATCCCTTCCTGATCTGGTAATTTTTAAACTATAAAACCAAAGGAGGTTATTATGACAAACAAAATTCAAAGAAGGAATGCCCCCAACGCGGAGCTGGGTAATGTTGTCGATAATATCTTCAGCAACACCCTTCGCAGATTTTTCGATGATAACTTATGGGACATCGAAGGAAGCATTACCAATGGAACTGTTCCTGTAAACGTCCGGGAGACCGACCAGCAGTATGAAGTGGACGTGATCGCACCCGGCTGCAAAAAGGAACATTTCAAGATCCAGGTTCAGAATAATGAACTCCAGGTCTCTTTTAACCAGGATGAAAGTAAAAAACAGGAAGATGAAAAAGCCGGGTGGGTACGTAATGAATTCATGCAACGTTCATTCGCCCGCCACTTTACACTCGATGAAACTGTGGATGCAAGCAAGATAAGTGCAGAATACGCAGACGGTATCCTCCGGGTGGTATTGCCAAAAAATGAAAAAGCAAAACCCCGCTTGTTAACGATCAACGTAAAGTAAGGTTGAATATTGATCAAGGCCGCTTTGTAAAGTCAAAGCGGCCTTGATTTTGTTTTACCCTGATATGGAAACTTCATTTTATATCGATATCAGTATCCAGTCACCGGACGGTCCAAGACGATTTGCCCGCTTTGAGCTGGGTTCAGATCGTGAAGCAGCGCATGATCTTTTCAAAAAACTCAAAGGTTCTCCCGAGATCGATCAAAAAGATATGCTGCATATCGGTTTTATGGAAACAGTAAATGGACTACCGGTGAATGTAGATGTGATCACCTGCGACCTGCAGGAACTTGGTATCAATACGATGTTAATTACACAGGAAGTATTCAGATTAACGAATTTGAATGCCGGAAAGTAGGATCACTGCTTTCTTTTACTATCTTTCATCGGCTGATTACGGTTGCTGTCTGCATCGCCCGTACCCGGTGAAGGGAGGGAAGGTTTTCCTCCGGTAGTTTTCTTATTGTGATTTGATTTTTGTGTCTTCCCATCCCCTGATGATCCCTGGTTACTTTGATTGCTGCTTCCACGTCCAGCGGAACCATGCTTATTATTATCTCCACGTCCTGCCATAAATTGTTTTTTGAATAGCGGCATTTATTATGCCAGATGAATACGAATGCTGAAAAGGAAAGCGCTTCATCTTACTTCAACATTCATTCTTCCTGGTTCTGCTGTTATTATTTGCGGCACATGGATTGTGTCTTCAACATTAAAATATAGCATGAAGAACAGTTTATATAACCAGAAGCATTTACGTGAGTATCTTATGTATGGTCTTCTTTCAGCCGCGGCATTCATCATACCTGTATGGATATTCTTTTTTTTCCTCGATTATAATCAACTGGCACTTTTGTTTGTAGGCTCGATCCTTTTCATGTTCGTTATTATGTTCTACGTTATAAAATTATCCAGGCGCAGAACCGAATACCAGAGCTCGTGGATGATGATCATTGCTGCTCATGGAGCGATCATGGCGGGGATTATCTTCTCCGTTCTGATGACGACCATTCTATGCTTTATCTATATCCCCGGTTTCCTATCGGGTGATAGTGGGAATGTACTCGCAGATGCGCCATCGGGACTTAATAATCAGAACTGGGGGTTGATCGGCATCCTCTATATATGTGCTACCATTGCAAATTTTGGCGCCGGCGGATTTATTGCCGTATTAGGACCTTATGTATTCAAAAAGAACCAGACGAAGGATAAAACAGC
>DATLCB010000039.1:0-3902 GCA_035526625.1 Chitinophagaceae bacterium
TTATTTCGTTGATGGATGGTTTGAAACGAATAATTCAAAAAAATACCAGCTTTATAGTGAACTCATGTATGTGAAAAGGAGCCTCTTTAATAGCGAGCGCTATAATTTCAATATGAGTAACCGTTACCGTTTCAATAATAAACTAACGATCAGCCATCGTCTTTACGTGGGTCCACAACATAACAATACCGGGTTCGCCGGATTGACCAATAACAATACGGTGGTGATAATGGGCAAAAGGGATATTAAGAACGTTGAGAATGTCCTGAATATCAAATACAGCTTTAATGATAAAATGAATATCAACACCCGTGTCCGCCATTACTGGAGCAAGGTGAATTATAAAGAATTCTTTACGCTGGAACAGGATGGAAGCCTTACAAAGAATAACAGCTTTAACCAGAATGTGAACCAGAATTATAATGTGTTTAATGTTGATGCGGTATACACCTGGCAATATGCACCGGGAAGTTTTATCAACCTGGTCTGGAAAAATGCAGCACAGGATTTTAACAGGGTGGTGAACCAGGGGTATTTCAAGAATTTCAACAATACAATGGAAGCAGACGACAACAATAATCTATCACTCAAAATAATTTACTTCCTCGATTATCTCCAATTGAAAAAAGGTAAGAAGAAAGTGAAAACATCCTGATAAGGATATAAAGGACACAAACCTTCTGTATTTTTCAGAAGGCTTTTTTTTGGTATGACGGGTCCGGGAAATAGCGACTCAAATCTTCTTAAAATTATCTAATGATATCTCCGTATTCAGGTTTCCATTCCCATTTCCAGCGCCGATGGCTCCAGAGCCACATCTCGGGGTATTGCCTTATTACGCCTTCGAGGTATACGGCGAATTTTTGCGTGAGTTCGGCTTCGGTCATTGAGCGGGGGTTTTCTGTTGCCAAAGAAAAAATCGCCTCATAATAACCACGCCTTGGTTTATGCACAAAGGCAAATACAACAGCAGTATCATTATTAATGGCTGCCTTTGCGGGTCCTTTTACAAAGGGCGTGGGTTGTCCAAAAAAATCAAACCACCAGGCATTGCCGGGGTGACCCGGACTTTGATCAGCTACTAACCCTAATAGGTATTGTGTTTTTTGATAGGCCATGAATTCTTCTTTCATATGAGTGGCACGTAAAAAAACAGCCCCGGCACGGGTCCTTAATTTGTAAAACAACCTTTCCATTATTTTACTGCTCATCGGCATATAAACCGCCAGGTGTTTATAAGGTGTTTGCTTTGTCAGTATCATATTACCCCATTCCCAGTTGAAATTATGACCCACATGTACCTGCACACTTTTACCCCCCGGATAAAGAGCATTGAAAATATCCCAATTGGCAATAAATCTCTTATCGAGGGTCTTTTCTGATACGCTGATCATTTTGATGGTCTCCACGAACATGTCAATAAAGTTGTGGTAGAATTTCTTTGCAATGACCCTTCGCTCCTTTTCCGTTTTTTCGGGAAAAGCGATCAGGAGGTTATTCATCACTACATTCCGCCTGTATTTAAAAACATAATAAGCCAGGCCATAAAAGCCATCTGAAAGAATGTAAAGTATTCTTAATGGAAGAAGAGATACCAGCCAGAGAAAACCGTAAACAAGATGATACATGGTGGGTAAAGATAATTTCTACAAAACAATGTTTTGAGTAAGATCACTTTTGCGCGGGTAATCGGTGTTGTAATGCAACCCACGGCTCTCTTTACGGAAGCCTGCTCCTTTGACGATCAGGTATCCCACGGTGATCATATTGCGCAGTTCGAGTAGTTGGGGTGAAAGAGTGGAAGTTTGATAAAGCTGCTCTGTTTCTTCCCACAGCAGGTCCAACCGGCGCATCGCCCTTTGCAAACGAACATCATTCCGGACAATACCTACATAATCACTCATCACCTGTTGCAATTCTTTCAGGCTTTGCGTTATCAATATCATTTCTTTCGGCTCCGAAGTACCTTTTGCGTTCCAGTCTGGTATGACGTCCCCAAGTCCCTCCAAAGACGCAGTTGTAGGATCTTTGAACCAGAAGGACATCTTACTGATATCGGAAGTAACTGTCCCTCCATCAGACGAATCCTGGGAAGTCGTGCTGTCCAGGTAACAACGATGGGCGAATACCATTGCTTCCAGCAGTGAATTACTGGCTAAACGATTGGCGCCATGCAGTCCTGTTGATGCACATTCACCGCAGGCATACAAATTCCGGATACTGCTTCTTCCCCATTCATCGGTCTTGATACCGCCACAACTATAATGAGCGGCCGGCGAAACAGGGATCATGTTTTTGGTGATATCAATACCGATGGATAAACATTTTTCATAAATATTCGGAAAGTGTTCAATGAATTTCTCTTTACTGAAATGCCGGCAATCGAGCCATACATGTTCTGTACCGGTCCTTTTCATTTCGCTGTCTATTGCTCTAGCCACGATATCCCGCGGAGCCAGGTCCTTTCTTGCATCATATTTTTCCATAAAGGCGTCACCATCCTTATTCCTCAATATACCGCCATCACCTCTTACGGCTTCTGTGATCAGGAAAGCCTGGCCTCTTACACCTGGTTCATATAAGGCGGTAGGATGGAATTGTATGAACTCCATATTCTCCACCCTTCCTTTTGCCCTGTACACCATCGCTACCCCATCGCCAGTAGCGATGGATGGATTTGTAGTGCTGCGATATACCTGTCCATTCCCACCGGTGGCCAGCAAAGTGGTCCTGGCGATTATCTTTTCGATCTTATTTGTTTCAAGATTTAAAACATACACACCATAACACTCTACATCGGGCGTAGCTTTATTGACCAGGTATCCCAAATGGTGCTGGGTGATAATATCGATGACAAAATAATGCTTAATGAATTCAATGTTCTTCTGTTTTTGTACGGATTCTAATAAGGCTCTTTCCATCTCTTTTCCTGTTACATCCTTATGATGGAGTATCCTGAACTCGGAGTGACCGCCTTCTTTCCCACGTTTATAATCACCATCTTTCTCTTTATCAAATCGAGCGCCCCGGTCGATAAGCTCCTGCACCCGGTCAGGGCCTTCTTTAACCACGATCTCCACCACTTTTTCATTACAGAGTCCGTCACCTGCGATCAGTGTATCATCTATATGTTTCTCGAAGCTGTCATTCTCCAGGTCATTCACGACGGCGATACCACCTTGTGCGTACTTCGTATTCGTTTCATCAGCGGCAGCTTTTGTCATGACCAGTATCTTTTTATCGGGGAAATGTTCTGCCACTTTTAAAGCATAGGTCAGCCCGGCGATCCCAGAGCCAATAACTAAAAAATCCGTTTCCTGCATGCGACAAATTTAGTTGGAATTCGCTGAATCTACATAACGAACGGCGCCATAGACAATGAACAATTGGGCCAATCCATAACTCAGCATGATGATAATATCAGCGACTTCAAAGGATTGGTAAAATTTATTAATGGCCAGTACCGAATCAGATATCACAAAGAGAACAGCACCCAAAACCATCCATTTAGCTGCTTTTTTATTCCGGCTGAACAGCATGTGCAGCGCCAGCATCAGCATAATGCTGATAACAAACCCATACACTCTTACGGGCCATTTCATAGCGTCGAGAAAAGGAGAGAGCCGGATGATCAGGGCGGCATAATAGATTCCCACGATCAAAAGAAAGAAAAGATGGGGTTTAATTTTTTCACGTACACGTATTCTGTTAAAGAAGATGATATAGAATATATGAGCGATAAGGAAAGACACAAGTCCAAAGAGGAAAAGGTCAGGTTTCTTTTCCTGGAACATCAGCAATACATCTCCCACCCATGAAAAGAAAAGAGCCATCAGGATCCATTTCGCCAGCTTCGTCTTGTTGTTCTTTACAGCTGAGATAAAGTAACCTACAAGTGAAAG
>DATLCB010000040.1:0-31809 GCA_035526625.1 Chitinophagaceae bacterium
AAATTAACCAGGTCAATTCCAATTATAGCTATGATCTTTCTTCTGCCGGCGATGTGAATGGCGATGGATATACAGACCTGGTCGTAGGTGCTCCCAGCTATATTAATGGAGAGATCAACGAAGGATCGGCTTTCGTCTACCATGGCAGCCCCGATGGCTTATCTGCATCACCCAACAATACTCCTGACGATGCCAACCAGGTCGATGCACAGTTTGGCGTCAGTGTAGCCAGTGCGGGAGATGTAAATGCTGATGGATTCAGCGATGTCATCATTGGTGCCTGGCTTTACGATGCAGGAAACGGTAACGAAGGTGTTGCTTTTGTTTATCATGGCAGCGCCACCGGATTAGGTGCCAGTCCCGCGATCATGCTGGATGGCGCCAACCAGAACAATGCTTTTTTTGGCGAAACGGTTGCCGGGGCGGGTGATGTGAATGGTGATGGATACAGCGATGTGATCGTGGGAGCAGATAGTTATGATGATACATTCACCAATGAAGGTCTCGCCTTTGTATACCATGGTAGTGCCGCGGGAATTAGCGGCGCTCCCACCATACTTGATGATGCCGACGAGGCGAATGCCAACTTTGGCGTGAGCCTGGCTGCAGCGGGTGATGTGAATGGTGATGGATATGGCGATGTTATAGTCGGGGCGATTGGCATCACAGACGGAGCAAATTCCAGTGAGGGCCGTGCTTATATTTACCATGGTAGCGCTACTGGTTTAAGTGCATCACCCAACAGCACACCCGATGATGCCGACCAGGCCGGTGCGCAATTTGGATGGAGTGTTGCCAGTGCAGGTGATGTCAATGGAGATGGATACAGCGATGTGATCATCGGCGCTCTTAATTACGATGATGGCCCAAATACGGATGAAGGCCGGGCATTTGTCTATCATGGCGGTCCTACCGGACTTAGCTCCTCACCTAATAGCACGCCCGATGATGCCGACCAGCTTACTGCCCGTTTTGGAGAATCCGTAGCAACCGCAGGCGATGTGAATGCCGATGGATACAGCGATGTGATCATCGGCGCAAAGCTCTACGATGATGGTGCTAGCGTTAATGAAGGCCGCGCTTTTGTTTATTATGGCAGTTCCTCAGGATTAAGCGCCAGCCCTAACAGCACACCTGATGATGCCGACCAGGGGAATGTCCATTTTGGAATAAGTGTAGCCTGCGCTGGCGATGTAAATGGGGATGGCTACAGTGATGTAATTATCGGCGCTCGTTTTTACGATGATGGTGCTAATGTT
This sequence comes from Chitinophagaceae bacterium, assembly GCA_035526625.1. Taxonomy (GTDB): domain Bacteria; phylum Bacteroidota; class Bacteroidia; order Chitinophagales; family Chitinophagaceae; genus JJ008. The sequence continues at coordinate 1,260 of DATLCB010000040.1, forward strand.
AATGAAGGCCGTGCTTTTGTTTATTACGGCAGTTCAGCGGGACTCAATGGCAGTCCCGGCAGTACTCCCGACGATGCCAACCAGGCAGATGCTGATTTTGGATATTCAGTAGCCTGCGCGGGTGATATCAATGGTGATGGATACAGCGATGTGATCATAGGCTCACACCAGTATGATGATGTTGGCAATACCAACGAAGGAAGAGCATTTATTTATTATGGGAACAACGCAGGTGGGCTCAGGAATAATTTGCGCCTCTACAACGCTGATCTTGTCACACCGATCCAACGGGCAAATATTTTCGAGGCGAATCATTTTGGTGCGGGACTATTTGCCAGGTCACCTATTGGGCGTGTAAGGGGGAAAATAGTTTGGGAAATAAAAAAACAGGGCGACCCTTTCAGTGGTTCACCTATCACTAACAGTGCATCCTTTACCGGTAAGCAATCTTCCTTCTTCGACCTGGGCATTAACGGTACCGAGATAAAGAACCTGGTTCAGAAAGTCCATTTTGAAAATAAAATAAGGGTGAGAGTGGAATATCATAAGGCCACAGCCATCACGGGGCAACTTTATGGCCCCTGGCGCTACCCCGCCGCTTACCTGATGGGATCACATGGCATGAACTCCACACCACTGCCCGTGAAATTTCTCAGCTTCACGGTAACTAAACAAATAGATGAAGCCTTATTGAAATGGATCACCCTGGATGAAACTCCTGGTACCCGTTACGAAGTACAGCACAGTACCGATGGTAATCATTTCACCACGCTTGCCGGCATCCCCGGGTTTGGACTATCCCGCAATGAATATAACTGGGTGCATGTTAACCCTGCCAATGGGTCGAATTTCTATCGCATCAGGGCGATTGAAAATGATCGATTCAATTATTCCGCAATAAGGACACTCAGTTTTACCGCGGGTAATGAACTGATTATTTTTCCGCAACCGGCAAAAACAGGTCAGCAACTTATTGTAAAAAGCAGGGACATTCTACGGGGGCAACCTGTAAAACTGGCCTTGTTCAATAGTGAAGGTCAAGTGCAATGGATGAAAGAAATAATACCGGCCAATGCTAACAGCATCCAATTTGTGGCACCTGATTTACCAGCTGCGGTTTATTGGCTGAAGGCAGCAACAGCTGGAAAAATATTAAAAGGAAAACTCATGTTCACGAAATAATAATTTTCCACATTCCTGAGTATTTAAACCTTGCCAGTTATTTTAAATCAATACATTTATCTTTCTTTACCAAACCTATCCCGCCCCTCTGCAAAAGCCTTATTCTTTATTTGGAAAAATATTTTGCGGATGAGAAAATCAATGGCAGCTGCGCTGGTGATCGGTATACTCTTCAGTCAATCCCTGCAAGCGCAGTATTATTACTTCAATAACCAGTATTACGAGAGTGCCGTTGTCTTTGAAGTAGGTCTTAGCGGCGGTATAATGAACTCACTGAACGACCTCGGCGGTAAAAAAGGTATTGGCAAGAACTTCATCAAAGATCTTCGCTGGAAAACTGCCCGGCCAAGTTATGGCGGCTATATCATGGCCACTTACAAGAATGCGATCGCAGGTCGCATCGAGGGTACGTTTGGCGAGGTGGTTGGTTATGACAGTATATTGAAAAATGTCGCCTCCTCTACTTCCGGCCGCTATGAACGTAACCTGAGTTTCCGAAGCAGGATATCCGAGGTCCAGCTTGCTATTGAAGTTCATCCACTCTTCTTCAAAAGTTATGAAGATGAAGTGCCTCCTTCTTTTTCTCCTTATGTCGTTGTCGGGGCGGGATATTTTTCTTTTGATCCGGAAGCCAAACTGGGAGGTCAGTGGTTTCCCCTGGCTCCACTCCGTCTCGAAGGACAGGGTTTTGCCGAATATCCCGACAGGAAGCCTTATGATCTCAAACAGGTAAATGTGCTGGGAGGTGTTGGCTTGAAATATGAGATCAATTCCATGCTTAATGCACGTCTCGAGATCGTGTACCGGAAATTATTTACGGATTACCTTGATGATGCGAGCACTGATTATATCGACGCCAGTTTATTCGCTACGTATCTTACGCCGGTGCAGGCAGCCATTGCCCAGCAACTATATTTCAGGAGAAATGAATTAAATGCTTCTGATGTATCGCCGCTTCCGGGCGATCAGCGGGGGGATCCTTCAGACAAAGATTCTTATTTTACCATACAGGCCAAGATAGGCATCACCTTCGGTAGAAAAAGCCGATAAATAATTCTATTATTTCATCCTAAGTCCTGTTCTCTCACAGGACTTTATTTTTTATTTTTACAAGTGGCTCAAAATAAACCATTGATCATGCAGGCTGAAGAACCCGGCAAGAATGAATACCGTTTTAATAGTTTTCTTTCCTTTCGCCCACTGGTGGAAGCGCTAAAGAAGAATATCCGTGAGGGTAATCCGGGTATGCTCAAGCTATATGGCCAGGTGGTCGCCGAATTTGAATCTCATCCTGAATTACTGAAGCCCTTGCCGGACCTTGACATTCTATTCAGGCATTCAGAACTGATAGAAGAATTGGTATCTGCTGTTTTTCCCCCAACCACCACGAATTATATGTATGGCGTATCGGTGCCTTTTAAATTTCGGGCGGTGTATGCTTCTCCAGTTTTTAAAAAAAAGATGATCAAACCGGGCACCAACGAAATAATAATGCCCGAGAACCAGCTCGGCGTTCACCTGACGGAGCAAAGGTTAAGTGCCGCTTATGGCCTTATCCTGAAAAAATACATGGGGATCATCCCTCCTGATACTTATCATTCAACTTATACTTACCCGGAAGAAAGCACCGGGCTCACCCGCTATATGGAGCTTCGCCTCGATACCCGCTTTATTGATGTAAGACCGGTTGCAGAAATGCCTCCGCTTCCTGACAGTGTCATCGATAAACAAACTAACCGGATGATGAAAACGGAAGACCTGGTGCAACTGATCCCTCTCGACAAATTCATATTTGAAGGGCTTGTGGTTATGCGGCTGAATGATGTGACACAGCAGGCTGTGGTATCGGAAATAAAGAATAAGCTCCTTGACTTTGATGCCTTCGTAGATAATTCAGGCTATATCGAATTGGAAAAATACGTGCAAAGCCTGGTCTGTATCAAAGATGTGAATATTGGCGTCACTCCTTTTTTTAAGATCAACGGTCACTACGTGTATTCCGACCTGCATAATACCAATAGTATCTTATTCCGCAACCTGCAGCCGCTCGAAGAAAAAGATGAGATCAGTGATTATTGCAAACTCCTGTTCCGTGACAGTAACCAGCCGCTCCTGTTTCAAACGCTTGATACAACTGCGCTGAATGACGTACAATGCCTGCAGTATTATTACCGGGAAGGCACCCGGAGTCTTATCATCTGCCCGCTCAAACAAGGCAATGACCTGATCGGTATGCTGGAGATCAGTTCGAATGTGCCAGACCTTTTAAAGCCATCTCATATCGGCAAAGTAGAGTCTGTATTACCGCTATTTACGCTGGGACTGGAGAAAAGTCTTGATCAGCTCAATAATAAAGTGGATAAGGTGATCAAAAAAAGGTTTACGGCTGTACAACCGGCGGTCGAGTGGAAATTCACCGAAGTGGCTCTTAATTTCATCGTCAACCAGCATCAGAAAAAGGATGCTCCCATCGACCGCATCACTTTCGATGGCGTATGGCCGCTCTATGGCGCCGTCGATATCCGCAACTCCTCCGTTGAAAGGTCCCGTTCTGTACAAACCGATATACTGGACCAACTGAACACGGTTCAGAAGATCGTTACCAACGCCCGTAAGAAAATGAATTTCCCTTTGTTGCAGGAGCTGGAATTCAAAATTGAAAAATTCATTATTGCCGCCTCCGATACTTTACAGTCTGAAGAGGAAATGAGCATCAATGATTTTATGAAGACACAGGTGCAGTCGGTCTTTACCCACCTGCATAGCACGGAAATTTCTTTGAAGAACGAAATAGAAGAATATTTTGCTTCGCTTGACCCACAAACCGGTATGCGCTATCACCATCGTAAGGAATATGAAGCCAGTGTGACCAGGATCAATGATACACTTTCCCAGTTCATCGATAAAGAACAGCTCTCGGCACAAAAAGTTTACCCGCACTATTTTGAGCGGTATGTTACCGATGGATTGGATTTCAACATCTATATCGGTCAGGCCATTTCCCCACGGAAAAAATTTGATGAGATCTATCTCCACAACCTGAAGATGTGGCAACTGTCGGTACTGGCCAAAGCTGCGAGAAGAACACATACGCTCGAAGCCGAATTGAGCCGTAAGCTTCGTACCACGCAACTGATCCTTTCGTATAGTCAGTCGCTCGCGGTCACCTTCCGTACAGAAGAAAGGAAGTTTGATGTTGACGGCACTTATAATGTACGTTACGAGATCGTAAAGAAACGGATCGATAAGGCACATATCAGGGACAGCGCTGAAAGGATAACACAACCCGGCAAGATCGCCATCATCTATTCGCAGGCAAAAGATGCCGATGAATACACCGAGTATATTGAATTCTTACAGAACCAGGGCTTATTGAAGCCCGGCATTGAACGATATGATATTGAAGACCTGCAAGGCATTTCCGGTTTAAAAGCATTGAGGGTGGATGTGAACTTTGATGACCTGGACCCTGCTCCTGTTGCTCCATCAGAAAAAGCAACGAAGGAAGAAGTGCTGGGAAAATGATCGTGTTACTTACCGCTGAGTCCTTTGCATAGTACCTGCTTTTTAGAGAATGCCGGGGAGACTTAGCGGGAAAATTAAGAAGTAATTGGGTTTTATTTTTCCCGGGCCTGAGTATCTTTACTTCAAACCACGTTCTTGAAAAGATGGCTGTTCATATTAGGTATTGGGTTACACGCGATGACGTATGCCCAGGTTATCACCCTGAATGATTCTGTCATTTTTTCTGATGCTAAACCTGCAGCCTTTTATATCAGCCAGCCTAACAGTTTTTCTACCTTGCCGAATACGGATATTTTTACACTTGATGGTAGTTATGCGATCGAGGCTGTACTCTTTGAGTTTGCCGCACCTGTCAGAGAGTTAAAACCTTTTTATTTCTATCAATTACGGTTTCCGGCGACCCGGGACACCATTTCCATTTTTTATGATGGCAAGGACTTTCCCCGGCACCTGGCCGAACAGGCTATAAAGTACCAGTTATTGCCGGGCAAAGATGAAAGAGTCAATAAGGAAGCCATCATGCAATTCCGGGAGCAATATTCCGGGATAGGCGTGCTGGGAAAAAAACTAGAAGAAATAAAATCTTTCCTGAACTATACAAGGGCGTTCAATCTCCAGGTTGTACGGGATCGAACAAAACCGGTGACGCTTGTCAATAACCGGAAGATCATGCAGGATGGTGTAATGATCGGTACGATCAATCTCGCCAAAGACCTCACACAAACAAACGCCGCCTTGCAGTCCCCCACTCAACGATCACGGGTCAGCGGGATGGGAAGTTTTTCAACGATCAGCACCACTGATTATGAAACAAGGATAAAGAACGAATCTGAGATCTTTTTCCTGAATGGCGTCCAGGTAAAAACCTTAAGCCTGAGTGATCATTATACCAATATCAATAATAAAAAAGAGATCGGGTATGAGTTGTTTGCCCTGTCCAGGAAAAAAAATTATAATACCGGCGAAGGAGATGATTTTTTGATCCGATTCCTTTGTTTCCTGATCGAGGATCAGCGCTTGTAATATTCAATTACTCCTCTACAAATAAAAGAAGCCGGCTCAATGAACCGGCTTCTTTTATTATTGAAGTATCAGCCGCATTTCTCCGAAGAAATCCCGGAAGAGACGTCAGACACTAATGACTAAAACTTCCACTGTACCCCCACCAGCGGTATCTTGTCTTCGCTGGATACAGCATAGCTCACATTGACCACCAGTTTGCGCAAAGGTGAGAACCAGATACCACCGCCATAACCGGTAGCCATTTTATTCACATTATCATTATCAACCCATACACGGCCAACGTCCACAAAAGCAAACATGCCGATCGCAGCAGGGAAAAGATAAGTTTTCAGGTTGGCCCATTTCCAGCGCAGTTCGGCCTGGTTAAAGAATTTGGACTTACCTGCGAAACGTTCACGCCTGTAACCACGGAGGTCCTCGTTACTGCCAAGGAACTGTGCCTGATAAAATTCAAACTTCATTCCATCTGCCAGCGTTGCACCAAAGCCGGTACGGTTGGCGAATACCAGCCAATCTTTGGCAAGGCCTACATAGAAAGCAAATTCTGAATTTAGCTGCGACACTTTATCATAGCTCTTGCTGTTGCTGCCACTCAAATAACGGAAAGAAGTATTCCAGAATATTCCTTTGCGTGGCAATACACGGTTATTCCTCGTATCCACAGTTAACATAGTTCTTACTCCAAAATAAGATTGATTGTTATTTATAGAGGAAGTAATACCTGCTGGAGGAGTCAATGATTCCACCGCTCTTACCCTGTTGAATTTATCGGTTGAGTCATACGAATAGAATTGATAGTTAGGACCAAGCCATAACATCACTTTCTCTGAAAACCTGTGGCGCAGCATTAAGGAAATATCGCCGAGGTCGTAACGGACCCGATAATATTTGAACTTACCTTTCTTTGTTTTATCGTATACCGAGTTCATACCGTAACCAAAAAAGTTGATGGTATTGTTGGGTCCCCTGTAATCCACTTCAGTGGTGATATCTGTCTTGCGGCCAAAAATGCCTATGAATTCATTATTATAAGTAAGCCGGAAGGCCTGCGTTGAGAATGAGAACAATGTTTTCAACTGGTGCATAGATTTGTACGGCGTTTTGCGGAATCCATGTCGGATGTATTTCAATGTAGGCCCGATCATGAAACCATCATCGGGGTTATAACCTACCGTAACAAAAAATGCCTGGTAAGGATATTTATAATATAGGCGCTCGTAAGAATTTGAGATCGTATCGTTCTTCATTTTATCCTTAAACCCTTTGGCCAAAGTATTATTCTGATCATTCCTGTCATAAACGATCCCCGCATCTCTTTCAGTAGATTCAAAAGCATCGGCGCCGTCGCCACCGATCAGTCTTGTTTTGATCTTATCATTACTTCCTGTCACGATGAATTTATCATCATTAGCGAAACCGTAGATGCGTACCTCTTTGGTGATAAAGGGATCGAATTTGCGCTCGAACATTTTGGCGGTAACATTTCCCTCTTTCGTTATTTTATTAACGGTAACGGTCATCCAGCCATCATCCTGGCGGTTGATGCTGACCTGGTCGGTCTTATCACTTGCTATGATCGATACGGTGTTGGCGAGAAAAGTATAATACTCCATTACATCGGCTACAAGGTAGTTGCGGCGCTCCTTCAATGTCTGCGCGATCCACGGACCTGATATATCCCTGATTTCTTTTGGCTGTTGCGCAATGGCCCTGTCGATCACATCATCTGTCATTTTAGCCAGGAAATTGTCGGCTTCTTTTTGCCAGTCTTCCTTGCTCAATCCATTAAGGAAGAAACGATCAAGATTGCGGGCGGCAAAATTGAACCTTTGAATATTTTTTGCTTTAGGCTTGAACCCTTCGAGCTGGGGGACCAATGATCGTCCTTTTACGAAACCAGGTAATAAACCGCGATTGATATAAAATGCCTGGTCACGGTCCTTTGCTATGGGGTAAAAAGTTTTGCCCTTTCCATTATCGGTGGCACCCCAGTTCCACTGGTCTTCATGCCGGTCGAGGTCCATCACGAACATATCAAGTATCCTTACTCTCAGCATCGCCAGTTGGTCCACGTTATTATCGTTATCCTCTTTTAATTTTTCAACGACCTCATCGGTATCATATCCTTTTTTTACCGATTCGGGATAGCGCTCTTCGTATAATACGAGCATGTTCTTGAATTCTTCCCTGAATTCTCCAAGACTGGGGTCATCGCCAATATATACGACCTTAGGATTGCCAGTAGGTACACCAGCTGCCTGGGACAAAACCGTCATCGATACTGCGGCATAAGGATACGAGGCCGATACACCATCAGATACCAGATCAGCGGCCGCTTCACTCTGCAGGTCACCGGGCAATGTTTTACTTGTTATATACTTAGTGATGGAGCGAATGGTATACTGAGTTCCATCAGGAGCTTCAAGCCTTAACGATTTTGTTTGCTTTCCACCGCCTCTCTTCACAGGGGTAAGACCACCGTGTTCTTTGGAAAGATTCAAGACCGGAACTGTAATGGGTGTGTTCCATTCCTTACGATAATTGGATCCCATCCAAAAATGACGGGAACGGCTGTCATCAAAGTTGCCACCAGCTACAGTTGCTGAATCGCCGTGTACCTGGGCATTGCTGCAAAAAATAGCAATAAAGAAGGACAGAACAAATAAAGAAAGTAGTTTCATGGTTGCAGGTTTTGGTTTTGGAAATCGCTCTACCGCTTGACCGGAAAAGATACGATTTTTTAAAAATAATCAAAATAACAGCATCTCTCTGTACCATTTAGTGGTAATAATTGGCATGAGGGTTGAAATCAATACAAGATGAAAGTTTAAAATTCCTGCCGGTCTTTATTTTTTCTGCAAAAAATAATACGGTTACTAACTATTGACAGCAACAAAAAAATCTTCCTTATTGTAATCGTAAAAACGATTCATTTAAATGAGAATTTATTGTCATAGGAAGGCGTCGGCACGAACTTTTCAGTAAATTTGAAGCCCTGAACAGGGTTTTTTGTTTGGTAAGATGAGTAGCAACGTTCTTTGGACCAATAATAACCCGCAATGGTAACAGTTTTACCAATAAGACAGCAAACCTGGATCATAAGATCCGGCGAATAACTTGAGATACCGCATAACAGAACCGGGTAAATGAAAAGATATTACTTATTGATCCTGCTGCTGGTGTTTGTTCACCCCTTCCTGGAAGCACAAACCGACACGCTCAGCCGCCGGATCATCCTGATCGGTGACGCCGGTGAACTTACAAATGGACAACACCCTGTAGTCAGGGCTGTAAAAAAGAATATCCCTTTAGATAACCGGACGACTATTCTTTTCCTGGGCGATAATCTTTACAAAGCAGGACTTCCCGATGAGCAGTATAAAACCTATAGCCAGGCAAGAGCAGTGCTTGACTCACAGGTTTCTATTGCAGATGGCACCCCGGCAAAAGTTTATATGATACCCGGCAACCACGATTGGGAAAATGGGGGCCGTACAGGATACAATGCTGTTGTTCGTGAGCAGCTCTATGTAGATTTCCTGGGCAATAAAAATGTAAAGTATTATCCGGAGGATGGTTGTCCCGGTCCTATCGAAGTTCCGCTTGGAAAAGATGTGGTGCTGATCCTGTTCGACAGTCAATGGTGGCTGCACCCGCATGATAAACCGGAGATCGAATCAGATTGCAAATGCAAAACAAAAGATGAACTGGTCGACCAGATCGAAGATATCGCCTCCCGTAACTCAAAGAAATTGGTGATCATCGCCTGTCATCACCCATTCAAGACCAATGGTGTTCACGGAGGATTCTTTACGCTGAAGCAACACATTTTTCCATTGACGGACCTTCGTCCCAATTTTTATGTACCACTCCCCCTGATAGGATCAGCTTACCCTATTGCAAGAAGTGTATTTGGCGCACCGCAGGATATCAGTCATCCTGCTTACGCAGACATGATCAACCGGATCACCACTGTCGTGAAAAGATCCTCGCCGAATGTAATATTTGTATCGGGGCATGACCATAACCAGCAGCTTATCCGCGATAACGGTTATAATTATATCATCAGCGGTGGTGGTTGTAAAGAGAACCGTACTTCAAAAAATAAGAATAGTCTTTTTAATTCTATCCTGAACGGGTTTGCCGTCATGGAAATATCCACCAACAAGAATGCGAGCGTCAAATTCTATTCTGTAACCGATACGCTGGCCGTGTCCGAAAACTTTCCGCTTCTCGATTTTTCAAAGGTCCCGGCGGCTGTAGCTGATAGTGTAGAAAAAATAACGGATGATCCTTTTTTGAAATACAAAGACACGACCTCGGTCCCCATCACTAAAACATTACCTCTGGTAACTGGGTTAAGGAAGTATTTTTTGGGGCAAAATTACCGGGAGTCCTGGTCGCAACCTGTCAACATGAGAGTGTTCAACCTGCGCCAGGAAAAGGGGGGGTTTACTGTTGAGAGTCTTGGAGGTGGTAAACAAACCAAATCGCTCAGGCTTATTAATAATAAAACCAAAGAGGAATGGGTACTGCGAAGCATGAACAAAAATCCTTTGCAAACTATTCCGGAAACTTTCCGGGGTTCATTGGCGCAAGACCTGGTCACGGAATTAAAGTCCTCGTCTTTTCCTTATTCAGGCTTCATTGTACCCGGACTTGCCAAACCGTTAAGACTGGCTACCTCAGAACCTGAATTGTTCTTTGTTCCAGATGATGCTGCATTGGGTTTTTACCGCCCGCTTTTTGCCAATACGGTCTGTGTACTGGAAAAAAGAGATGCTTCCTTCGATGGCAGCAAAACCGTCACTACTGCCAAGATGTTTGATAAGATCCTCGAAGAAAATGATCATCGTCCCGTACAGGAAGATATTCTTGAAGCCAGGTTGCTGGATATACTGGTAGCCGATTATGACCGCCACTTCGACCAATGGAGATGGGGCACGATCGATACGGGCAGAGGAAAGATCTATTATCCAATCGGCAGGGACAGGGATGAGGCTTTCTTCTATTCCGATGGAAAGCTGATGAGATATTTTAGCGGCCGTATCCTCCCCTTTCTAAAAGGTCTGACGCCTACTGTAAAAAGAGCCAAATGGCTCGGGTATGTATCCCGTGATTTCGATCGCATTTTCTTAACCGATCTGGACAAGCAGGAATGGGAAAAAGCAGCAACCGATATAGAAACGCGGTTGACTGATTCAGTGATCAGTAAAGCGGTAAAAAATCTGCCGCCTGAGATCTACCAGCATGAAGGAGAAAACATAACACATAAGCTGATAAGCCGCCGGAACTCACTTAAGAATGCTGCACTTCAATACTACAACTTCCTTTCAAAGTTTGTAAATGTAGTTGGCAGCAACCAGAAAGAACATTTCAAAGTGAGCAGTGTGGGAGATAAACTGCAGGTAAGAGTTTATGCAAAGGCAAAAGGAGATACCAGTTTCATTATGTACGACCGGATATTCGATCCTGCTGTTACGAAAGAAATACGCTTATTCGGGCTTCATGATGAAGATATTTTCGAAGTAGAAGAGAATGCTTCTTCCAGGATCAAGATCCGCGTTATCGGGGGCCGGGGCATCGATACATTCAGGATCAAAGGACACATAGAAACTCTATTGTATGACCTGAAGAACGAGAGCGGTGCTGATTATTTCCTGGCGGACAGCAGTTTGGCTAAAAAAAGATTTTCTGCCGATCCTCCTGTGAACGAAAGAAGCCTGCTCGGGTTCAATTATAATAGTAATAGTTACCCGAACCTGCATTTGAATTATAATTCTGATGACGGTAGGCTGGGCGGTGTTGCTGTTTCCCGCAGGACCTATGGTTTCAGGAACCTTCCTTATGCAACTGACCAGCGTTTATCCGCCGTATATAGCTTCGATCACCGTGCGGTTCGCCTGCATTATAAAGGAGAGTTCAACCAGGTATTATACGGCATGGACCTGGTGACCAATATTGATCATGCTTCACAGGCTTTGCGGAATTTTTATGGCTTTGGTAATAATTCCTACAGGGACCCTGCTGCTCCCAAACGCTATTACCAAACTTTTTATCGCTATACAGAGGCTGAGATCCTGGTTCGGAAAAGGTATTTTGATAAATTTCATTTAGTGGCAGGTCCTTATTTCTATAGCTATGATGCCAATTACAAACGGAATAGCAGCAACGTATTGGGCAAACCCTCACAAATACGTCTTGACTCATCAGATATTTTTAGTAAAAAAGCATACGCAGGTGTAAAGGTGGGCGCCATATTGGACAACCGGAACAAAGAATTCACTCCAACACGTGGTATTTACTGGCGTAATGAATTATTGGCACTTGCAGGACTGAAGGAAGGAAGTCATAAATATATGTCCTTCGTTTCCGATATGTCGATCTATGCAAGCTTCAGGGAATCTGCCAAATTCATGGCTATCTTAAGAGCGGGTGGCGGCAAGATATTCAACAGGAACTATGAATACTTCCAGGCGATGACCATTGGCGCCGAAAATGATCTTCCGGGTTTCAGGAAAAACAGGTACGCTGGTCGTGCTTCGATGTATGGTGGACTTGAGTTCAGGTTCCAACTCTTTAATATCAATTCCTATATTATTCCCGGTCAGTTTGGATTTGCGACGTTTTATAATATCGGGAAAGTATGGCACCCTAATGATATAACGCATAAATGGCATGGAGCTTATGGGGTGGGAGTTTATTTTCTTCCTTACCACTTGTTTGCCATATCCGCATACGCTGGTTTTTCAGGGAAAGAAAAAATGCTCAACTTTTCACTTGGTACCAAGATCAATCTTACTTACTGATGAGGAACAGGTTTCTCTATATTAAAAACAATAAAAGAAAGATCCATCCCATATCCTATTTGTTCTTCTCTGCTTTCTTTTTATTGATCTTCATTACCTGGATCGTTTTTATACAGCCCAGCACGGCATTGGATGATAAGATCGCTGATTGGATGACCACACTTGTCACAGATCAGCGGACAAGTATAATGCGGGTGATCACGTTCATGGGCAATTTCGAGTTCCTGCTACCAGCCTATTTTATTTTGATAGGACTATTGTTATACTTTAAGCAAAACAGGTCCGCCTGGCGGGTTGCCGCTATCGCTATAAGTGGTTTAGGATTAAAACTGCTTTTGAAAGAATTATTTCATAGGGTAAGACCGGACCATCCCATGATACAGGGGATCACCAATTTCAGTTTTCCCAGCGGTCATGCATTAATGAGTGTTACCTTTTATGGATTGCTGATATGGCTGGCGATTAGAAAAATAGAGAAGAAGTCATCGCGGGTGCTGGTGATCCTGTTCTTATCGATAATTATTTTTACCATCGGTCTTAGCCGCATCTACCTGCGGGTGCATTATACCACAGATGTTATCGCCGGTTTTTGTATCGGCGCCTGCTGGGTATGTTTTTGTCTCTGGGTCACACAAAAGATCGATAAGCATAGTATTGTAACCGCAGACACAGGAAATGTGGCGGAAGAAGTAGATCCCAAGGCCTCGATTAATCAGGAATAAGCAATCAGGAATCAGGAATCAGAAATCAGGAATCAGAAATGAGAAAGTATTGGAAACCTCATAGTGTGTATGGGATAAGGAAACCAGGTAGGACGATATGTCGGTAGCCCCGGATGAAATCAAGAGAAATCAGAATGAGGAATTATTGGAACTCTCAGAGGTTAAGGAATTAAATAGCCCCGAAGGGGCGATATTTTGGTAGCCCAGGATTTCATCCGGGAAGGAAATACGTAGTTTATCCCGGAACCCCGAAGGGGTTCAATATTTGATGAATATCGCCGGACGATGAGTCCATATCTATCATGGAGCGAGGCAACAACCGATAATAGTAGTACAGAAGAATGAACTCCTATTTTGGTTTGTATTCAAATCGCAGAACAGTGCCTTTGGAGGACACTCCTTCATTAGAGATATACATGTCGCCATTATTCTTAAAAGTAATACCCTCGGGTTGAGGGAAAAGTTTTTTACCCAGTTCGGTGACCATTTCCGGCTTACCATCCAGGTCAGCGATCACGAATTGATTGGCTGCAGAAGAAATAATAAAGAGCTTTTTTGAAACCGGGTGAATAGAGGCTGCTGATGGCTGGAATTTGGATGTTTTATTGGGCGACATGGCCTTAATGCTGTCCGCATTCATACGATATACGGGGTCATTTACAAAACCGATCGAATCAGGATAAAAAGCAAATGCACTTACTTCGTGCTTGCTGTCCATCTCACAGTTCTTGCAGACAATTACAAGCGCTTTCCTGGCAGTATCTGCATACATTGCTTCAAAGTCATTCGTACCGCTAATATCTATTTTTCCTACTTCGACACCCCGCATACCTGTGCTGTCGCGGATGACCTTAGTGATCATCCCGTCGCTTCTTAAAACATAGGGTGTTCCTTTGTAAATAGCCACATCTTCATAATCGCCTTTGCCCGCGATCTTATAAGGTGAACCCGGTTTTATATACAGGGATGCTTTATCAAGGAGGAACAAGCTTCCTGATTCGTCATAATGCGCCAGGAATTCATTCCGGGCGTCATCCCATGCTATTCCCGAGATCTCTTTTAGCTTTATATCCAGTTTATATTCCTGTGCCTGTGAAAAATTATACCCAGGCGGCGATTTGATCAACTTTTTTTTCTGCTTGCAGGAAGAAATAAGCAGAATAGATAATACCAGTAACAATTGATTATGTCTGATCCTGAAATTTAAAAAACTCATTCCTCTGATTTTTGTATAAATTTATCAAAAGTTATCTTTATAAAATGCAGGAAAAACAATTACTTGTTTTGCACGAGGCCCAGGCGCTTGTCACCGATCTCTTACAAAACAAGTTGAGTAAAAATATAAAGTTCCATACACTACAGCATACACAGGAAGTAGTGGCAAGCTGTCAGCTCATGGCAGGTCATATACAGTTAAGCGAGGACAACCAGTTCCCCCTTTACCTCGCGGCCTGGTTCCATGATACCGGTTATACGAGCGGTCACTCCAAAGACCATGAGGATGTGAGTATCCGGCTCGCAACAGAGTTCATGGACGCCCGTTCATTGGAAGAGGAAGTGAAAAAAAAGGTTACCGGTTGTATCAATGCAACCCGTATGCCACAAAACCCCAGCAACCAGATAGAGCAGATCATTTGTGACGCTGACCTTTTTCACCTGGGGACTGAAAGTTTTTATGAAAAGAACAAGTTGTTGCGGGAGGAACTTAATGAATTTGGGGATAATGATGTTTCGAAAAAAGACTGGAGGAAAATAAACATCCGGTTTCTTGAACGGCATGAATATTTTACTCCCTATGGCAAAGAAAAATTGCAGCCGGTAAAAGATAGGCACCTGGCTGAATTACTTCATAAAGAAGATAAAAAGCCTGAAACCATGAAACCCGAAAAGAAAGAAAAAGACAACAAGGACAAACCGAAAGATAAGGGTAAGGACCCTGTAGATGCCGCAGTAGCTGAAGAAGCAAAAAAACGTAAAGACAAAGAAAAAGAAGCTGACCGGAGCATCGCCACCGTATTTCGTATCATGGCGCAAAGTCATACCAACCTGAGCCAGATGGCCGACTCCAAAGCCAACATCCTTATCTCGGTCAACTCCATCATACTTTCTATCATGATGGCAACGCTTTTTGAAAAAATGCAGACAGATACGCTGCTTCAAATACCCGTGTCCGTTCTCACGCTTGTTTGTGTAACCTCTATCGTCTTTGGTATTTTAGCAACCCGTCCCAATGTTTCTCACGGCACTTTTACCAAAGATGATATTTCCAATAAAAGGACCAATCTTTTATTCTTTGGTAATTTCCATAACATGAGCCTCGATGATTATAACTGGGGGATGATGGAATTGCTGGGCGATAAGAATTATATGAATGCCAGTATGATCAAGGACCAGTATTTCCTTGGGGTAGTACTCGCCAAAAAATACCGCTATCTCCGCATCGCTTATAATATTTTCATGTACGGCCTGATCGTAGCGATCATTGCATTTGCAGTTTCTTTTATGCTTCCTGCACCTGCCGAGATCTATACAGCATAGTGAGAAGTCCGGAGTCGGGAGTCCGGAGTCCGAAGATGAGAGACAAACCTTTTTTCTTGTTCTGCTCGGAACTTCGGTCTCCAGGCTTCCTGACTTATTTCGGTAAATGTGCTATCAACTCCACCTCCAGCTTCGCTTCCTGCATGAACAACCTTGATACCTGCACCCAGGTAGCCGCTGGAAAATCGCCTTTATAAAAAGCTTTACGGGCAGCATTATTTGTTTTCATGGCTTCTATATCTGTGGTATAAAGATTCTCCTTGACCACATTCTGAAAAGTTGCACCAAAGCTTTTCAGTGATCTTTCCAATGCCTGGTACACTCTTGTTATGCCTTCGGGTGTTACCTCTCTTGCTACAGCACCGGAGATATATAATACGTTATCTACTTTCACTACCTGCACATAGCCGGCGCTGGTATCTTGTTTCAGTTCATTACCCCAATGCCATTTGTCTTTTTTGATATCGGTATTCTGTGCGCAGATGGTAAGCAGGAATGCCACCTGGAAGAGCAGGATGAGACCTATGATCCTTCTCATAAAAATAGTTTGATACGAAAGTATAGAGGATACAGGTTAAGAAAAGTTAAATATCGTGAATGGTGAATGGTGAATAGTAACTTGCGGCGCAATTTTTCCTAATTCCTAATTCCTAATTCCTAATTCCTAATTCCTAATTCCTAATTCCTAATTCCTAATTCCTAATTGCTCAGCATCTCTTCCAGCTTCATCACCAGTTCCGTCTTCGTGATCGGCACGCCCATGATCTTATTGTATCCTTTGGCGTCCACCATATACATATCGCGGATGATCTTGATGAGCTGGCCATTGTTGATCTCAGGTATCAGTATCGTTTCGAAATTCTTAATTATATCGCCAAGGTTCTTCGGGAAAGGACGTACATAACGAAGATGCGCATGACTCACCGCATGCCCTTTAGCCTGCAATTCAGTACAGGCGCTTTTGATCGCACCATAAGTAGAGCCCCAGCCGAGCACTAATATCTTTCCTTTCTCCGGGCCACTGTCTAATTTTTGCTCGGGAATATGGTCGGCGATCTTGTCCACTTTCTCTTGCCTGATCTTTACCATCAACTGGTGGTTCTCCGGCTCATAACTGATATTACCTGTTATGTTTTGTTTTTCGAGTCCACCGATACGATGTTCCAATCCTGCTGTGCCGGGTACGGCCCATGGTCTTGCCAGTTTCTCATCACGCAGGTAAGGCTGGAATTTTTCTTCCCCATGCCCAAGATCGGTTTTAAATTTTATCGTGATCGGTTGGAGTTGCTCCTCCGTTGGGAATTTCCAGGGCTCAGCGCCATTGGCAATATAACCATCACTTAAAAAGATCACCGGTGTCATATGCTGAACTGAGATCCTTGCTGCTTCATACACGGCATCAAAACAATCAGCAGGTGTGGATGCAGAAACGATGGGCATAGGACATTCCCCGTTCCTTCCATAATAAGCCTGCATCAGGTCGCTCTGTTCGGTTTTGGTGGGCAATCCCGTTGAGGGTCCACCGCGCTGGATATTTATAATGATCAATGGTATCTCCAGCATCACTGCTAAACCCATCGCTTCACCTTTCAATGCAATACCAGGGCCACTGGAAGTAGTTACTCCCAATGCGCCGCCGTATGCAGCGCCGATAGAAGAAGTGATAGCCGCTATCTCATCTTCAGCCTGGAATGTTTTTACACCGAAATTTTTATACCTGGCCAGCTCATGCAAAATGTCCGACGCCGGGGTGATTGGATAAGAACCGAGGAACAATGGCAGACCACTTTTTTGCGAAGCAGCGATCAATCCGTAGGCGACGGCCTGGTTACCCATTATCGAACGATAGGTCCCGGGTTCCATTTTGGCTTTCTCCACCGCATAGGTGGTAGTAAAGATCTCTGTTGTATCACCATAATTATAACCGGCCTGCAATACTTTGATATTACTTTCCAGTATCTCGGGTTTCTTGCCAAACTTCTCTTTGAGGAAGGAGATCGTATTGTCCATATCCCTGTTGTACATAAAGTACAGAAAACCCAGAACGAACATATTCTTGGCCCTGTCCTTTTCCTTCATCCCCATTGTGAAATCTTTCAATGACTCTCTTGTCATCTTGGTCACATCCATTTTTATGACTTCATAATTTTCAAGGCTTCCGTTCTCCAAAGGGTTCTCGCCATCCGGGTAATTGGCAAGACGAAGGTTCTTGGCATCAAAGCCATCTGTATTGACAATGATCTTACCCCCCTTTTTCAAAGCATAAAGATTTGTCTTCAGCGCTGCCGCATTCATCGCCACCAGTACATCACAGGCATCGCCGGGAGTATACACCCTATCGGAAGAAAAGCGCAACTGAAAACCACTCACGCCGGGAAGTGTTCCCTGTGGCGCCCTGATCTCAGCCGGGAAATCGGGGAAGGTCGCCAGATCGATCCCCATCAGCGCTGTATTATTAGTGAACTGGCTTCCTGTCAATTGCATACCATCACCGCTATCCCCGGCGAATTTGATTACTACATCCTGTAATACTTCTTTTTTCCTTGTCATGTACTAAGTGGTTGTACTGCGAATGTAATGAGTTAGGATGAAAGACGGAAAGACCGTAAGTCCGGAAGCAGGAAACCTTGACGCCGATGACCCTTTCTGTCTTTCCGACTTCCGGTCTTTATGACTAAATTGCTCTCCTGCAAATACCATATTTGAAATTATTTTGTAAGATACTGCTGCTGTTGATGCCTGTCACCTTATTTGCCCAGGGGGATGATGATATTTTTGAAGCTAACCGTCTTAAAAAGGTTTTCACGGAGGATCGTGTGGTAGCTACTCTTGTGGAGGAAGAATTCACTTTCGATAAGGGCCGCAGCGAGGACAGGTTACCGGTTGTTACAGCCAGCCGCAACACCGGTATCAATTTTCTTTCCTTACGCGAAAGCGCCGGCATCCAGTATTATGATTTCTATAATTCATTTAGCAGGATCACTTCTTTCAAGCAACTGGAAAAGCTGAAAGGCATGTTTGGCGTCAAGAAGAATTATAATGTTGGATATGCTATCGACCGCTCAGCCAGTTCCAGTGATTATTTTTCGGATGACAGCCGGGTGAAATATTTCAATATCGGCTTTAGTGGCTATGGCGATGCGACAAGAGTGGAGACCGAGAAAAAATACCTTGACAGCAAATATCTCACGTCCGTTTACTTCCATAGTTTTTTCCCCGCCAAAGAAAAGATCATCCGTATCAAAGTGCCTGACTGGCTTGAACTCGATATCCGCGAATTCAATTTTGAGGGCTACAAAGTGATCAAACAAAAGAACAGCGAGAAAGGAGCTACGGTTTACAGTTTCAAATTGCAGAATATCGAAGCCATCAAGAACGAGAACCGTTCTATTGGCATTGCCTACCAGTTCCCGCACCTCGTACTGGTGGTAAAGTCATTCAACACCGATGGCAAAAAAGAAAAAGGTTTTGCCGATGTAGGTGACCTGTACAATTGGTACCAGTATCTCTATAAAAAATCGGTGAACAGGCCCGATGAATTAAAAGCGAAAGTGACCGAACTCACCAAGGGGAAGACCAGCGATATGGAAAAAGTGAAGTCTATTTTCTATTGGGTGCAGGACAATATCCGTTATATCGCTTTTGAAGACGGACTTGCCGGTTTTATCCCGGCCACGGCACAGGATGTATTCAAATCCAAATATGGGGACTGCAAAGGCATGGCCAACCTGATCACAGAGATGCTGAAGACCGCCGGACTGGAAGCTTACATGACCTGGATCGGCACAAGACATATCCCTTACGATTATTCGTTGCCTTCACTGGCAGTAGATAATCATTGTATCAGTACGGTGATGCTGGGCGGCAAAGAATATTTTTTGGATGGCACGGAAAAGTATATCCCCTTTGGTGATTATGCGTGGCGGATACAGGGTAAAGAAGTGCTGATCGGCAAAGGCGATAAGTATGATGTAAAGAAAGTACCCTTGATGGATATCGAGAAAAGTAAAATACTTACACAAACGAGTTTCCAATTAAAAGATAATGTACTGAAAGGTCATGTTAAAGCTACCCTTACCGGTGAACAGCGTACCCGTTTTCACCAATACTATCATGAACTTCCTTCCGACGATAAGAAAAAAGTGATACAGCGTTTCCTGGAATTTGGCAATAAGAACCTGATGGTATCGAATGTAAAGACATCCGACCTCAGTAACAGGGAGATACCGGTAGTGGTGGAAGGTGATATCGACCTGAGCAATTATATCATCACGGAAGACAAAGAGATCTATGTAGGCATTGACTTTTTCCCGGAAGATATGCGGGGTATTATTCCCGATGGCAAGCGGCAGCAGGATTATGAATTGAGTTCACCCTATATTTCTGAAGATGAAACAGAATTGATATTGCCCGCAGGCTATAAGGTCGTTTCTCTTCCCGCTGCTATCAATGAAAAGTCGGCTGACTATTCGGTGAGTGGCTCTTACAGCAGTAAGGACAATAAGATCGTTTTCAAAAAGAGCCTTGCTTTTCCGACCGGCCGTATTCGTAAAACTGATTTCGAGAATTGGAAGAAGTTCACGAATAAGTTGAAGGATTTTAATAGTAATCTAATACTGATTAAAAAACCCTAATTATTGTACTAAATGTTTGAACCACATAGGCACAGTAGAAACATAGATCCGCACATAGAAACAACTATGTGTTGGCCTATGTTCCTATGCTTCTATGTGGTGAAAATAACTGAATGCCAAGCTTTACCAATATGAAAAAAATATTTTGCACTCTTCTGTTTATCACTTCAGCATATATTCTATTAGCCCAGGATGATGATGATACATTCTCTCCTTCCAAACTGGAGAGCATTGCCAAAAACATGAAACCCGTTTGGGATGATCGCGACGCTGATTTTGCCGTAAGTGCTGTCCCTGAAAAGTGGAAGGAAGAGAGCGCCGTTATCATTGCACAAAAAACAAGGTTCTCTTTCGACAAGGATGCCAATAAACTCGCCGTGTACGAGATCACCCATCGCCGCATCAAACTACAGGACAGGGATGCTGTTAATTCTTATTCCTCCGTGTATTTCCGTATTGGATCTTCAAATGATGGAGCAGGCATCAAGATCATAAAGGAAAACGGCAGCGTGCAGCAAGTATCACTCCGCAATGCTGTATATGTGGAAGACAATGGAAATATCCCTGACAAATTCACTCCCTATATCGGGAAGGCCAGCACCTTCTACGATAAAAGCAAGAGCCGTGTCATTTTTTATAAAGTGGCCATTCCCGATCTGGATCCCGGTGATATCATCGACTATGCTACTATCTTCTATGATGATAATACCGTGAAGAAGATGAGCTTTATCGAATTCGATCCGATCTATTTTGTGTGTACGAGAGAATATCCTGTACTCGCACAGAAGTTTGAAGTGGACACGGACAATAACTCTTTCATCAACTCCAAATCCACTATGGGCGCCCCGCTGTTCAAAGAGACGGGCAACAGTAATGCCGATTACAGTTGGGAGGACCGCAACCGTGATAAGCTCAGCGATACAAGATGGGTGAACAGCATGGTAGAACTGCCAATGGTAAAGTTCCAGATCGTTTTTTCAAGAAGCGAGAACCGTTCCGATCTTTTTATTGGGGACAGGGGTGAACTAAAACAAAATATCAGCCCGGAAGAGCTGGCGAAGAAGATGAACAACCTCTATAACCGGCTGGATGATTCTTATTATTATAATATGGCACGAGCCTATTTAAAGCAAATCGGTTATGCCGATCTGCTGGAGGAGGATTTTATCCAGAAGACCTATTACATACTGCGGCATATGTCGCATTACCGGAGCAATGGCTTCTCCAGTGAGTTGTTTGCTTCCTGTCTTACCCAATGTCTTGACCTGAAGAAGATCCCTTATGAACTGGTGGTAACGACGCCGCTTACGCTGACCAAACCGGAGAATATCATCTTTAGAACAGAACCGGAATGGATAGTAAAGGTGGGAGGTAAATATATTTTCAATGCCACCATTTTTTCCAATCCCTTCGATTTCCGTGAAGAATACCTGAATACGCCTGCTTATATCATTTCACTGGGGAAAAATCCAACGGCGACTCCCATAATACTGCCCTCCAGTAAACCGGATGATAATATCACTACCAATACCATTGCGGCAACCGTAGATACTGCTACCAGGAATATGACCATCGTTCACCAGAAATCGGTGACGGGCATGACCAAGAAATTTTACAATGTGCAGGCACTGATACATACAGCTGCGCTCGACGATGATCACCGCAGTTATGGCGGGGAGGATGATGTACGTAATGGCATGAAAGGGGCTATGCTGGACAGTTACGAAGAAAAATTAAGGGAGAGAAAACGGGAGGACAAGACCCGCAAACTTGAGTATATGAAAGAGTCTTTGTCGGATGAGTACAATACGATCAGCACATACAATGAATTCACGCTGAACAGTGATGGCCGGACCTGGCGGAGACAGGAACTTAATTACACCAATAAGTTTGAACTGACCGATATGGTAAAGATCGCAGGGGATAATTTATTGGTCTCGGTGCCTGGCCTGGTGGGCGACCAGTTATTCGTTTCACCCGATGAAAGAAAAAGAGAAGTGGATGCTTATATGAGTTTTCCCCGCAGCCTTCGCAACATCATCAACTTCACTATCCCTGCAGGGTATAAGGTAGTGGGTGTACAAAACCTCAATACGAATATTGATAATGAAGCGGGCACATTTGCGGTGCAGGCCAATGTGGAAGGTAATATGCTGAATATACTCGTGAAGAAAGTGTACAAGGGTACTACGGTAAAAAAAGAGAACTGGCCAAAGTTTTTGGAGATGCTGGATGCGGCGTTCAATTTTTCGCAAAAGAAAGTTTTATTGAAGAAAATGTAAGCATAATTCCAAAAGGCAATTCAATCAAACCAAACAGACCATGCCAAGTCATATAATAAATACCCTGGCCAGGTACACCATTTTTCTTTCCGTGCTCCTTTTAGTTGAGCCTATATTGGCTCAACGACCAAATATCATTTATATCATGACCGATGATATGGGTTATGGTGATCTGAGTTGTTATGGGAACAAAAAATTTATGACACCCAATCTTGACAAACTGGCTTCACAGGGTGTAAAGCTTGTGAATGCTTATGCCACCGCGCCTGTTTGCACTCCCACCCGTACTGCGCTGATGACCGGTCGCTATCCTGCCAAACTCCCACTTGGATTACTGGAGCCTCTGCGCAACCCGAAAGTAGATAGTGCTTATGGTTTGACCAGTGACATTCCTTCCCTGGGTACCTTAATGAAAGCAAGTGGATACGAAACCGTCCTTATTGGAAAATGGCATTTAGGTTTTATGCCACAGCACAGCCCAACAAAAAACGGTTTTGATTATTTTTTTGGTATCCATAGTGGCGGGGCTGATTATATCTCACATAAAGGCGAAAATGGAACACGGGCATATGACCTGTATGAAAATGATTCGTTGGTTTATACAGAAGGTTACCTGACTGATCTATTTTCTCAACGATCCGCTTCGTTTATAAATCAAAAACACAATAAGCCATTTTTTTTAATGATAACGTTCAATGCACCTCACTGGCCCTGGCAGGGACCCACCGACCTGGCCTATCCTGATTCCACAGATTTTACTGCTGGTGGCTCCCCGTCTGTTTACGCGGCCATGATGAAAAGTCTTGATAATGGGGTTGGAATGATCATGCATGCCCTGGATGAATCACGATTAAACAACAATACGATCGTAATTTTTACAAACGATAATGGTGGTGAAAGGTATTCTGATAATGGAGGTTTATCTAAATCGAAAATGACACTTTGGGAAGGTGGTATAAGAGTACCGGCAATTGTAAAATGGCCTGGGAAAATAACTGCGGGCATTACAACACCACAAGTAGCTACAACAATGGACTGGACGGCTACCATTCTTAAAGCAGGAAAGGCAAAAGCTGATAAAAATTTCCCCTTAGATGGCATTGACCTGATGCCTGTTTTGACAGGAAAAAATAAAATAATAAGCAGAACACTTTACTGGAGAACATTTCAAAGGAGTAAACACAAGGCTGTCAGGGATGGGAAATGGAAATACCTGAAAGACGAGAAAGGTGAATACCTGTTTGACTTAAGTGTTGATCAGCAGGAAAAAAATGACCTTAAGACAAAAGAAAAAAAGCTGTTTGAAAAGATGAAGTTAAAATTAGCCGAATGGGAAAAAACTCTATTGCAGCCAATACCGCTTTAAGAAGTGCATAGCACTCCGGGCAATATGTCGGGGCGAAAACCTAAGGTCCACGCTAAGGGAAATAAAGCTACCTGTATATTTACCTATTAATTAAACTGCTCTTCCCTTGCAGCTGTTGTAAGATAATAACAGGCCGTGCTTGCTGTACTAACCTTGCCGAAGTACCTCCACCGACCACTTGACTATAAATTCTTAACTTCAGTTTTATCACCATTACCTACACTGCATATGAGACAAGATGCTACACCTGTCTTAGGAAACGAAAGAGCGGACATACTGGATGTACTCCGCGGTTTTGCTTTATTTGGCGTCCTGCTTGATAATATCTTCGGCTTTACCGGCTGGGGGTTTTTGCCGCAACAGGGAAAAGAGGCTCTTGCTACATGGCCCGCTGATGCGGTCATCGGTATGCTCGAGCAGGTATTCATCAATGGAAAATTTTACAGTCTCTTCTCTCTCTTGTTTGGTCTCGGCTTCTCCATCATCCTGGTGAGGAACGAACAAAGAGGTATCAACCCGCTGAAGATCTTTTACCGGCGATTATTCATACTGCTGATCATCGGGGCCGGTCACCTCTTCCTGCTCTGGGAAGGTGATATATTATTCCTCTATGCATTGATCGGTTTCACTCTTCCGCTGTTCCGGAAACTTTCAGACAAGACTCTGATCACCCTTGCGGTTATACTTATCGCATCACCACTACTGTTCGACCTGCTGAGTGTGATCTTCCATTATAAAAATGGTCAGTTCCTGGAAAAGATGGCCATAGCGGTTGACAAAAAGACCGGCTTACCTACCGATGATAGCTTTGCCTCTTATCTGTACCGTGATGGTGCAGGCTGGCAGGAATGGAGGAACTGGCAGGCCTCGGGTTATCTTTATCGTTACTCTTATATTCTCGACAGTAACAGGATACCAAAGGTTTTGGGTATGTTCCTTATTGGTTTTTATGCAGGCAGAAAAATGATCTATATGCGGTTGGAAGATCATGTGCCTTTATTCAAAAAACTTCGTCGCTGGGGTTTGATCATCGGTATACCTTCGGCGGCAGCAGGTTTTTATTTTGAGTTCTTTCAAAAACATATCCCCGAACCGCAGGGTTTGTTACACACTTTATTCTATGCAACCAGTGTTGTGCCGCTTTGCCTTGCTTATGCCTCGATCATCTGCCTGCGCTGGATAAAAAAGAAAGGCAATACCCGGTTAAAAGTATTGGCCCCAATGGGTAGGATGGCGCTGACCAATTACCTCATGCAAACAATAATAGGCATCACTCTTTATTATGGGGTCGGGTTTGGATTTGGGGGGAATATCGGCCCGGCTGTTTTTGTTCCGATCGGACTGGCAGTGTATGCTTTGCAGGTGGCCTACAGTAATCTCTGGTTCCGCTACTTCAATTACGGACCGATGGAGTGGATTTGGCGGCAACTGACCTATGGCAAAAGACTGCCGTTGAGAAAACGAGTTGACAGATGATAGGTGATAACTAATAGTACAGATAAAAGAGATACTTCGACAAGCTCAGTAGATAAAAGCTAAAAGTTAATCACCGCCCGCATGAACGATCTTTATATTGGACTGATCACAAGCATTGTGGTCATCGGTCTTTCGGAACTTCGTTTCCTGGAGAAGAGGTTGATCGCTGCCTTGACACTGACGGGTATTCCTTTTATCTATATCGGTTTTTGCTGGGGTCATGTTCCCTCACTCATCTATGCGATCCTTGCTGTTGTTGTATTTGTTGCTCTCGCCTATTTCGGTTATAAGGGGAATTTTATCCTGGTTGTAATAGGTCTGGCGCTGCATGGAGTTTGGGATCTTTTATTTCCGCTGTTCAGCTCCGCCGCGCCCAAAGGTTATGATATATTTTGTTTGACGATAGATGTTCTCCTGGCTATCTATTTCTATATTAGGGTCAGGCCGCTAAAAAGATCAACTTAATAGCGGCCCTTCCCTGTTTCACCTTTGTAATTCCTTATTTGATCTCCGTATTTACTGGAGGCTTTTCTATTGTTTCAACGGCTTTGCTCTTTTGTTTGGATATCCTTCTTCCACGGAAGAACAAATACAGGTTGAAGAAAAGCATGAAACCAAGATAGATACTGAAACCACCGATCTTGGTGCTCAGTATCTCGAGCATACTGCGGCTGTCCAGTATCTCCACGGCGATCCGCATGATCCAGAGGCCAAAACCGAGGTTCAAAAGATAAAAACCTGTTTTGAATAAACTGTTGGTGGAAAAAGCCATATCCGTCTTGCCGTGAAAGATATCGAGCATGAAGACCTTGCTGTTCCTGAACAATGTATGGGCCACATACCAGGTCAGGGCGATCACGACAGGAAGGTAGATGAGATAAGCAGTGAAATTGAGTGTCGTTTTCATATACTAATTTTTATGGTGATTGAAATATTTCCGTTGGATGCTGAAGAGATAGATAACGGTCATGTTCAGGAAATGGATCGTGGCAAGGGTCAGCATGATCCAGCCGGTCATGGAAACCACCGAAACGAGAACCTCTTCGATATTGTGAACTGTTTCCCATGTGCTGATCATCACAGCCGCATAACCCAGGTTCAGCAAATAATATCCGACTAGTAATAAACGATTGACAGCATTGGAAAGCTTTTCATTGCCCTGGAAAAGGTGGAGGATATAGACCTTTCCGTTACGGTAAAAAAGAAGCCCGACCCTGAACGTGATGATATAAGTGATGGCGAGGTAGAGTATGTAAGCAAGGACATTCATACAGCAGGTTTGAGGTAAAGAACTAAGCAGGTATAAAGGTAGGTCGTGTTTTCCGAATTTTCAATATTTTCTGAAAACATATATTTTCTGTCCCGTCGGGACAACTTATTGGTAGCTCTTCGTATAAGACGCCATTCCTTCGTTCCGTAGGAACGATTGATGCTTTTTTTTTCGACCCCCGCAAAATACGTGTGGAGATATACAAAAGAATCAGGTGTCCCTAAGGGACACATTTATGCTCCGATAATAATTCTGCCCACGAAGCGGCCCGCTGGGACGCAGAGAAACCCTGATGTCTTTGCCCCTTTGCGTGAAATCAAACTAAAAGCTTTTAGTTATATTTAGTTAGCCAACACATTTTATGAAAAGAACATTCCTTTTCCTGTTTGCCGCCAGCATCTGTCATTCAGCAATTGCCCAGTCAAAGCCCGACTTCCAGTACCAGCTAAGCTATAAGGGCAACAGGGTACAGGTGGCTATGATCTATACTCCCTACGAAGAAGACAGTACGATCTTTACCTATGGTGAGCCGATGTTTGGCGGACAAATGGATATTATTAAATGTATCGGCGATGTAATGGTCACCCCGCTTGCCCGGCTTGTAACCGATCGTGCGAACCGTACTTTCAAACTATACTACAGCGGGAAGAAACCCATCTCTTTTTTATACGAGATACTGGATACATCAACCGTTAAAAAAGATGTTCGCAGGGAATTGTTCCGGCCCATCATTCAAAAAAATTATTTCTACACACATGGCGTCAATCTTTTCCTGAACCCGCAATTCAGGGACAGCACAAGAAAAGCGAGCATCTCTATTGAATGGAAGGATAGACCAGCCTTTCCCTTATTTTATGGATTCGATCCCGGAAACAGTAATAAGAAAAAAGTAATTTCTACTGTCGACTCCGTAATGTTCAGCCTCATCACTGGTGCCACTGATATGACTGTGGACAAATTTGAGCTGCACGGCATACAGAATTATATCGTGCTGCGTGGCGGAGAGAAAGAAAAGCATAACCGGCAGTCAGTCCGGGATTATTTCACCCGCTTTAACCAGACGATCCGCGAATACTGGAATGATTACAGCGATAAATGTTTCTCCCTGGTGCTTCAACCCTTTCTTGAAGCAGATCACAATATCGGTGGCGTGGCGTTTGCGAATGGATTTATCGGGAAATACAAAGCTGATACGATCGTTAACCCTCCCCGGATCTATACCATTTCACATGAGATCGGGCATCACTGGATCGGGCACAAACTCGAAATGAATATCAGCAACCAGTGGTTTGGAGAAGGTTTTAATGACTATATCACGTTTACTACCCTGTTCCAATCGGGATTGCTGAAAGCAAATGAATTCGAGAACAGAATGAATGAGGTGTTCAAGCTGCATTATTCCAGTTCAATCCGCAACGTACCAAATGACAGTGTTTTCAAGAATTACTGGAAGATGGGTGATTACAATAAACTTCCCTACCGCCGTGGGTGCATTTTTGCTTTTTACTTAGATAATAAGATCAGGCTGGCTTCAAAAGGAACGAAGACCATCCGTGATCTTCTTCACTCTCTGGCTGCATTGAGACAAACAAAACCAGTGAAGTATGAATTGACCGTTGAAGATTTTATAACAGCCGCCGCTCCTTTCGTTCCAGGACCCCAATTAGTAGCAGCGATCGAAACTTATATCATGAACGGGAACCCGATCATTTTTACGAACGAGATGCTGGTTGATGAATTCAGGGTGAGCATGGAGAATGATATTCCACACATCAGGATCGTGGATGAAAAAATATTCACCGAACATTTTTCACTACCTAAGCACTAACATGAAAGAAACCTTTGACCCCTCCCGGAGAGAACTGCTGACCATGATGATGGGTTTGCCATTTGCTACTTCTCTCAGCCGCCAGCAGGAACTGGAAAAATTCTTTCCTGTCCCGGTTGGAGAATTCCCGCACAAAGAATTGTTCGATATCAAAGGCACCTATATAAACGCAGCCTATATCCACCCGATGAACAGGAAAAGCCAGCAGGCCATTGCTCCTTATCTCGACGAGCGGATGATCAATGGTCATACTCCTCATTATGATATGGACGAGAACAGGAAGACAGCAAAAGAGAATTTCGCCAGGCTCATCAATGCCGATGTGGAAGAGATCGCCTGGGTGCCGAGTACCATGGCAGGTGAAAATGCGATCGTGAATGGACTATCACTTCCCGGTTCAAAAGGGCGTGTGGTAACGGATGCTTATCATTTCAGCGGCTCCTTATATATGTATACTGAACTGGCAAAGCAAGGATTGGACGTACATGTTGTGAAGCCCCGTGATAATAAGATCAACCTTGATGACCTCGAAGCCGCCATCACGCCCGGGACAAAACTGGTTGCTATCTCATTGGTCTCTGCGTTCAATGGTTTTGAGCATGACCTGAAAAAAGTTTGCGCTATCGCCCATGCAAAAAATGCACTTGTATTCGCCGATATCATCCAGGCAGCAGGCGCCGTACCAATCGATGTAAAAGATAGTGGCGTTGATTTTTGTTCCAGCGCTACGTATAAATGGCTAATGGGTGATTTTGGACAGGGATTCCTTTATGCAAGAAAAGATAAACTGGGTTTATTGAGAAGAAGCCAGCTCGGTTACCGGCAGGAAGCAAAGTTCGTTTCGCATATTTATCCTTTTGATGATCCCGGCACGGTGCTCTTCGAAACAGAAAGCAGGAACGATGCCCCGGGTTATTTTGAAGTGGGCACTTTCTCCAATGCGGCGATCGCTGCTTTACGCCAGTCGCTG
Organism: Chitinophagaceae bacterium; assembly: GCA_035526625.1. Taxonomy (GTDB): domain Bacteria; phylum Bacteroidota; class Bacteroidia; order Chitinophagales; family Chitinophagaceae; genus JJ008. Next base: position 30,885 of record DATLCB010000040.1, read on the forward strand.
GATTATTTACTGAAAACGGAGCCTGCAAAAATTCAGCAATACAGGAAACCGATGCTGGATATCCTGCAGCAGAAATTACCGGGTCTTGGTTTTATGCCATTGACGCCTGTGGATTCCACTTCGCCCATCGTTGCTTTTGGTATGAAGGACGCGTATGAAAAATTAAAACCCAAAATAGATGCAGCAGGTATCAATATCCAGTTATATAAGAACAGGATCCGCATCTCTCCTTCGGTGTATAATGATATGGATGATATAAATAAGCTCATCAAAGCGCTTTCCTGAATGATTAACTTGAACCACATAGGCACATAGGTCACAAAGAAATACACACATAGTAAGTTCTATGTGAGACCTATGAGTTCTATGTGTCTATGTGGTTCAAATTATTTCAATCTGAGTCACTACCGAAATGAGAGATAAAAATGCGGAATAAAATATTTTTTACTGCGCTGGCACTTTTATTGATCTCGCTTGCAGCCAGCAGCCAAACTGCCCGTAGCGTTGTAAGCCGTCACAAGGGGATTTATAACGGGCAGCCCATTAACTATAAGGCAGTAGTGAAAGAATTTTATTTTTCGCCTGACAGTGGCGGTGCGGTTGCAGCATCTGCCATCACTACTTCTTATATAAAAGAAAATGCTGGAGCGGAGAGACCGGTTGTCTTTGTCTTCAATGGTGGTCCCGGCGCTTCTTCTTCTCCTTTGCATATGAATGCACTCGGTCCCTGGCGGATAAAGCAAGGTAAGGACAGCGCAACACTCATTGAAAATCCTTACAGCCTGCTTGATCTGGCCGATCTTGTCTTTATCGATCCGCCGGGGACAGGCTTCACCAAAGTTTTAGACAAAAAAGCTGCCGGTAAATACTGGGATGTAAAAGGCGATGCGGAATTATTCATTGAGCTTATTAAGAATTGGAAAGT
>DATLCB010000041.1:0-3748 GCA_035526625.1 Chitinophagaceae bacterium
GCGAAGGTCACGCCGGAACCAAAAAATATTGACAGGGGATCCCATGAAAGCTGAACAATGTTAGTCAAAAAGAGTTTTGATAAATCGATTATAAATTTCTGTGGTTAAGTTATTGGCATAGGTAATATCCCGGAACCTTTGGACCCAACGTATCCCTTTGATGGCATTTGTCAGAAATACTTCCCCTGCTTTTCGAAGATCATTTTCTTTCAAAACTGCTTCTGCTACTTTGTATCCGGCAGCCTGCAATTGGTCAAGCAGGTATCTTCTCATTACACCATCAATACATCCTTCTGATAAAGGGGTGGTGATGACCTGGTCATTTCTTACAAGGAAAACGTTGGCAGTGGTTGAGTCCGCGATATTTCCTTTACTGTTAAGGACAAGACAATCATTCAATTTATTCTCCTTCGCAAAAACTGCGGCCATCGAATAAGGTTGAAAACTGGAGGATTTGAGGTTTGAGAATATATCACAGCTTTTCCTGGCATCAGGGAAGATATCAACTGTAAGTCCGTTTACATTTAGTTGATTGAACGTATTGTCCAGGGGCCAGCATTCAATAATATACTGCAGCGATTTATCTTCATCATACAAACCGCCATTTCCCCGCGAAACAGAAAGTCTGACCCTACCCAGTTGACTGCAATTATTTTTACTGCCAAGCTCTGCTATATGTCCTTCCAGTTTGGTTGTGGTAAAAAAGGCGGGTATTTTTATTTTCAACAAGTAAAGGCTCTTGAATAGTCTTTCGAAATGAAGATCCTGCAAAAGAAGTTTACCCTTATACATCTTCATCGTTTCAAACAATCCATCGCCATAGCGGTATCCCCTGCTGGAAGCAAGAAGTGCGGGCTCCTCCGACGATCTCAATTGACCATTGACAGAGATGTAGTTCATTTGGTCAAGATAAAATAAAAAAGCCATCCCGACGATTTTGCCGGGATGGCTGAATATGCTTGCCTGGAAATATTATGCGTGGTGTTCTACTAAACCGGCTTTCACGGCATACATTACAAGTCCTGCCATTGACTTGGTACCCGTTTTTGTTTTGAGCTTATCACGGATAGCTTCAACAGTACGGGGACTGAGGTCCACTATATCTGCGATCTCCTTTGTGCTTTTCTCTTCACACATGAGTTTCAGGATCGTCACTTCCTTATCGGTCAACTGCACATCCTGGGGCATTGAAGATTCAGTGGTGCGTTTTGTACGCAGACCGCTCAAGAGCGCCTTATTGGTCAGTTCATTAAAATAGAAGTCATGCTCGTACACTCCCCGGATAGCATCGTAGATCATTTCTGAACCTGATTCTTTAGTCAGGTAAGAGTTGGCGCCGATCTCCATCATTTTAGAAATAACGGAGTGATCATTATGCATAGAAAGCATGATGACCTTTACTTCGGGGTATAATTTTTTGATCTCAGGAAGTGTTGTCAGACCGTCCATGATAGGCATCTGGATATCCAGTAAGACTACATCGGGCCGGATATGGCGCAACAGGTTGAGCAGTTGCATTCCATTCTCTGCTTCAGCTACCATCTGGATGTCCTTACGTGCTTGTAAAGATGTCTTAACACCTGTGCGGAATAAGGTATGATCATCAGCGATGGCTACCTTAATAACTGTGTTGGTTTCGGGATTTTTCATGGATTCATTAATTAGTAAAAAAATATTGGATTCAGTAATTATTCTCTGGTGCAAGATGGAAAATTCCCCCTGTTTATACCATAGGGAAAGTACTTGATTTCGTATTTGTGGAAAGTACCGCCACTTCAATACAATGACGAAACTCTACGCATCCTTTAATGAACTATTTACGATAGCTACCGTAAAAATCAGGTGTTTTAAATAGGGCAGTTATGCTCTTGTTAACATATCGTTGTGGATATACTTTTGTATCAGAAAGTTGATTGACACGGATGATCTGTCTTTACCTTCTCATCCAATGTCCATAACCGTCCAGAAAGTTATTTCCAATTCCATTGAAAAACCAACCCCGTTTTTGCGGGAGACACTTCGACCGGCCAATCAGCTTTCTCTTTATTCGCAACGTCCCGTTTTAATATCCAATACCTGTTGAGAAAACAAACCAAAGACCATTAAGCCCTGTCTCTATGAAGCGTAAAGCTTAAAAAAATCTTTCTTTCATAACAGTAACGTAAGTCCCGGTCCTCATAACACCGGGGCTATTTTTTTGTTGTGCCGGGAATTTTGGGGGTCAAATTTTTACTGCCACGATATAAGCTCTTGGTTCACCCAGGGAGAACTTCTTTTTGCCGGGTATGCTGTACACTTCTTCTAAGGCCAAACCCGTTTGCCGGAGCAGGGACTCCATTTCATTTATCGAATAGATATAATCGATAGCTTGCTTGGTTTCTTTTGTCCCATCCGGTGCAATGATGGTACTCTCTATCTCCATACGGGAAGGCTGAAAAAGGATCTTTGATTCGTTGCTGAATTCCATTCCGCCTATAGTACCCGTATTCTTTTCTTTATGATTGGAAAAAACGATCTCAGCCAGTGACCAGCTATTGACCAGGAGATGTCCCCCTTGTCTCAACGAAGAAGATATGGTCGAGAATATCGAGAGCACATCCTGTGTATTGAAAAAATTAAGACTGTTGCCCATACAGATTGCAAGATCGTATTGGCCACTTGTTTTAACATCAACAACGCTTTGGAGCAGGGGTGTAACCGGCAGGTTCTCCTTTTGAACGGTCTCTTTTATTTCATTGATGTAGTCAGAAAGGTTATCAATTGCTGTAACGCTGATGCCTTTCCTGCCAAGTGCGAGAGCATGACGACCATAACCACACATCAGGTCCAGCACCCTGCTTCCCGGTTGAAGGTCAAAATAAGGAACCATGAATTCCATTTCTTTGACAGTAAGTATATCAGGAATAAGGGTCTTCCAAATCTCTTTATAGTAGCCATCAAAATAAGTATCGTTGATATTTGACATGGTGAAGGTTGTCCCGGTATCAATTGGGAAGTCAAAGGTGAATGACTTCTATTCGAGTAGTTTATTCCGCATGCCATACATTACCAGTCCCGCGATAGTTTTGGCTCCCACTTTCTGTTTCATATTTTGACGGATCGTCTCAATAGTGCGTGGGCTCAAAAATACTTCCTTGGATATCTCTTCGGTGGTCTTATCCTCGGCTATCAGTTTCAGGATCTTTATCTCTTTCTCGGAGAATTTTACAGGATTGGGATAAAACTGTCTAACCGTCTTTTTATGTTGCAGTTTCAGCAACACCGCTTTATTGACCAGTTCATTGAAATAAAAATCGTCATTCATGCAGGTGAGTATAGCCTGGTATATTTCTTCCGGGTCGGTCGTTTTGGTGAGATAGGCATTGGCTCCCATTTCCATCATCTTCGTGATCATTTCCTGGTCATCATACATAGTAAGTACGATTATTTTAAGCGCTTCGTACTCTTTGCGGATGATACTGATAGCATTGATACCATCCACTTCCGGCATACGGATGTCCATTAATATTACATCAGGGATCTTGAGCTGGAGTTTATGCATGAGGTCCTTTCCGTCTTCGGCCTCCCAGAGTATCTTGAGGTACTCTTTGTCTTTGAGAGCCATGCGAATGCCATCACGAAAGATCTTATGGTCATCAGCGATCGCTACTTTGATCTGAGTAGTGGTAGTGGTCATCAGGGGATTGGTTTGCAGTTAATTAATGGGGTCGTCGAGTAAAAATACGCAAATTTTAATGGCAACTATATA
>DATLCB010000042.1:0-8735 GCA_035526625.1 Chitinophagaceae bacterium
TTGTATGAACCAGGGCAATGAAAGAGGAAGTGACAGGGGATGTAATTCAGGTAGTGGCAGCCAGAGAAATACAAGTGGCGGAAGTGGTAATTATGGTAGTGGTGGTCAAAGAAATAGCGGTGGTGGTAGCGGAAGCTATGGTAACAGTGGTCAGAGAAATAGTGGTGGTGGCTATGGTAACAGTGGTCAGAGAAATAGCGGTGGTGGTAGCTATGGTAACGGTGGTCAAAGAAATAGCGGTGGTGGTAGCGGCAGCTATGGTAACGGTGGTCAGAGAAATAGTGGTGGTGGTAGCGGCAGCTATGGTAACGGTGGTCAGAGAAATAACATGGGCGGTAGTGGCAGCTATGATAATTATGGTGGTTATAATAGCAGCAACGAGGATAATTATGGCGGCCGCGGAGGTTCAAACCAGGGAATGGACAGATCTTCTGACCGTTCAGGTAGTGGCAGTTCCGGCGGACGTAATTCACAGGGAGGAAATTCTTCACGCAGCCAAACAGGTTCAGGAGGTTCCGGAAATTCGGGAAGTTCAGGTCGCTCTGGAAGTGGCACCGGCAATTCTTCTGGTTCTGCAAGATCTGGTAGTGGTTCATCACGTTCAGGTGGACGCAGTGGATCATCTTCATCAGGAAGTGGAAGCAGAAGTGGCAGTGGCTCATCTTCTTCAGGCCGCAAGAATACCAGTGGCTCTTCTTCCAGCAGTTCTGGTGGCAGTCGCTCCGGAAGCAGTAGTGGACGTTCAGGAAGCAGCAGCAAATCAGGCAGCAAGAGCTCCGGTGGCAAGAGTTCCGGTAGCGGCAGTTCGGGCAAGGGTTCGGGTTCATCATCGGGTCGCAAAAGCCGTTGATGAGCATATAGAAAAATTGGATCACGAAATCCTATTTTCTGATCTATTGACCTTCTAAAAAATTAATATATGGCAACAAAAAACAAAGGGACATCTTCCAATGGTTCCAATGGACAGGAAAATGAGTCCAAACAACAAGGCCCGCTGGATAAGTTCTTTGAAGATCAGCTAAAAGACATTTATTACGCGGAGCAGCAATTATTGAAGGCGCTCGCCGAAATGAAAGAAGCATGCACAACAGAAGAGTTGGAAGACGCTTTTGATGAGCATCGTAAGCTTACAGAAAGGCATGTTAAAAGACTTGAAAAGGTCTTTGAAACAATAGGCGTAAAACCAGAAGGGAAAAAATGCGAAGCGATGGATGGACTGATCAAAGAAGCGAAGAGCATTATCAGCGACACAAAAACCGGTACGATGACGCGGGACGCAGCCTTGATCATTGCCGCGCAAAAGGTCGAGCATTATGAAATAGCCACGTATGGTGGGCTTGTTCAGTTGGCTATCACCATGGGATTATTCCGGGCAGCAGATCTCCTGGAAAAGACACTGGTCGAAGAAGAAACAACAGATAAGGCACTCACCTATATCGCTGAGACATGTATCAACTTTGAAGCTGAACGTGAAGAGAATGACAGGAGAAGCAATACAAGTAAAAGCAAAAGTAAAAGTGATAGTGAAAGCAATTCTGAAGATGAAGAATCTGTTATGCCGATGAGTGCTTCTACTTTTTAATTTAATAATGAACCCGGTGATACCGGGTTCATTATTTTTTTAACTCCTTACAATTAATCATTGAACATGGCAAAGTACTCTAAGAAGGCACAGGAAAAAGTGGAAAAGGTAATGCACGAACGTAAAAAGGGCACACTAAAAAGTGGTGGCAGTGGCAAAACCGTTAAGAGCCGTAAACAAGCCATTGCTATCGGGCTTTCTGAAGCCCGACGGGCTGGTGCTAAAGTTCCTAAAAAGAAAGCTGCAAGAAAGAAAAGCGCAACAAAGAAAAAAACCGCTTCCAGGACGGGTCCGTCCCGGAAGAAAAGTGCAACTACAAGATCAACCAGGAAAAAAAGTGTAACTAAAAAAAGAGGTCGTGGCTAATCACTAGTTTGTTTTCGTTGATCGAATTTGTGGACACTCCTTTAGTAGAACATTTTTAACATTCTTCTTTAATCGCATTTCCGGGATCATCCCATCTTTTGCTAGTTTTAACATAAACTGGCGTGGTTCTTTTAAAGGAGTATAAAACGATCAATATGAAAACATTAATTTCTACTCTGTTTATTTCCGCTTTATTCCTTACCTCCTGCAAAACGTATAAAGATGTTCAGGAGCCTGAATTCAGGGATGTTCAGAATGTACGCTTGCTCGATGTAGGACTACTTCAATCCAAAGCAGGGGTCGATCTTATTTATTATAATCCCAATGACTTTAATGTTACCTTATCATCAGCGAGGGGTGATCTTTATGTAGATGGGAAGTATCTCGGCCGTTTTGAATTGGAGGATAAAGTAGCGATCAAAAAAAGATCAGAGTTCGTGATCCCCGCAGTTATTAAACTCGACAATATTGGCGCATTGGGTCAGCGCGAGATCCTCAAGAAAAAAGAGGTACTGGTAAAGATCGATGGAATGGCGCGGCTTACGAAAACAGGTTTTTCCAAAGAGATACCTATTAAGTATGAAAAAATGGAAAACGTAGACAAACTGAGAAGCCTCGTGTCACGGTAAGAAAAAGAGATATTCATGAAAAGGGATCGTCACAAGCGATCCTTTTTTTAGTTATTTGGTGGCGACAGCATTCAAAACTCTTTTAAGTAAAATACCCAAACAGATTAGTGTTCTCAGATCCGAGATCGGTTGCGAAACCCCTTCATCGTTTACACTAAAATGCTTTCGTTTTAATATGTCCAAAGCCTATGGTTTTTTTCAGGGGCTAAGAAGTTTTATTTGATTCCTCCTTATCTTGTAGTATGAAAAAACTTCTACTTCATCTTCTATGTGGTGTCTTCTTCAGCAATTTTGCATTCAGCCAGGAAAGGAAGGGCTGGCCTTCCAGTGAGCGATATAGTTTTATCACCGAGTGCCTGAAAAGCGCAAAAGCTAATCTCAGCGAAGATTCCGCACGTTTTTACTGTTACTGCATGCAGGAGAAATTAGAAATAAAATACCCTGCTATAGAAGATGCTTCTAAACTTACCGCAGCTGATCTCTCGGGACCTGAATGGAGAAAAGAGATACAAAGCTGCCGCGTAGGCATTGGCCAATGGTCGCCTAAGGACCGTTCAGATTTTTTAAACGATTGTGTAGAAGCCGCCAAACCGAGTTTAGGGGAAACAAAAGCAAAGAGCTATTGTGAATGTATGCTATTCAAGACCGAAAAGAAATATCCCGATCCTGCCGAAGCCGCAATGATCACGGAAGCAACGTTGCAAACACCCGAATTTAAAAAGATGATAAAAGATTGCGCCGACTTCTGATGAGCTAAGCCGAATGATCGGTGTACAGGTACCATTTCCCTTTGATCTTAATCATCAGGCTTGAGTAACGGCCATCGATGATACGTCCATCCGGGTACTTGACATGAAAATAGCCCGTGACATAATAGAACTTCTTTGACAATCTTTCCATTTGCTCCCCATCGAGCACCAGTGTTCCCATTTTTTCTTTGGGCCAGTATTTTTTATAGAAAGCAAGTATGTTGTCTTTGCCATATGCCGCTCCCTTTGACAGGATCATACGAGTGGAGTCAAGCGGTGCATAGAGACTGACATAGGCATCTACGTCTCCCCTGCTCCAATACTCTTCTTCCAGCCGCATCACAGCCAGTATCTTCTTTTCATCTTTCGATTGAGCATATCCACAAAGACTGCAGATCGTAAGGAAACCCAGCATTAAAGCCTGTAACAAATGTCGTTTGTCAAGTTTTACTGATTGCATCATAAAATGAATTTATCTTTCAAATATAAATGGCAATGGCACCAACCCCTCGCCGTTTATAAAAATCCAACCTACCAACACCATCCGCCGCTGCCACCTGTAAGACTGGCAAGCCTTTTGTAAAATATAGTTCTTTGTTCCATCTGCCCTGTTACAACACCCCTTGTAATTTTAGATCACTCAAATAAATAAACATGCCTGCTAGATACCTTTTTATGTTAATGATCATCGTGACAATGACATTCTCTTATAGTTGTAACGACAATAATGCATCCAATATACATAGCGAAGATCAGCTGCCTCCCGTGGAAACAAAAAAAGCAAATACAGATTATCCTCCTGCTTTCAGGGGGCAAACAAGGATAGCCGGCGCGATAACGACCACCCCTTTCCAAACAGATAAACTGGCTGAAAAACTTGGAAGACCCTGGGCAATAATTCCGATGAACGATGGACGCCTGCTCATAACAGAGAAAAGCGGTTCCATGCAAATACTGAATTCCAATGGAACCCTTTCAAAAAAAATAACCGGTTTCCCTGTAGTGGACGACCGCGGACAGGGAGGTATGCTCGATGTAGCATTGGACCCTTCATTTGAAAAGAATAAGACCCTATACTGGTCCTATTCTGAAAAATATGATAAAGGCAACCTGATGGCCGTAGCAAAAGGACAACTAAATGAGGGAGCGGGAAGGATCGATAATCCTGTTGTGATCTTCCGTGCTACTCCCGCTTTGAAAAGCAGCCTGCACTTTGGTTCAAGACTTATATTTGATAAAGATGGGAACTTATTTGTCAGCACAGGTGAACGTTCGATCCTGGAAGGAAGACCACAGGCTCAATGGCTTCATTCAGGTTTGGGAAAGATCTTCAAAATAACCAAAGATGGCAAACCCGCACCGGGCAATCCTTTTATCAACCAGAAGAATGCCATGCCCGAGATCTATGCTTATGGTATTCGCAATGCCCAGGGACTCGATATACACCCGGTAACGGGTGAGCTTTGGGAAAATGAGTTCGGTCCACGTGGCGGTGATGAACTCAATATCATCAAAGCAGGTAAGAATTATGGCTGGCCGACCATCACCTATGGTATCGAATATGGTGGCAGCGAAATAGGCGATGCCATCCAGCAGAAGGCAGGGATGGAACAACCCGTTTATTATTGGGATCCTGTTCTTTCACCGAGTGGTATGGCTTTTTACAAAGGGAATACTATCCCTGAATGGAAGAATAACCTTTTTATAGGCGGACTCAGCAGTGCACACATTGCAAGACTCATCATCACCAACAATAAAGTAACAGGTGAAGAAAGATTGCTGGCTAATAAGAATGAACGTTTCAGGGATATCGCTTACTACAACGGTATGCTTTATGCCATCACCGATAATGGCAATCTTTACCGGATCAGCAAACGATAATTTTTCTTACTTATTTATGCTCCTTATTCCGGCCACCAGTTTTTTCATATCATCAGCTGAAGTGTAGACCGAAGGTGTTACCCTGATACAACCATCGTTACCCAGTGATCTTGCAATGGTAAGTATACCATGTTGTTTTAACAAATGATCCGCTACCTCACCTGCCCTTTTATCTTTTATCCGGAAGGAAGCAATGGCGCGGGATAGATCGACTGGCGTGACCACTTCAATGCCGGCGTCTTCTTGCAATTCATTTACCCATAAACTCTTCAGGTAATGCAGCCGGGCAGAGATCCTTTCCACTCCTACCTGCTGGTGAAAACGGAGGCTATCCGGTATGGTCATGATAACAGCAAAAGGCGTAGTACCAAAATGAGCGAGCTTATTTATGCTGTTCCCGGGAGAAGCGATATCGCCAAAAAATGCGCCCATCTCCTGGATCCTTTCTTTTTTTACATACAACACACCTGCTCCGATCGGGTTACCTATCCATTTGTGCAGATTCATACCGACAAAATCGGAGCCGAGAGCTGGTAGTGAAAAAGGGATCTGCCCCAATGCATGTGCCGAGTCGGTCATAGTATCTATTCCCTTCTCCCTGGCTATCGCGGCTATCTTTGCTACGGGTATGACCAGCCCGTTGACATTCGAAACATGTGTCAGCAATATCACCTTTGTTTGTGGCGTGATCGCAGCCCTGTACACTTCCACGATCTCCTCTTCATTGGCAGGCAATAATGGCATATCAAAGGGCTTCACTTTTATTTCTCCTCTTTTTTCCAGCATCCTGAATGTTTCGATCATACTGTAATAATCAAGCTGGTTCAGCAGCACTTCATCTCCCTTTTTAAAGGGATAACCTTGTATAGCGATGTTCATCGCTTCAGTTGCATTGCGGGTAATAATGATCTCCTCATCCGAAACACCCAGGAATGTGGCCAGTTCTTTTTTGATCGCAATAAAAGTATCAGGATAGACTTTTCGGGCAAAGCGAATGGCCTCCCTGTTGATATAGGAAATATTTTTCAGATAGGCTTCTAATACAGGCTTTGACTGGAGACCATAATAGCCATTCTCCAGATTGATATAGTCCCCGGTCACATCATAATACTTACGGGCAAATTGTTTCCAGAATCTTTCGTCATCGGCGGCTCCTTCCTGTTCGAGGTCCTTTGTATCCATAATGGTGGTTGTAATATTTTCCGCCGATGCCCAACCAGCGATGCTGCTTGCGAAGAGGCCGGCTCCAACCTGCTGAATGAATTTTTTCCTGTTGTGTGGCATGGCTTGCTTTTAAAAATGATCACATTGTAAAGGAAAGAAGAATAAAACAAATGGAAAAAAGTGAATGGGATGGACGGCGACCTGCCAGGTCAATAACGGATATTGCTAAAATTACCATTAATATCGATCGTGTCAATGGTAGCAATAAGCTGTGAACCAAAGGTACCGCTCAAACGACGGTCGGTATTGCTAATGATATTGATAATGCCGGAGATAGAATTGTATTGTGTCCCCGCGATGATGACACCGAAACCAGCGCTGGCGCTTAGCTTACTATAAATACCCGTGTTTGTGGAATTCGTGCTGATATAAACATTCGTCGTCCCTTTCGTTCCGAAAATAGTGTTTATACCAAATAAAGAGAGAAAACTTGTGGTGTCGGAAACCTGCCCGGTACCGCCATTGATGCTCCAGGAAAAATAAGCAGGAGGCTGGTTGGGGGCGCTATTCTTTTTACAGGAGACAAAGCACCCGGCTGCAATGGCAATCGATATAAAAAAAGATCGTGTCATTTATTTGCTAATGAAAGTAAGAAAAAAATCAAATACTTCCTGCGGTGTATCTCTTCCAGAAAAAATTAACTGCTTCCAGCACTTCTTCCTCCGACCTGTTCTGTGTATTCGTCAGGGGAAGTTGCCGTCGAATACCTTTGCCGTCTTTTTTGTACTCCACCACGAGCAAAAAATTATCCATCAGGTTGATCATCTTTGTTTTTTCTTTTTGGCTGATGTAAGCATGCAGGAGATCGGACCAGGGGGTGATCAATCTTTCATCCTGGTAGATACCGGTCTTGTTTATTCGTATATAGATCCTCTTTTTCCTCGCCCTTCGCACGCAATAAATGGCCGGGGCGATCGCTAATGCAAAAACATAACTCTGGTAATCTATTTGCTTTAATTTTTTATACATGGCATCGCCCACCCCGTAACAGAAAAGGGCAAAGAATAAAACAGCAAGAATATAATTAAGGGCCTTTTCCTCACTTACCACAAACTGGCCATCAGGTGTTAAAGGAATGCGGGCTATTTTTTTACTATAACTCAAGGATTGAATTTACAATATGTTTTTGATTGTAATGTATAGCATCCGTAAAGCAATGGTGGCTAAAAATGTTTATAAGAATAACGAGTTATTTTTTCTACACATGATTATCAATAAACTGGAAGCTGTTTTGTGGAAATAGCTGTACAATTTTCCTCTATGCAATGCCCAATAAAAAAGAATACAGGCATCATCCTTGTCTCTATGCCAGTGTAACAGTTTTATTAACCTTAAAAATATCAATATGAAAAAAGTAATCCTGGCATTCGCAGCTTTTACTGCAGTCTATACTGTAAGTGCCCAGGAAACTGTTGTCTTGGAAGGAAGAACTGCCAGTTCTTACAATGCATACAGTATTCCTGAACCCATCATCGTACAATACAAGGAAGTATATGGTGAACCTGCTTTAGCAACCTGGAGTCCCGTCACCGGCTGGTGGCAGGCAACTTATAAAGGCGGAGCAGAAAATCGTCTTACGCATGTATATTATAGCACACAGCCTTATTACCTGGTGGATGTACCCGACAGGGTTGTAAGTTATAAAGTTGCATTACCCGTGATCAACACCTTTGTATCGGAAGATGTGATCAAAGAAGCGATCACTAAGTATGGTGACAACCTCTACAGCGTTAAAAAACTCAGAACGACTGACAATGCAGATGCATACCAGGTAGCGTTGATCGAGAATGGTACCATGCGTACCGTATTGATGAATGATCCCAAGGTGGCTTCAAACTAAGGACTAGATAGGACTAATTCTATATCCGAAAAAATGGTCCCGGCAAGACGGGACCATTTTTTTATGCGGCGTCTTCTTATACCAGCTGACTTAGCGGGAAAAGGGCAAAAAAAATCTGCAAAACATGGAAGTTTTGCAGATCAGCGGAATAAGTTTTTATTTCAACCGGGCAGTTATTACCACCTTTTATTATCGCTGCGTGCTGATTTTTCTTTTGCAATGCTAACAGACATTGCCCGTCCATCGATTTCCTTGTTGTTCAGGTTCTTCATGGCTTCCTCGGCTTCAGCTGCCATATCCATTTCCACAAAACCAAAACCACGACTTTTTCCAGTTTCCCTGTCGGTGATCACTTTAGCTGATTTTACATTACCAAAGGCAGCAAACAAGGCTCTTAAGGCTTCATCATTAGTGTGAAAACTTAAGTTCGAAACATACATGTTCATAAACAAAAAATTTAATTA
>DATLCB010000043.1:0-9277 GCA_035526625.1 Chitinophagaceae bacterium
ATGGAGCTGGTCGCATTGAAAGATCTGCAACCCGGTGATGAGCTTGTGTTTTTCTATCCATCCACCGAATGGAAAATGACGCAATCTTTCAACTGTTATTGCGGAAGCCCTAAATGTCTTGGTAAAATACGCGGTGCTGCCTACCTATCGACAAGCTTACAATCCCAATACCGGTTCACGGACTTCATTCAACAACAAATGGCCAAAAGGGCGGCCAGGAAAAAAGTAGCCTGATCCGTGATGAAGATAAATGAAGCCACGAGATTGTTGAAACCTTATATCATTTGGGTCCTCGCTCCCCATCTTGAATCAGACGATCCTAACATCCAGCACTATTACGATTTCTCCCAAAGTATTAAAGAATATACCAAAGTATTCCAGGAATTGAAAACCGAATGGAAGTGGCAGCCGGTGACGATGGAAAATTTCAAGACTATTATCCGGGACATCGCAGAGAGTAAGAATGGTAAAACGCCATTAGTGCTAAACCTTTGCGATGGCGATGAAGTAAATGGAACGCCTGGCGTATCTGTTATTAATGAATTAGAAAAATACGGACTCATCTATACCGGTTCGGACGCACATTTTTACACGATCACTACTTCTAAGATACCGATGAAGAAGGCTTTTGACAAGGCAGGGGTGCCGACAGCTAACTGGAGGGTAATAACAGATAAAAAAGGTTCAACAAAAGGAATTGCCAAGAGAGTGGGTACGCCTGTTATTATTAAACCTGCTGTCTCCGGAGGCAGCATGGGGGTATCGGTAAAGAATGTCGTGCATACCGAAGAAGAGCTTGCAAAAAGAGTGGAAGAAATATATAAAGGATACCGGGGCTGGAATTTATTGGTGGATGGTTTATTTGTAGAACAGTTCATTACCGGGCCGGAGTATACAACTTTTATCACCGGTTCCGCCAATGAGCCTGGTAACTGCATTGTATATGAACCTGTAAAAAGGAACTTTCATAGTTCATTGCCCGAATCGGAGCAATTCTTGTCATTTGACAGACTTTGGGAAATTTATGAAGATGAAAGTCCAATGCCACAGAACGAGAATTTTTATGAGTATGGACCAGTCGACCCCTCTTTAATTCCAGCATTGAAGAAATTAAGTATGGACGCTTTTGCTTCTTGTGGCGGCAAAGGTTATACAAGAATTGACATACGCCAGGACTCTTCTACGGGCAAATTGTATATGCTTGAAGTAAATGCTCAATGCGGCTTGAGCGAGGACGAAGATTATACATCGATCGGTGCTATATTAAAAGCTTCAGGGGTCTCGTTTACTACTGTGATCGTTGAGATCCTGAAAGATGCATTAAGAAGAAGTATGGCAGGACCTCTTCCTTCTGGTAAGTCAAAATCGGGAAAGCGCAAAAAGTCGGTTGCGGTTAAATAACGATCCTACTTATTATCTTAGCTATATATGAAAGTGTGTGTATTGCAGCCGGACTATTCCACTACAGGAGTTGATTATAAAAATTACGATCCACCCCGCGACCTCTCTCCCCTGTTGCCGGAATATGAGGTCCATAATGTTTTCCTTAATAAACTTACTACCTACAAACAATTAAAGCAGCTCGAAAAAGAGGGCTATGACATTTTTGTGAACCTCTGCGAGGGTTACCTGGAATGGGAGGTGCC
Source organism: Chitinophagaceae bacterium (assembly GCA_035526625.1). Lineage (GTDB taxonomy): Bacteria > Bacteroidota > Bacteroidia > Chitinophagales > Chitinophagaceae > JJ008. The sequence continues at coordinate 1,647 of DATLCB010000043.1, forward strand.
GAGCATCGATGTGATTTATTCTATGGAGTTACTTGGTATCCCTTTTACGGGACCTACCAGCAAACTTTATGATCCACCAAAAGAGCTAATGAAGTACCTGGCCTACTGCGAAGGAGTGAGAACACCGGGATATGTAATTGTTCATGATTTGAAAGACGTAGACGAAGCGGTGAACCATTTGCAATTTCCTCTATTTGTTAAACCAGCCAAGGCAGGCGATAGCCTGGGTGTAGATGAACAGTCCCTGGTGCATAATAAGATCGAGTTACAGCAAAAATGTATCAGTATTCTTGATGAATATGGGCCATTACTGGTTGAGGAGTATATTACTGGAAGAGAATTTACGGTGTTAGTAGCTGCAAACAGTGATGGACATAGCTGTACTGTTTTTCGCCCGGTAGAATATCTTTTTCCGGAAGGAAAGGAATTTAAAACCTATGCTTTAAAAACATCTGAGCTTCATCCAGATTGCAATGTGCCTTGTACAGACGAAGTATTGGATAAAAAGCTCCGGTCTGCGACAGAAAGGATTTTCAATGGCTTTAATGGCGTGGGTTATGCCCGGCTCGATTTCAGAGTTAATGATAAGGGCGACATATATTTCCTGGAAATAAATTTTACCTGTTCTGTTTTCTATACAGACGGATTTGAAGGCTCGGCGGATTTCATTCTTAAATATGATAAGATTGGCCAGGCTGGCTTTTTAAAGCATATTATAGCAGAAGGCATTGCCCGGAACAAGCGGAGTAAAAAACCTTTTGTTATGAAAGGAAATTCGATCGCTGGCTATGGTATTTATGCAAGCCGGGATATTAAGAATGGGGAGATCATTTTCAAGGGAGAAGGACGTTCACAAAGGATCATTACAAAAAGATTTGTGGGCAAGAATTGGAATGAAGAAGAAAAATTACATTTCCGGCGTTATGCTTACCCGGTAAGCGAGGAGTTATTTATTCTATGGGATGAAGACCCATCTGAATGGGCGCCACAAAATCACTGTTGTGACCCGAATACTGCTTTCGATGGATTGAATGTTTTAGCATTAAAGAATATCCCCAAAGGAGAAGAGCTTACACTTGATTATGCGCAGTTCCTTGATGAGAATATGGAGCCGTTTCAATGCCAGTGCGGAAGCACGGCTTGCCGGGGTGAAATTTCAGGAGCATTGGCAAACTCTCTAACTATAAGAGAAAAGGCACTTAAAAAGATTTGACATCCTTAAGCCTTTATGGGGTCGCAGTTTCTATTTTATGACACTTAATACTTTACTGCTTCCATCATCTAATGCTTTTTTCGCCGCATCATCTGCTTTTCCGTCATACTTCCCGCTTACCGTTTGGGGTGCGGGGCTTGATCTATCCGTAAGTGATTTTAAGGTGAGCGTTGCTTCAATAGTAAACGATGAAGCCGCGTTCGGATCTGTGTTCTTTATAGCTTTCAAAAGACCTCCTACTTTACTTCCGGACTTAATTTTAGTAAAATCAGTCGTTAATGTATAATCACAGTTATTTTTCCGTGCTTCTTCTTCCGTCTCAACTGCAACAGCCTCTATAGAACCGGTGGATATCATGTCTACCATATATTTTTGTAATGAAGCTCCCTGTACTTGTCCATCACTATTGGGTTGATAGATACCTATGCGTATTCCATTTTTGATTTTTTGCACCGGAGGGTCCCTGGCAACATCGTTATTATTGGCTTGTTTTTTATATTGGTTGATCATGTCTTCCATGCTGACCTTCTCTTCCAGTTCACTTTCACTTTTGGCAAGCGCATAACCGGGTGGGATCTCAAACAGCATAGAGTCAAGTTTCAGGGTGGAAAATTCAAGCGTTTCAAGGTTAGTGCTGAATTCACTTGTTTTGGCATCGCCATTTCCCATTATGATGGTTCTGGTTTCTGTGAGCGGGAATCCCAATTTGCCTTTACCACTCCGATGTGTTATAAAGCGGTCTTTACAATCAGGTTGTTGTTGCTGCCGTGGCGCAGTAGCCGAAGGAGCGTATCGAATCGGGCAATTGAACTGTGGAAGGTCGATATACCATCCATCCGTTTTGATGATCATACTATCCTTCATCATACAGGCATCGGGAGAAGGCTTCATCTTTTGTGTCGTCCAGATATGTCTTGCTGTAAAACCATTCATTTTTTTGCGTTCACCGGTATCTGTGATATTATACCACATATGTATAGCTCCTCCTTTTTGAGAAGCTGCCGTGGCTGGGTTGGTTTTTGAAGTTGTTGTGGGCTTTGTATCCTCATCTATTACCTCTTCTGCCTCTTTGGCAAACGGTTCAAGGAAGTATAGTTTTTTCTTATCATTCAGTTTGACATATCGTTGGAGATCGCATTGTTCAATTACAACAGGTGCTGTTGGCATTCCCATCATTGGTTTTGTTTCTGTTCTTTTGCGCATTCCCTTTACGTATATAGTAGACTCGGAGTTCATTCCCATCATGCCTGTTGATTGGCGAAGTTTATATTGCTGCGCTTCGACGGCATTCTCTGATAATTGCACGAGAATAAAAGACAGGCAAAGAAGGAATATACGCTTCATGGTCGTGGTTTTAATAAAGGTAATTTTAAAATCAACACCTTTATCTATCGGGTCAGCGGCCCATGAACACCATTAAGATCTGGACATCACTTGGATTGATGCCGGAAATCCGACTCGCCTGCCCGAGAGTTCGTGGTTTTATCTTTGAAAGCTTTTCCCTGGCTTCATTCCCAAGAGAAGAAATTTTCTTATAATCAAAAGTTTCAGGAATTTCCAGCTCTTCCAATTGGCTCATTCGTTGAACAAGCTCCTTTTCCTTTTCTATGTAAACATCATATTTTACTTGTATCGAAGCTTGTTCAAGTGCAGATATAGAAAAAGGGGATAGGGCTTCTTTTAATTTTGGAATGGCATTAGCCATGTCAGTTAACTCAACACCGGGACGAAGTAATATTTTTTCAGCTTTTTGTTTTTCTGAGATTTGGGAAGAGTTTATCTGCGTCAACCAATCATTAATTTCAACAGGCTCAATTGCCAATTCTTCCAGGATAGTTTTTATTTTTTCTACTGATTCCCTTTTCCCGATCACCTGATCCATTCTTTCCTGCGATGCGAGACCCAGGCGATAGCTTAGTTCTGTTAAGCGCAGATCAGCATTATCCTGCCGCAATAAAGTTCTAAACTCCGCTCTCGATGTGAACATTCTGTAAGGCTCCTGTGTGCCCTTGCTAATTAGGTCGTCAATCAAGACGCCTATGTAAGCATCACTGCGCTTAAGGATTAGCGGATCTAATTCCCTACACCTTTGATGGGCGTTGATACCTGCCATTAGGCCCTGGCAGGCCGCCTCTTCATATCCTGTAGTGCCATTTATCTGTCCTGCAAAAAAGAGGCCTTTGATCAATTTTGTTTCCAGAGAATAAGTTAACTGCGTAGGTGGAAAAAAATCATATTCTATCGCATATCCAGGTCGAAACATCTTCACGTTTTCAAAACCTACAATATTACGAAGAGCTTCGTATTGAGTTTCTTCAGGCAATGATGTAGAGAAACCATTTACATATACCTCCACAGTATTCCAGCCTTCTGGTTCAACAAACAACTGGTGCCTATCCCGTTCAGCAAATCGATTGATCTTATCCTCAATACTGGGACAGTATCGGGGTCCTACCCCATCAATTCTTCCGGCAAACATTGGGCTTCGGTCAAATCCGGTCTTTAAGATATCATGTACTGTGCGGTTGGTATAAGTGATCCAGCAACTTTTTTGATGTTTAGGCTTTTCAATATTCAGAAAAGAAAAACCTATGATCTCATCATCACCTGGTTGTTCTTCCATTTGGGAATAATCAAGACTTCTTCCGTCAATTCGCGGCGGGGTACCGGTTTTAAGCCGGTCACTCTCAAATCCCAAGGATACTAATTGTTCGGTTATCCCCGTTGCTGCTTTTTCCGACATTCTTCCGCCGCCAAAATTCTTTTCACCAATGTGAACGATCCCATTTAAAAAAGTTCCATTAGTTAGGACAACCGATTCGGCTTTTATCTCATTCCCCAATCCTGTAAGCACTCCATAACATCCACCATCTTTTATTAATAGTCCCTTTACCATATCCTGGTAAAAATCAAGATTAGGAGTTTTTTCCAGCAGTTCTCTCCACTTAAGATGAAATAGCATCCGATCGTTTTGAGCTCTTGGACTCCACATCGCCGGACCTTTACTTCTGTTAAGCATTCTAAATTGTATTGTAGAAAGGTCGGTTACGATGCCGGAGTAACCACCAATAGCATCGATCTCCCTCACTATTTGTCCTTTAGCAATACCCCCCATCGCTGGATTACAGCTCATTTGAGCTATGGTCTGCATATTCATGGTAATCAAAAGTGTTTTTGATCCCAGGTTTGCTGCTGCGGCAGCCGCCTCACAACCTGCGTGACCCGCCCCTACTATAATTACATCATACTTTGGAAACATGAGTCACAAGTTACAAGGGAATCTCTTCCGTAAAGCTTAAAGATTAATAGCTTGAACGTTTCACGGGAAACGGAAGAAAGCATTTCACGTGGAACGATCATATTTAGTGAGATAATGCTCCTCCCTATCCCTCATTTTTTGGGTTTCTTCCTTGGTTTTATCTTCATAACCACACAAATGCAACGTGCCGTGAAATATCACACGAAGGAGCTCGAATTTAAATGAAGTCCCCAATATATGTGCATTCTCTTTTATTCGGTCAATACTTATGTAGATTTCCCCTTTAGTAGATACATCTTCAGAAAGATCAAAGCTGATTATATCGGTATAATAATCGTGATTCAGAAACCTACGATTGATTTCAAGAATCTTTTTATCGGAACAAAAAATGTAGTTTAATGATTCCAGCTTTTTCTTTTCTTTCTTAAAGATATCCTGGATAAAGGCTTTAAGATGTTCCCGTTGGCACAGGGTAAAATCTTTCTTTTCAAAAAAGAAGCAAACTTTTGATTGTGAGGCCATAATTTCAAAATTCGTAAAGAAAACCCATTGAACAAGGATAGCTTTGTCTCATAAATCATTGTTGATATGATGACGAGGCTTTCAGAATTAAAACCAGGGCAGGAAGGAATAATAAAGGAGTATATTAATAATGATCTATTTCTGAAACTTATGGAAATGGGTTGCCTCCCGGGCGAGAAGATTCTTTTAGAGCAGATCGCTCCCCTGGGAGATCCTATTTCAGTGTATGTCGCTGGTTATCGGTTAAGCCTCAGATTAAATGAAGCAGAAAATATTTTGGTTGAATTAAATAATTGATTTTCAATTCTTTATCATGAAAATTGGTTTGTACTTTGGTTCTTTCAATCCTGTTCATGTAGCCCACCTGATTATCGCTAATTATGTTTTAAATGAAACTGAGATTGAAAAGATCTGGATAATTGTCTCTCCTCAAAATCCTTTTAAGTCAGAATCCAACCTGTTAAATGAATACCACCGGCTCCACCTAGTAAGACTGGCCATAGAGGAAGATAACCGAATAAAAGCCTCGGATATAGAATTTGGTTTGCCTAAACCCTCTTATACGACTGCAACGTTGGCTTATCTCGCAGAAAAATATCCTGAACATGAATTCTGCATTATCATGGGCAGCGATAGTTTTCAGAACCTTCATAAATGGAAGAACTATGAGGTTCTCCTAAAAAATCATGATATATATGTATATCTCCGGCCTGGCTTTCCTGCAGATAACAGTATTGGAGCAAAATTGTATTTACTCGATGCACCGCTACTTCAAATTTCGGCTACACAACTACGTAAGTATATTAAGGAAGGTAAATCGATACGCTATATGGTTCCTGAAAATGTGTGGGAGGAAATAGAAAAAGGGAACTACTACAAAAACATTAAAAAATAAAGCCGAGGCCGAGACATGCCAATACAACAATGGGAGGGGCGATCCGGGTAAAATTCAGTAATAAAAAGGTTCCAAGGAATACAGCAACATTTACAAAGCTCACTGTTCGCATATCTCCAAATGAAATGTCTTTCATGATATAAAAAGTTGAGGCGATCATGATACCTACTACAGCCGCATTGATCCCCTCTAATGAACGATAAACAGCAGCATATTTCCGAAGGTTGTTCCAGATAGGATAGAAAAAAAGAACCAATAAAGCACTGGGAAGAAATATGGCGATCATCCCAATAAAGCAACCTACCACTTGCATTTCCTTTCCCATATCCTTTAACGCCATACCCCCGGTGAATGATGCGATAGAAAATACAGGACCAGGCATTGCCCTTACAATTCCCATTCCTGTGTACATATCGCTTTCGTCGATCTGGATAGCATTGGGGTTCCTGACCTTTACCTTCTCTTCTTCAGGACGCACACTCCATTGCTCATACATCATTGGTATCAATACCTGCCCTCCGCCAAATACCAGGCTACCCATACGATAGGTATTTTCAAAAAGATTGAGGGGTTTTCGGTTGGGCCAGTTATCCTGCCTGGCCAACTCACTGACAAGTCCGGCAAGGATAAAAATGATACCGAACAACCAAAAATTCCACCATTTGATCTTTTTTGGCTTTTGCTCTACCTGCGGTATACGCTTACGGCTAAAATTGGTAATAACACCTGCGCTGATTATTAGTGCTGGAATTACCCATGGCTGGCCGAATAAAAAATAAGTAGCCGCTGTACCAATGAGCATGATCACCCAGGTAATAGTATTTTTTATCGCCAGAGGAAAAGCTGCAACGGCGGCATAGGCAAGGAACCCGGCAGCCATCGGGGGGATGAATTTAAAAATATCTATACCTAACTGACGCTGGTCGATGTAACTAAGCAAAAAAGAGAGTGCGCCCATTAGGATGCAGGCAGGAAGTATCCAGATAATAAGAGTTAAAACCGCTAAAGGGACACCTCCTCTTTTATAACCAATAAGTGTAAGCGTTTGGGTAGAAGAAGCACCGGGGAGCAATTGGCAAAAAGCATTGTATTCCATTAACTCCTCTTCCGTGATATAAGGAAGTTTCCTAACAAAGGTTTTCAACATCATCCCGATATGGGCTTGCGGTCCCCCAAAAGCAGTTACACTGTGCAAAAGCACAGCCTTTAAAAATGGAACATGGCGCAGCAGCATTGAAGTTTAAATATAAATAAAATCAGCAAAGGGGACGGATACAACGGACGAATCATCATTTACAGTAAATTCATAAAAAATACCGGATGAAACGACTGCTTTTATTAACATTAGTTGGTATATCGGCAACGGCTATTGGACAAACTGATATTCCAAAACTTAAAGAAAAGACTAACGCAGCCGCGGCTAAACTAGAAGCGAGGTGCATTGAATGGAGGAGGGATCTTCACCGTCATCCCGAGTTAGGTAACCATGAAACAAGAACCGCAAAGATCATTGCAGATCATTTAAAAGAATTGGGTATCGAAACTAAAGAAGGAATAGCTAAAACAGGGGTAGTAGGAATTCTTAAAGGGGGCAAACCCGGACCCTGTATTGCTCTTCGTGCCGATATTGATGCTTTACCCGTTACAGAAAGAGGTGATCTCCCTTTTATTTCTAAGCAACAATCAACATATAACGGACAGGATGTAGGGGTGATGCATGCTTGTGGACACGATGCGCATAC
>DATLCB010000044.1:0-3852 GCA_035526625.1 Chitinophagaceae bacterium
TATTTCAACGTTCTTTCACCGCAGGTCACTGGCTTTGTTATTGATTTCGTACAACAGCAGTTCCCCGGCTATACCGCACCATCACATCCACCACGGTATGATGCCCTTGTTACCAGGATCACTGACGGTATCACGGATTCAGGGCATAGCTGGGTTAAGATCGTAGCTCTTTGCGGCATTACGATCTTACTATTGGCGCTGTTAAGAGGTTTCTTTTTATTCCTGATGCGACAGACCATCATCGTGATGAGCCGCTTTATCGAATACGATCAGAAGAATGAGATCTATGATCACTACCAGCGACTCGATACAGCCTTTTATAAAACACACAGCACCGGTGACCTCATGAACCGTATTGCTGAAGATGTGAGCCGTGTACGGATGTTCACCGGTCCTGCCATCATGTACCTGGCCAACCTGGTAGCCATCATCTCCCTCAGCGTTTTTTTTATGATGAAGCGGGATGCGGAGCTTACACTATATGTACTCGCACCTTTGCCTATCCTCGCCATCACTATATATTATGTAAATAATACCATCAACCGGAAAAGTGAAAAGATCCAGGAATCCCTGTCCGACCTGACCAGCAATGCGCAGGAAACCTATTCCGGGATCAGGGTGATCAAATCTTTTGTTCAGGAAAAAGCCATGCTGGGTTTTTTCAATAAGAACAGCGAGGATTATAAAAGAAATGCTATCGGCCTTGCAAAAGTGGAAGCCATCTATTTCCCTTCGATCACTTTCCTGATCGGGCTGAGTACCTTGCTCACGATCATGATCGGGGGACTGCATCATATCTCTAACCCTGACAGGACAAGCCTTGCCACGATCGTTGAATTTGTCATGTATGTGAACATGCTCACATTCCCCGTCAGTGCGATCGGTCTCACAGCAAGTATGATCCAGCGGGCAGCGGCGTCACAAAAAAGAATAAATGAATTCCTTGGAACGGAGCCGGTGGTAAAGAATACCGTGGGAGCATTGCCTGTACGGGTACAGGGTAATATCCACTTTGATAAAGTGAATTTCATTTACCCGCATACAGGTATCCATGCGCTGAAGAATTTTGATCTCCATGTAAAAAAAGGAGAGAAGGTCGCGATAGTAGGAAGGACGGGAAGTGGTAAATCCACCGTTGCACAATTATTATTGAGGATGTATGATGCAACCGATGGAAAAATTGAACTGGATAACATGGATATCCGGGATATCGATCTGCGATCATTGCGGGAGCAGATCAGTTATGTGCCACAGGATGTTTTTCTTTTCAGTGATACGGTGACAGGCAATATCGGTTTTGGATTATTACAGGCAGAACAGGCAGCTATACAAAAAGCGGCGCAACAAGCAAGCGTTGATAAAGAGATCGCCGGATTCTCTGAACAGTATGACACCATGGTGGGAGAAAGAGGCGTCACATTAAGCGGTGGCCAAAAACAACGGATATCCATTGCCAGGGCACTCGTTAAAGAACCCGGCCTGGTCATATTTGATGACTGTTTAAGCGCCGTTGATGCCCGCACTGAAAAGGAAATAATCAACCAGCTTAACGAATACCTGGAAGATAAAACGGCCATTATAATAACACACAGGATATTCTCCCTCTTCAGTTTTGATAAAATAGTGGTGCTCGAAGATGGTGCGATCGTAGAACAGGGTATCCATAGCGAACTCCTTGCAAGGAACGGTTATTATGCGGGTCTATATGCCCGGCAGCAGGCGCAGGAAAGAGAACAATAAGCAACAACCTGCAAGCCACCGGCTACAGGCAATAAGCCAGAGTATCAGACGGGTTTCATTCGGGTTTCATTCGGGTATCGTTCGGGTCTTATTCGTATCAAGTCCGTTGTTGAACGCTTTTACTACGAACAAGACCCCCATGAGACACAAAGGAAATTCGGGAAAAGCAGTAATTGGCAATAGGCAAGAGGCAAGAAAGTGACAATTTGCCAATTGTCGATTGCCCATTGTCTATTGCCAATTGCCAGTTTGGAGAGATTTGGCTGATTCAAAAACATCTCTATATTTGTAGCTCTCAAAACCAAACTAATTCCTTAACTGCTAAAAACTTAGAAAGTGGCGTACGAGAATAATGAAAAGAAACCTGCCTATGGTGATTCTACGGCAGGAAAAGCGGAGAGCATTTACAGTAAGCGTATCCGTGCGGGCAAAAGAAGAACATACTTCTTTGATGTAAGAGCTACCCGGGGTAATGATTATTACCTGACCATCACGGAAAGCCGGAAACGTTTTGACGATAACGGGTATGACCGGCACAAAATATTCCTGTATAAAGAGGATTTCAACAAGTTCATCAAAGCCCTGGGTGAAGCGGTTGACTATGTAAAGACCGACCTTATGCCCGACTTTGATTTTGACGCTTTTAATCATGACGAGAACCAGGAGGATGGCCAGAGAACGGGTGCTGAGAACGGCCAGTCCTACAGTCCTGCGGCAGCTTTACCAACCGAGGAACCAGCCGCGGTCATTGAGCAGCCGGAGAGTACTGAAAAGAGTACTGAAAAGAGTGCTGAAGAGGTGGATAAGTGGTGAGGGGATTTTTTTTTATTGGTATCCCAAAAAAAATTATCTTACGTCCCGATTTGCGGCTGGTGACTGCTTGCCGTTAACAATCATTCATTTAAAATACATATTATGCAACCAAAATTTACGCAACGGAATTTATGGTCTCTGTGCGCAAAAGGGGTAACGATGGTTATCTTTTTTGTTGCATTCAGCCAGGTCTCTTTTGCCCAGGAGCGCCCTTCTCCCAAGAAGGTGATGACCCGGACGGCAGAAGAACGAGCGGCTGAAGAAAGAAAGGTCCTTACGGCAGATAATGATGCCGGAATTATTATCAGCAAACAAACTCAACAGCAGCGTGAAAATCCACAGGCAATTTGTACTACGTGGACAGGTGTGGTTGATGCCGCAGATGCTGCAACCAGCTTAAGAGCATTCAGGGATGGTGTGCCTAAGACCTGTGCTGCTCCGGGTACCTGCGCAGCAGGTATCGCAGGCGCATTCCAGTATGAGCAATTAACATGGGTCAACCCAGTGAATGCAGTACAGTGCGTTACTGTGAATTTCACTTGTACTTCCGGTGGTTTTGGATTCGTAACAGCGCATAACGGCTCTGTGAATATTGCCAACCTTTGTACAAACTGGATCGGGGATCCCGGTTCCAGCGCAACAGTTGGACAAACCATAACTTTTTCTATTAATGCACCAGCGTTGGCTACGATCATTTTCCACATGACCAACCTGGGTACTTCTTCCGGTTACCAGATAACAGTAGATGCACCTTTGTGTACGCCTCCTGCGCCTTGCTCCGGAACGCCTAACCCAGGTAACACCATCGCTTCGGTTACGAATGCATGTCCTGCTGTTCCAGTTAACCTCTCTTTGCAAAATGCTACTCCTGGTTCAGGTGTTACTTATGCTTGGGAAAGAAGTACAACTGCTGCAGCTGGTCCATATGTAGCTTTTGGAACAAACTCTCCTAACCAGTCTGTAACACAAACTCAGCAAACATGGTACAGGGCGAGAGTTACTTGTACTGTATCCGGTAACTCCGGTACATCTACACCAGTACAGGTTAACCAGAATCCTTTCAGCTCCTGCTATTGTAATAGCGTAGCAGCCAGTGTTGATGATGAGGAGATCTTCAATGTAACATTCGGTTCACTTAATAATACGTCAAACTGTACTACCCTGGCCCCTGGTCCCGGAAGTATCGTTCGTCGATATGGTAACTATACCACTCTACCTGCTTCAAACGTTGTAACAGGTAATGTTCCGATCTCTGTAACGATAGGAACCTGCGGTGGTAACTTTGGAAATGCGACCGGA
>DATLCB010000045.1:0-2326 GCA_035526625.1 Chitinophagaceae bacterium
AAAATATTACAAGGACCTTGGGGATAAAACATTTGAACAGTTGAATGATTGGGATCTTCATTACCAGCCGAATGAGGAATCCAACAGCATTGCCATTATCGCTCAGCATATGGCGGGAAATATGCTGAGCCGGTGGACAAATTTCCTTGAAGAAGATGGAGAAAAGGAATGGCGCAAAAGAGATGCGGAATTTGAACCGGGTAAACAAACCAAGGCACAGTTGATCGCCGAATGGGAAAAGGGCTGGGAATGCTTTTTATCTGTTCTGGCTTCGCTGAAGAAAAAGGACCTGAAGAAGACCATTACCATCCGTAATGAAAAGCTTACAGCAATGGATGCCATCAACCGGCAGTTAGCCCATTATCCCTATCATGTGGGACAGATCATCTTTATCGCCAAGATCATAAAGAATAAGAACTGGAAAAACCTTTCGATACCTAAAGGTCAATCCAAAGTTTATGACTCCTCCGCCGGAATAAAAGATCCTGCAAAAAAATTTTAGACTTCCTTCCTGATTCGCTGAACGCCAGGCTTTAATCCCTTACTGTTGTTTATGATCTAAAAGCTTGCTATACGGGCTTTAATGGCTACTTTTGCCGCTTATATCATCTCATACGGCAACATGAAAAAAATTTACCTGTCCCTGGCACTGCTTTTAATGGTTCTTATTACAAAGGCGCAGGCCGTATATGGGGTTTTTGCCGGTGCGCAGGCCAGCACGGCACATTATGATGTTTTTACCGTCAACCTGGTAAAAGTAAAACAGGAAACTGGTTTTAAATTTGGTTTCCAGGCAGGCGCCATGCTGAAAGTTCAATTTGACAACGGATGGTATTTTTCACCGCTTGTACATTATAGTATGAAGGGCTATAAAGTAACTTTTAGCCGCCCTTCCCTACCCCCCGATTCTTCTGCCGTTGACAATGATGTAACACTGCATTCATTCGAGATCGCTCCTTTGATACAATATAATTTCAGTGCTGACCCCGGCCATTTTTTTGTGAGAGGCGGCCCTTCGCTTAATGGACATATTTCCGGTAAAGAGAAATTCAATACGACCGGAGGGACGGTCGTTGATCGTAAAATGAAGTTCAGCTTTGGTGATTATGGCAGGTTTGGAGCAAGTCTTCAGCTTCACCTGGGTTATGAAACAAGCACGGGTCTTGTTGTCTATGCGCACTACACGCATGGAGTTGGCAGTCTTGTAAACACAGATGGCGGTCCTAATGTTGTGTTCCGTACTATGGGCATTTCCTTTGGAAAATATTTAAGCCGGAAATAATCATCATAGTCCCGCAAGGTACTGACTGTGGATATAACGGGCTACATCGGTCAGGTTCTTTGTCTTTTCAAATACTCCCAATTGCCGGTCGGCACCAGTCCCATTTTCCAGCATCTTGTGCACGTATGCTACGCGGTGACGGCTTCCAAGGTGATCAAGCACCGGGTCGAGGAACTCGAGCAATTCATAAATAAGCGCCCTTGTATTTACTTCTTCTTCTTTACCAAAATCGATAAGGTGACCATCGACGCCATAGCGACTGGCTCTCCATTTATTCTCATTCAGCAGCGCCCTTGAATATTGAATGAAGTTGAGGTTTTTGGAACGAAGCATATAGATACGGGCGCATATCCCCTGGAATAATGAAGCAAGTGTGATGGTCTCATCCACCGTCAGCGGAATATCGCATATCCGGAACTCAACGGTATTAAAGAAAGGGTGTACGCGGAGGTCCCACCATATCTTTTTCGCATTGTCAATGCAATTGGTCTTGATAAGGAGCTTTACATAGTTGTCGTAAGCTTCGATACTGTCAAAAGCATCCGGGATACCTGTACGGGGAAATTTGTCGAATACTTTTGTACGGAAAGATTTATAGCCTGTCATCCTTCCTTCCCAGAAAGGAGAATTGGTACTCAGCGCAAAAATATGTGGCAGGAAATAGCGGGTGCTGTTGGCGATATGGTTGGCCATCTCCCGACTTTCCATTCCTACGTGTACATGTAATCCGAATATCAGGTTGCTTCTTGCTGCCTCCTGTAATTCGTTTACGATCTCGCTGTAGCGGATATGATCTGTTATCAGCTGACTTTCCCAGTGACTGAATGGATGTGTGCCGGAAGCACCCATTGCAAAACCGAGCCCGTCGGCGATGCCAGAAATAGTTTTGCGCAGATCCGCCACATCCTTATAAGCTTCATTGGCGTCGGCGCAGATATCAGTTCCCACTTCCACCACTGCCTGGTGCATCTCAGCCTTCACTTTGTCTTTGATAGCTTTTTGCCCTTCCTGTACGATCTTCTGTTCATGACTTTTCAGCTCAAA
>DATLCB010000046.1:0-9950 GCA_035526625.1 Chitinophagaceae bacterium
TGATTGAACTGAAGATCTAAAATTATGTGCAGCAGAATTAAATCCGTTTTGATCCGTATCGTCTGTGTGATCCGTGTGCTACTTAATTACAAAAAATTGGACTATGAATATTAAAGTTTGCGGCATCACTGAAATGAAACAACTGCAACAACTCGATGGACTCGACATTGACTTTGCAGGACTGATATTTTACAAAGAATCGCCGCGTTATATTGGCAACAAGTTATCTGGTAAGGAACTGAAGAAAGCAGATCTGGATGTCAAGAAGGTTGGAGTTTTTGTGAATCCCGAAATGATCGAGGTGCTCGATGCCATCGATGAATATGGACTCGAAGTAGTGCAACTCCATGGTGATGAAAGCGCCGAGATGTGTGAGGACCTGAGCAGCGAGGTTGAAGTGATAAAAGCATTTCGTGTATCTGACAACGCCGATATTGACAAAATGGTGGCCCCTTATGATGCGGTATGCGATTATTACTTATTCGATACAGGAGGATTGAAAGAATCTTTCGGTGGTACCGGCCAGAAGTTTGACTGGACTATATTAACCAAGGCTAAAATTGAAAAACCTTTCTTCCTGAGCGGAGGCATCGCTGTGGAAGATGTAGTCAGACTAAAAGCCTTTAAGCACCCTGATATTTTTGGCGTGGATATCAACAGCAAATTTGAAACAGCGCCGGGCGTGAAAGATATGAGTAAGGTATTGCAGTTCAAGATGGGAATGAAACAATGAAGGAGGAGCAACAATACCAGTCACCCGATGAACATGGCTATTACGGTCCCTTCGGCGGCGCCTATATTCCCGAAATGCTTCACAGGAATGTTGAAGAGCTCAAAACGAAATACCTGGATATCATATATGAAGAAGGTTTCCAGGAGGAGTACCATCATTTACTAAAGGATTATGTCGGCCGGCCAACTCCATTGTATTTAGCAGAACGTTTGAGTGAAAAGTATGGCACCACGATCTTCCTGAAGCGGGAGGACCTTTGTCATACCGGAGCTCATAAGATCAATAATACCATTGGCCAGATATTACTTGCACTCCGGCTTGGCAAGAAAAGGATCATCGCAGAAACAGGCGCCGGTCAGCATGGCGTTGCGACTGCAACCGTGTGTGCATTGAAAGGAGTGGAGTGTATTGTGTATATGGGGGAGAAGGACATCGGGCGGCAGGCACCGAATGTGGCACGAATGAAAATGTTGGGGGCAACCGTGATCCCAGTCACTAGCGGCAGCAAAACCTTGAAAGATGCAACTAATGAAGCTATCCGCGACTGGATCAATAACTCTCACAACACACATTATATAATTGGTTCGGTAGTAGGGCCCCATCCTTATCCTGATATGGTCGCAAGGTTTCAATCTGTGATCAGCGCTGAGATACAGAAACAACTCAAAGAGAAAACGGGTACTGAATTCCCGACCCATGTGATTGCCTGTGTCGGTGGCGGAAGTAATGCAGCGGGAGCTTTTTATCATTTCCTCGCAGAGACTTCAGTAAAACTGATCGCTGTTGAAGCTGCCGGTATGGGATTGGGCAGTGGTCATAGCGCCGCTACGACCCAATTAGGCACACCGGGTATTCTGCATGGCAGTAAAAGTCTGCTGATGCAGACCGAAGACGGACAGGTAGTGGAGCCGCATAGCATTTCAGCGGGACTTGATTACCCTGGTATCGGGCCACTGCATGCTCATTTATTTAAAAGCGGCAGGGCAACATTTATGAGTGTAACGGATGATGAAGCATTGGCAGCTGGATTTGAACTGGCAAAACTTGAGGGCATCATTCCTGCGTTGGAAAGCGCACATGCATTACATGCTTTGAAGATGATCAAATTCAATAAAGAAGAGAGAGTGATAGTTTGTTTGAGTGGGAGGGGCGACAAGGATTTAGGCACATACATGGAAAATTTATAACACTGAGACACAAAGAACAGGGAGTCACACGGGGGATTATCACTGTGATCTCAATGTTCCTAGTGTCTCTGTGTTTCAAAAAAATTATGAGCAGGATTAGCAACACATTTCAGAACAAGGCAAAAATTTTAAGCTTGTACTGCACCGCAGGCTATCCTAAATTAAATTCTACGATTGAAATGATGAAGGCCCTGCAACAGCATGGCGCCGACATCATAGAACTCGGTATGCCTTACAGCGATCCTCTTGCTGATGGCCCGGTTATACAGCAAAGCAGCGCTATCGCACTGGCCAATGGAATGACGATCAAAAAACTCTTTGAGCAATTGCAAGATTTTAGGAGAAGCCCCTCCATTGGAGGGGTTGGGGAGATTATCCCCGTAATCCTGATGGGATACATGAATCCTGTTCTTCAGTATGGGTTTGAAAAATTCTGTGAAGATGCCGCTGCTGTTGGTATCGATTGTTTAATTCTTCCCGACCTCCCCGAGCATGAGTTTGAAACAACGTATGGGGCCATCATCAAAAAATACGGCTTGGATTTCCTTTTCCTTGTCACTCCTGAGACCTCCAATGAAAGGATCAGGAAACTGGATAGCCTTAGCACCGGTTTTTTATATGCCGTATCATCTTCTTCGACTACGGGTAGTAATAACCAGGTTGCTGTTGCGGACAATTATTTGCGTAAACTGAAAGACTTAAAACTTAACAACCCGATCTTAGTGGGGTTTGGCATAAACAATAAGGAAAGTTTCGAGGCGGTCTGTAAACTGGCTAATGGGGGGATCATCGGCAGCGCCTATATTAAAGCGCTGGAAAACAGTACCGATGTTAACGCATCCACAAAATCCTTTCTTTCGTCCATACTCGGTGGAGAAGGTTTTTAGTTTCGGTCTTCATTGGCTAAATTTGTACGTTCCCGTATCATTTGAGAAAAAAAGTAAGATATTCATGAAAAAAGTATTGCTGTTTATCAGGTGTGCCGTTTGCGCAGTTGGGATCCTTCTCCTCGCCCCTTTATTTGTTGCCGCACAAACCACGAAGGGTTTTACTATCGAAGGTAAACTGGATGGATTCCCTGACGGGACAAAAATTGCCTTGTATAAGAACGGAACGCAGGCTGAATGGAAGTCAACCACCTTACAAAAAGGTAAGTTCAGTTTTAAAGAAAAAGTAGATGAGCCAACGCTATGTTTTATAACCATCGAAGGTATACCTAACGCTGTAGAGCTATACGTTGAGAATGCAATTATAACGGTGAAGGGAAATAAGTCCAATGCAGGTAAGTACGATATACAGGGTTCGAAAGCGCATAAAGATTTTTCGGATTTTGTCACTGTCTTTTTGCCTGTAGCAAAAAATATCAATGCATTGGCGGGCACTATCAACGCCAGCCAGCCGGGCGCATCACGGGATTCTTTTATGCAAATCTATACGGCCACGCAACAGGAGTTGCAAAAACACATTGACAAATTTGTAAGAGACAAACCGGGCTCCTATGTAACTGCTTTCATTTTGAATGTTACTTACCAGTTCAATAATGATGTGGTGATGCTCGAGAACCGTTTCAATCAGCTCCAGGATAAAATAAAGAATTCAGCGACCGGCAAGCAGCTCGAAGCTTTTATCACTAAAAGCAAGATCGGAGCCGTTGGTACCATGGCGATGGATTTTACACAGCCTGATACGACAGGGACACCTGTATCCTTATCTTCTTTTCGCGGAAAATATGTGCTTGTAGATTTCTGGGCGAGTTGGTGCGGACCCTGCCGAAGCGAAAACCCTAACGTCGTTGAAAACTATCATTATTTCAAAAACAGGAACTTCACTGTCCTTGGCGTATCATTAGACCGGCCCGGCTATAAAGACAGGTGGCTGGACGCGATCAAGACCGATAATCTTGCCTGGACCCATGTAAGCGATCTGCAATGGTGGGACAATGCGGCAGCCAAATTGTATCATATCGAAGGTATTCCCCAGAATTTCCTCATCGATCCCAATGGAAAGATAGTGGCACGCAATCTCCGGGGACCTGAATTACGCAGCAAACTTTGCGAGATTTTAGGCGGTTGTAATTAATTAACCGCTGAGAACAAGAGAAGCAAAGTGAACCCTGAGTTACTCTGCGCAACCTCCTTTTCTCCGCTACTCTGCGGTGATTTACTAATTCACATCTTTTCCCGCTTTCAGCTTATCGATCATCGCAAGCACATTATTCTTATTGTTCGTATCTGGTGCCAGCGGTAATGCCAGGTTCGCATACTTCAATGCGTCCTTATAATCCCCCAGTCCTGAATAGCCTCTTACCAGTCCCATGGTAGTAGTGAACTGGTTAGGGTTCTTATCATAATTCATTTTAAATACATCGAAAGCATCCTTATAAAATTTGAGCGATAATAACTGGCGACCGTACTGGTGTATATCATTCATACCACCGAATGGTAATGCCTTCTTCATCACGTCGGATGCTTCGGCATTCCTGCCAAGCTTATTTAATACTTGTGCCCTTGTACTCCATGCCTGGAATGTTTTTTCGCCACCGAAGCCTCCATTAGTGGATGAATCCGTCCACAGTAAAGCTTCTTCAAGATTCGTATTACGTTGTACACACCATTGCGCTGCCTGGTCCCAGCTCTGCCAAATAAAACCTTTGTCTGTTCTCAACTCCCGACGGAAAGAAGCTAATTGTTCTTTTATGTAATCTACTTCTATTTTAAAAGGGATAGATAGTTTTTCCCACTGCAAAATAACTATAGCTGAATTCTCCGTTTCATTGCTGAATTCATATTTCAGCCATTCGACGCTTTTATCCAATGGCTGTGGTTTTACTTTTATTCTCAGTGCATCTTCGGCCTCATTGTAATAATAACTTCCCCAGGATGTGGAATTCTTCGAGAAGATCAAAGTACATTCACTGGGATCATAAGCAACAAAGAAACCATAGGTTCCCGCAGGCAATGATTGCCCTTCGATCTTTACATCGGTTGAAAAGTAGAAAGTTGTGTTCTCATTAGCGCCTGCCCGCCAGGGAGCTGCTTTGGCTGTACCGAATCCCTGGTTTATATATCCTGTATGGATCAACTGGCCCCATATCTTTCCTTCACGTCCCTTAACACCTGGCCGGTCGTAACTGATCTTGACATCGGTAAGCCCGATCCTTTCAGTTACAGAAGCTTTTTTATTGCCGCCGCTGGGCAAAACGGTGAGCGGTATCTGTGCTAAAGATGAAAAATAAAAGAGTAGGCAAAGCAGTGCTGGCAGAATTTTTTTCATGTAGATCAGTTTTATACTTCAAGCTAAAAAAGTTAAGCCATCCTTTATGGTCTATATTACCAGTGCGGCCAATAACGGATGAAATGTTGGAAAACGGGATATTAGGTAAGCTGGAATAATCCGACGATCAGCAGATCCCTGATAAGCGAAAGGTTATTTGCAATAGATACGTGCTTGTTCCCCCGCTTGCTGGAAACCTTTTGCCGCTGACCTTTGTAAGAACAAACATCCATCTTTATTACCAAGGTTGAGCAGCGATATGCCTTTCAGGAACTCTGTCTTCCCGTCTGTAGGGTTATATGATTGGAGCACTTTATCAAAATAAGGTATCGCATGTTGGTAATCGCTGACAGAATAATAGCATAGCCCGATATTCTCGACAGCCAAATAATCGCCGGGCTTTAATGAAGACGCTTTATTGAAATAAGGGATGGCCTCCACGTATTTTTGTTTAGAGAACAGCTCGAAACCAGTTGCAAAATTTTTCTGGTATTCCGTTTCCACAGCATCAGGTACATTAGTCGACTGTTGACCAGCTTTTACAGAAGCCTTTTTGGCCAGGAGGTCCTGATCAGTGGGGAAAAGAACCAATGCACTGTCGATGAGACGACCGATCGCCGGGTCGGAAGATTTCAGCATCGCTTTGAATTCGATATACCGGTCCCATGCCCAGGGTTCATTCCTGTATTTGATATATTCTTTGAATGCACGATCGACCCCCGCACTGTCTTTTTTTAACAGGTAAAGGCTATTCAGCATTTCATAATGTGACCTTGCTCTTGGTTTGGCATAGAACGCCTTTGTAGCATATAATAAAGCACTGTCTGGCCTGTTTGTTTCCATGTAGATCTTGGCCTTGAGGTATTCGGTAAGTGTCAGGTAAGGATTAACATTAGCATTTTTATCCAGTAGTGAAAGTGCAGCATCATACTTTTTGTCAATGACCAGGTAAAATGCTTTGATATGGCTTATAGGGAACCCATAGCTGTTGAGGTTAGGTATGGATGGAAATGTATTTTTTATATCGGCCCATCTTGTAACCGGGGCAGGGGATTGGATATCGTCGTTCACCCTGCTTTGTGCAAGAAGGGACCGGTAGTTTAAATGGCTGATATAAGCTGTGGGGACAGATAAAAAAAGCAAAACAATGATAAGCATCCTGTTTTTGTTCATCGTCTTTCCAGCCTGTACTTCAATGACCCTGCTTCCGGATGAAAGTGACAAAACAAGCGTAAAAGAGAATAGCAGCGAAAAGAAGAATTGTGTAACCGGTCTTTCCATCGGGAAATTAAAGGAAGCGTCCGTTGCATAGACGACAAGTAACATCAGGCAGATCAGCGCAGTTATTCTCCTGTTCGTTTCAATAGCTGAAAAAAAGATCTTTAGCAGGGAGATCCCCAGTAATATAAAGACAAGCAGATACAAAATTCCACCAGGAAAACCCAGTTCTGCGGTGATCTCGATAAAATCATTATGCGTATGCTTGGAGATCCGGATCTCATCAACGTACGTTTTCTCGTAAGGGATGGATACCAGCTTCCAGTTTCCAAAGCCACTTCCGGTAAGTGGATGTTTTTTTATATAATCGATAGCGCTCAACCACATCTGCACCCTGCTGCTTGATCCTTCCGAACTAAAACTGATCGTATTCAATCTTTGAAAGACCGCACCATAGGCTGTTGTGCTTTCCTGGTCCTCTATTGCTTTTCTGACCACATATTGAGAAAACAACAAAGCGATGGCAACTGCTACAACAATAAAACCACTTGTAGTCAGCCCTGCTTTGATTTTTTTCTCGCGTTTGCTGATAATAAACATTCCGATCAGGAACAAGAGTATGGCCAATGACAACCCTATATAGGAAGATCTTGCATTCAATATGAAAATAGCAGTAGCCGCCACTGCCAGTATAATACTGTAGAGGAACCGCCCCGAAATACGGGAAGAATATATACAATAGATGACAAAAGGAACTTTCAATACGAAGCTGACGGCCAGTATGTTTTTATTCCCTGCATTACCGGTAAGACCGAGTATCAGTTTGCTGATATCTGTATCACCTAACTTATTAAAAAAACTGCCCAGCGTATTGATGGACTGTAATAAAAGATATACTGATAAAAGGATGGCGAGTAGCTTGAAAAAAACAGGCCTGGCCTGCAACAAAAAGAAAAGGTTAAAGACCATTACAACTGTGACGAGCAGCCTGGAATAAGTAACAAACCCTTCTATTTTATTGATAGCAAAAAAAATGGACAGACCTGCGAGTAAGACAAAGATCAAGTAGCAAATAATAGTGGCATTTCTCCACAGGTGGATACGGCTATTGTATCCCTTTTCTCCGATCAAAATGTATAAAGCAGCTATGATATTGATGATACTCACGTAAAACCATTGGCTCCCCATCACTTCCCCCGTGCCACCCGATGGGATAAACTCAACTAATGAATAAAGGAAGATCAGTGCAGCAGGGACCAGGTTCCCTTTTTGGAACAATTCGGAAGCGCCTGTCAGGGAGGTCGCTCCTTGGGGATTTTCAGATTGTTTTTTTTTCTTCTGTGCCATTATAAATATGCTGCAACGGATCAAGATAACTATTCCTTCTGATTTACAAAAGAGAACTAAGAGTCTTTTGTTGAAGGTGCTATTCGGCTTTCGCCATTGTTACCCTAAAATAAAACTGTCCCGGAGACCTCCGGGACAGTTAATGCTAAGGACAGAATCTATTAATTCGGACTCAGGACAATTCCTCTTGCAGTATAACTGCCGATGGTCACATGATATACCAGTCTTGTTCTGTAAATAGCTGGTACTTTCATATTGACCACGTGGTCCTGGTTATTCTTGATCATCGTTTTTACCTCTGATACCTTAAAACCTTCGATTGTAAATAACTGAACAGTCGCCTCACCGCTTACAGGAGCATTGATCCGCAGATTAAAATTATCCTGCTCGTACGGGTTAGGGAAGGCTGACACAGCCAGGCCATTTGTAGCGATACTGTTATTCACCGGTGCAGTTCCGGCATAAGGCCGGTATCCTACCAGTATACGACATTCATCAAAACCATTATTGATCTGGTCAACAGCTGTTTTAACATTATCGAGTGTCAGCCCGGTATTCACACCACCCAGCATATCATTTGCGAGTGTGAATAATCCGCCAACCGTATTTGGATATCCATTTCCACCAGCCAGGTAAACAGCAACTGAATGTGGTATTCCAAATTTAGTTTCAGTACCCGGGATCGGAACATTGCTGCCGCAAACAGCATCTGCTGTTACCAGTGTATCGCCCATTACAAATCCACCAAGGTTCACATTGTTCTTCAGGTTGAAATACAACGTGAGCGTTTGAGCGAACAATTGATTCTGTATCTGACCTTGTTTTGGATTGTTAGGTTTCAATGGAGCTACAGGCCATGAGGGTGCATTACTGAACTCTGGTACACCTGTATAAGTATCCAGTTCAAATACTTTGGAACTGGTACCCCCTGGCAGCATCTTGAAGATATTACTGTTGTTGCCCGAATTCACATCAGACAACCTCACGATCCAATACCTGTTCAGGTCCTGGCGACCGAATGTTTTCGCATTACCTGGCTCACTTGTCAGCGCATTGATCATGATCTGATTCTGGCTCATGGTAACAGGTCCAGGGAATACGCATCCATTTCCACCAGGATTACCATATGCACCCTGGGTGTAGGTACAAGCTGTGCAGCATGGTACCGTGATCGTTCTTGAATGCGTGATCGTACGTCCGCACGCATCCGTGAAGGTCCATGTTTCAGTATATACACCACAGTTAGCAGGGTTTTGACCTGTGATAGTTGAGGTCACACAACCAGCGATAAGGCAATCACCGCTACCGCCATTGGAATAAGCCAGGCAAGTTGGTCTAGGTTCAACACCACAAACCACTGCTGTTATATTCCCCGGAGGATTTACAAAGGCTGCTTGTGCTGCAGGAGACACAGTAATAAGTCTTGAATGGTTGATCGTACGTCCGCATGCATCAACGAATGTCCATGTTTCGGTAATAACACCACCGCACAGACCAGGTGTTGTAGTTCTTGTTGAGGTAACACAACCAGCGATCAGGCAATCCCCGCTTCTCTCATTGGTATAATTGAGGCAGGATGGAGCCGGAGCACCACCACAGGCAACTGTTACATTACCCGGCAGCGGAGCAACAAATGCTGCAACTGCTGCAGGCGATACAGTAATAAGTCTAGAATGGTTGATCGTGCGTCCGCATGCATCAGTGAATGTCCATGTTTCAGTAATAACACCGCCGCAAAGACCAGGTGTGGCTGTTCTTGTAGAAGTGACACAACCCGCGATCAGGCAATCCCCACTTCTCTCATTGGTATAGTTCAGGCAGGTTGGAGCAGGAGCACCACCGCAAGCTACTGTAATATTACCCGGAGGGTTTACAAATGCTGCAACTGATGCAGGTGATACAGTGATAACTCTAAAATGAGATATTGTTCTTTGGCACTCATCAACGAATGTCCATGTTTCGGTAATAACACCACCGCACAGACCAGGTGTTGTAGTCCTTGTTGAAGTAACACAACCAGCGATCAGGCAATCACCACTACCACCGTTTGTATAGTTCAAACAAGTTGGAGCAGGAGCGCCACCGCAGGCTACAGTAACATTACCCGGCAGCGGAGCAACAAATGCTGCTACTGCTGCTGGTGATACGGTGATGAGTCTTGAATGATTGATCGTCCGTCCGCATGCATCAGT
>DATLCB010000047.1:0-16916 GCA_035526625.1 Chitinophagaceae bacterium
ATTTGATTAAAATTAGAATAAAAGCACCACGAAAAAGTCCTTGAAAAATATCAGCTACTCGTTCTTTCTCAAAAATTTTGGGTTATTGTTTACCCGAAGGAACAAGATTATCCTTCTTGCGGGATTCAGTGATAACTGAACTGAATTTTTTAAAGTTAGCAACCGGCAGGTTTTTAGCTAACACTGTATCTCCGTAAAAAATTTGATTCCCATTATCCGTCACCACCTGTAATTTGTTCAACAACAATTTACCGTCTTCATACACAGGCACTACCCCTTCGACATTCAGGCCCGAAAGCTCAAACGAATTATTCTCTACCGGCGCATCGTTCTTATTACCTGTCCAGGTATATACAGCAGGGACCAGCTCTGCTCCGCAACTGCCTGCAATGATCACATAACTTCCATCGGGTATGCATATAATATCTCTTATACCTCTTCCACCCAAGTCGAGTTCAATAGGAGCGCCTATTTGCGGATCACCTGCAGGCGACCCATTATTAAACCATTTTTCAAAATTGTTTATCGGTGCAATAAGAGCCTTTGTGCGATGCGCAAGAGGTACAAGTGGCGCTCTGAAACCGATATACATAGTCCTCTTATCCGGGCCAAAGACCATTCCTTCTATATTGAACCCGTCAGGTCTTTTGCAGTCCCTTCCGGCGGCAGCACTGCTGTCAAAATTGTAGCCATGTGCATTGCCCCATAAGACCAGGTGCCTGCGCAACTGATCGCTGTACCCGGCATTGGTAAGTTTTATCTCCGCAATTTTACCAGAGACCCTCATCGCGAATAACCTGTTACGATTAGGCTTGTTCAAAAAGCTGCTGTTATTGCTCATTGATCCGATCCAATAAATAATGGAGGGGTCCTGTGTACTTCGTACTCCCGCTTCCACATCCACTTCCTTCCATTTGCCCGCGATACTATCAGTAAGTCCCAGTGCATTCCCCTCGTTATAATCAAATGACCTGACCGGCATACCTGACAGACGCCTGTTATACAAGTACAGGAGGTTTGTTTCATCATTGGCGACCAGCATATGATCATCGTCTATTACGATAGCTGCAGAGGCATCAGCTATACCATTATGCCAGCTTCTCCCTTTCATGGTTTGCGCCTGTGAGACTGCATAGTTCAGCAGGTAGGAACGACGATAAGTTCCATTAATAACTGTTATCGTGATCGTAGCATAACCGGCTGCAACCGGGTCGATCTTCAGATTACGGGTAAGACCACTCCCTGAAACAAAAAGACCGGTATTGGGAACTACCCCTGTATTACTGCTCGATACTGTAATAAAAGGATCAACCGCAGGGTTCTTAGCGTCACCTACTGGAAAATCTATGCCTGCTGAATTGATGGGATCGCCTGCATCGTTCAGGAAAACACTAACAGCATAGGCACTGTCAGGCACGGCTACTATCATCCGCTCATCATTACCCGTCTCAATAGAGGTGGCGGCTTTGCTCCGGCAACCACAAAAGGACATAGCTGTGACCACCGGTATCATTATCCATAACAGGGATCTCATTACAACCTTATTCATGCCGAGTGTTGCCATAATTATTCCGTCGGATCTGAAATTACTGACAATTGTAAAAGATTTTTTGCAGGATAGCATCAAAGGTGGGGATCATTGTATCTCCGGCTGGGTTCTCTAAATTAAGGGAGCATAAAAAACCACCCTTGCTTCCCAAGAGCTATGGGACAAGCAAAGGTGGTAACTGTATGAGAAAAATTGCAACCGACGAACTACTTACTAACTCTTATCAGACTGTCGGAAAGAACTATTGTAAAGATGCTTCCGACGTGTTACGCAGATATTACAGCGAGATTATGTAAATGTTAAAAATAAAAAAGGCTGCTTCAGTTGAAGCAGCCTCACTTAATGAGAGCACGGTTATTAATTATAATTGAATTTTGTCCAACCTTTCCACCAGCTTGATAATTCTCCCGCAGGAGCAATGGCACCACGGAATGTTACGGTCTTATCAAAGAAAGTATCGCCATTGAATTTAGGATCGGTGAACCCGCCACCATTCAAGACCTTCGCATTACCATTACCGCCTGCAAAAGGAGTTGGATCTGGTGCAGTATAGCTGAAGGGTTGTACCAGCTTTACATCTGATGCGTTGGGAAGAATATCATTGTTATAAAAAGGATTAGTGAACCAGGTGGTAAAAGCGGCATCGCTCGTAATAGTAGCGCCGCCCGGACCCGGAGGTGTGTTGAAAGTGAATTTAGTACTCGTACCATTTCCCGCGAGTGTGATATTCCTCAAACGTAACGAACTGTCTTCTACATTTAAAATAGTAGATGTGCCCGTGGTTGCGTCTATCTCCAGGCCAAGAGGCCAACCCATAATGATAGAATTGAAAATAGATATCGCTGTATTCCTCCGGATATGAGCGCCTGTACGGAACAATGAATTACCAACATTAGCGGTAGTAGCACGTGGTCCTATAGCCGTGATATTGCTGAATATAGCCGAAGTCTTTGGACCGACCGTAGTGCCCCCTGAATTATTATCACTTTCAAATGCTTCTGATCTTGATCCGTCAGCCAGTAAGGAATCCCGGATCACTAGCCCGAACTGTACTCTACCGCTGTATCCATTATCAGTATCGAAATCATCATCCAGTGTTTTGTAAGCGATAAGGAATTTACAATTCACCGTTCCCCCAAACCATTCAAAAGCATCATCCTTGGCATTGCTTACCTGGATATGATCTATAATAGTGCGACTGCCTACACAAGCCATGGTAAGACTGTTAATTTCTTTATCAGGCTGGAACGCATAACCCGCCCATTCTATTCGTACATATTTCATCACACCTGAACTATCATCAGCGACCGGAGTTGGTACGAGCGCATCACCCGAACCGGCGAGGCCATCACCGAATCCGTTGTCGATACCACCTTCAACCTGGTAAAGTCCGCTAATGCTGTTATAGTTTGTATTGATAGGTGCTTTACCACACAAAACGATACCCGCCCAGTCACCTGATTGCGGGTTAGGAGAAGCCGATGTGAATATGATGGGCTCTGACGCAGTGCCGGCAGCATTTATTTTAGATCCTCTTGTTATAATCAGACCCGCTACACTGGAACCTGTAAAAGATCCTTTGATAACCGTTCCGGGTTCGATCGTCAGCGTGTGATTACCTACCACATAAACAAGCCCCTGCAGGATATAGGTATTCTGTTTGCGCAAAACAGTATCGGCATTGATGCGATCCTTCAGAATGATCGTTTGCCCGGTAGTTCCCCCGCCGCCGTTATTTACATACACGATCTGTACTTCACCATCCGTTTCTATCTTACGGCAACTGCTGATGGCCAGGGCTCCGAGTGCTGACAGGTAAAAAATATACTTTTTCATTTATCTTTTTTTAAATTTTTATTATAATGAGTAATTGAAGGTTAAACTGAAAGTTGACCCGTTCCTTCTTGTAAAACGAAAAGGATCTGTGTCTTTCTGAAAGGATGTTTTGGTATTGGCGTTCTGGTAGAAGTATTGTGTCTTGTTCAACAGGTCAGCTACATTTAACCTGATCTCTGCCTTGTTCTTTAATAATTTCTTAGCCACCTGGAGGTCCACCTGGGCACGGGGAGCTTCGTAAATGTCAGGAGCCCCGGCAAACGCATCCCCTACCAAATAGATCCTTTCCCCGATCTGGTTAAATAATAAGGTAGCATTTAAACCGGTCTTTTCAAGATCATAGAGCAATCCGAAATTCAACACATAAGGTGATTGTCCCTGTAGCGATCTGTCGAGTTTCAATGTATTGTCGTTCACTTTGCTCTTGATATAAGAAGCATTTGCCTGGAACGTGAAATTCTTCAAAGCGTTAGCGAAGTCCAGTTTTTTACGCATTTCCAGTTCAACGCCATAAGAGCGGGCTTTTTTGGCGTTGAGGTAAGTGAACGTGCTGGCACCACCACCACCACCGTTCAGGAATTGCTCGATCGCATTATTGAAATCTTTATAGAATACGCCAAGCGTAAAAAGTTCGCCGGCTCTTGGATACAATTCATAGCGGGCATCAAAGTTGGAGACCTTTGTTCTTTTCAATTCAGGGTTGCCCTGTACTGAAGCATTCAATTCAAAATCATATAAATTTAAAAAGGTCAGCTCTCTCAATTCAGGGCGTACAACGGTCTGTGACCCTGTTAACCGAAAGTTTGTTTTTGTATTCAGCTTCAACGTGAAGTTCACACCCGGTAAAAAGTCTGTTATCTCACTATGAGTATGTCGTGGATCCCATTTCTTAACACTACCTACCAACTGATCGTAGTTCTCTACTCTTAAACCCCAGACAAGTCTTATATTTTTAGAAAATGAATTATCAAACTGGAGAAACCCTGCATTCAATATCGTATTGGCGAGATAGCGGAATGTATTTCCCTTGATGGCGTCAAACCCAAATTTATCCTCGGTGCCATTGCCAAAATTCTCCGGGAGGAAAACTTTATCAGGACCGATTGAGCGTAAAGCATTGTTCCCTATCGGCAGGTTGATCGCAAAAAGCTGTGCATCATACAAACGGTCCTTTACCTGGCCCATATAACCTGCTTTCACGGTTTGCTTTTGATTGAACCAATCGAAAGTGTAACTGAGATCACCACCGGCGGTATAAATATAGTCGCTAAGGTTCTGGTAGATACGGCTGCCGCTCTGCTGTGAGAGCGTACCGGATATCAGCAAGAGATAAGGATCCTGTGTGCCCGTTGATCTGAGGTAGAGTATACGGCGCTGATCTGGAATGTAACCATCAAGTATATTAAAGGCACTGTACCATTTTAATTTAAGAGGAGCAGTGATACTGTGTTCGCCATTCGCCTGTACAGTAAAGAAAGTGTTCTGTTTAAAAGTGAATTCAGATCCTTTCAGGTCTTCTGCACGGCTCAGGTCATACCCATTACGTTGAGTAACGGAGTTGGAAGTATTGATATTTACGATCGATTTCAGCGAAACCCTGTTCTTGGAATTGAACTGGAAAGAGAGGCTTCCCAATGCACCACCGGAAATTTCCTGCTGATATTTATCATCATCATAATTGGATACCATGCTCACAGCATAAGTATTCTCATCGATCACATTCACCCTGTTCAGCAGCCGAAGGTTTTTATTGCTCCTGTTATAATTGATCCCAAAGCTTCCACCGATATTCTTTCCAAACAATTTACCCGTAAAACCACCATTGGCCTGGAAAGAAACATTAGGACCTGCCTTGCCTTGTGCAGGTGCCCAGTTATTGCGCATTTGTTTACCGATCGCTGTTTTTTCCGCGGGTGACAGCATATCGAATTCTGCTTTTCTTGTATAAGCTGCAGGCAGCGCACGTGTACCATCATCTGTACCCAGCCAGTCAAGTTTACCACCCTGGGCATCTTTATAAAATGTTTTGCCAGTAGTTTGGGTATTGAAGCCGGTACCTACCTGTACATTAAAAAAATTCTTAGCCGGGATATCTTTGGTATTCACCTGTATCAATCCACCGGCCCACTCACCCGGCAATTCGGGAACAAAAGCCTTATTGATAACGATGTTATCGATCATCGTCGCCGGTATCAGGTCGAAAGAAAATGTTTTCCTGTCGGGTTCTGTACTGGTAAGCAATATTCCATTCAACATGGCCTGGTTATACCGGTCTGCTAACCCTCTTACAATAATGAAACGTCCATCCTGGATACTTGCGCCTGGTGTACGCTTTAATACCTCTCCGGTATTTTTATCCGGGGAGCGGCGAATGCTTTCGGCAGAGATAACAGAGGCAACGGTATTGGTATTCTTTTGAAAGGCAATAACAGCATTCACCGTTTCCCGCCTGGCCGTCCCGGTGCGGGCAGTCACAATTACATTGCCACCCGTAGTTGCTTTTACATCAAGCGTTATATTTAGTTCATTTAATGTGCCTGCAGCTACTTCGACCTCGGTGATGTTCTTTGTTTCATAGCCGATGGCGGAAATTTCGAGTTCATATTTTTTACCCTGGATAAGACTTAAAGAAAACCGTCCTTCGATATCCGTAGACGTACCCTCTGTTGCGCCGACGATCTTAATCGAAACCCCGGCCAGCGGTTCATTTTTTCCATTGATTATTTTTCCTGAAAGCTTCTGTATTTGGGCCTGAGCCGCAGAAAAAAAGCCCATTAAGAAAATAAAGATCAGGATCGGTCTCAGCCTCGGATTCATACTCGGTTTGTTTGCGGCAAAGGTGGGCCGTCGAGATTACCCGCATGTTACGCCGAGGTTAAGCAATTATGACGGCAATGTTATCTGAATGTTACCCGTGTTCAGAAACGGAACTGGAGACGGAGAGTGAGCACATTATCCTCCAGGTCAGCTGTATAGCCTGTTAATTGTGTATGCTCATTGGTTACGATATCATAATAGAGGATGATCTTGGTTTGGGGATTTATATGATAGACATAACCAAGGCCGAGTGTAGAAAATTTAATGTCCGCTATTGTAAGATTTGTACCGGGTTTACCAATTTCCTTTTCCCTGACTTTTATGTTCGGATCATACCAGTCATATTTGACGATTACCTGGTGTCTTTCGTTGACTATATTCTGCAGGAATAATAAAAAAGCGCCATCATAATGTCTGACGTAAGTAGGAACCGGGTTGCCGTTTGAGGTAGGTAATGTCCCTGGGTTACTGGTCGAACCGGAAGTACCGGGTTGGGTACCGAACCAATATTCCGCTCTCCATTCTGTTTCTCCCCAGCCATGATGCAATTTTACCTGGGCATCTGCGCCGTAATAGTGGCGGGGTGATGATCTCCCGAGATTTTTTACAGATGAATCGACGATAAAGATCTTATCTCCATTAGTTGCAGCCCCGCTGCGATAAACATATTTGGTCCCGTTCTTCCAGCCACCCCTTAAATATGATAGGCCACCGGTGATATCTACTTTATTCAGTTTATAGGTCTTCAAAAACAATCGTGAGATCAGGTCCTTGTGACTGTCAAAATCGGTCGTACCGGAAAGTCCCTGTCCATTGAAGAAACCAATATCGAATTTGATATGGGAAAGCTTATGTTTTTTTTCCTGTGGTTCAAAAGAGACCATTACTCCCACATCTCTTTCGGAGGGCATGAGTATCTGTGACATTCGTCCGCGTTCCGGCGCTTCCCTGAAGGAAGAGGAGAGGTTTACCTCGTATCCAAACGGCCGGGCGAACAAACCGGCAGTAAGTGAAAAGACATTTTTATTCGTTTCAAAAAGTTTTAAGAACATATCCCGCACCACTACTCCTCTTTCTGTGGCATCGATCTGGAAGGAGAAGAGAGCTTTAGGGTATTTATTTTTTGAAGGCAGTAAATAATCAAGCCTTACCCTTGCTCTTCGCAGCATAAAACGGCTGCTTGATAATGGGGAAAAATTTCCCCCTGCAAAGGAAGGAGCGCCATCTGCCTGCGCTTTTTGAAACTGCGGCTGCATATATCCTGTGATACGAAGGTTTTCAAACCTCTTAATAACAGGTCTCACGGTATCTTTGATAAAAAAAGAGGAGTCAATATCAGCCAGGTATCTTTGTGATTGGGCTGTAATGGAAAAAAAGAAGATGAAACATGCGGTTAAATGCGGTATGCGCAAAAAATGATTTACCCCGGTCATATGTACGCTTAAAATTGATGCAATATAAACGTGTTTCTTATTGAATCGTTACGCTAACTTTATTTCTATATTAATTAATTATTAATTCTCCCACCCTGCTTAAGCCCTTGATCGTACCCAGGTAATTTTGTAACTTGATTTGCACCTAAAGCAAACCATACATAAATCATAACCAATGGCACTACAATCCTTCCTGAAGATCTTCATGCCGAAGAACAGGATCTTTTATGAACTTTTTGAAAAAGTAGCTAACAACGTAGAAATAATGGGTTCCGGCCTCAAGGATGTGGTAGCCGAGCCCGACTTTGATAAAAGAGCCTCTCTCATCACCAAACTGGAGGACCTCGAGCACGCCAATGATGAACTGACCCATAACCTGTTCACCGAACTGGGTCGCAACTTTATCACTCCATTCGACAGGGAAGATATTCACTACCTCGCTACTTCTTTAGATGATATCGCGGATTATATATATGCCGCGGGAAAGAAGATCAATTTCTACCGGGTAAACCCTAACGACACGGGTATGCAAAAATTCGCGGAACTCATCGAAGAGGCTGCTCAACAGGTAAAGATCGCGGTGACTGAACTCAGGGATATGAAGAACATGCGCAATATCACTGAAGCGCTGGTAAAGATCAACAGTATCGAGAACCAGGCCGACGATGTTTTTGATTTCAGTATCGAAAAATTATTTGCAACAGAACCAGACGCCAAAGAGGTGATTAAGAAAAGAGAGATCTACCAGGTAATGGAGATCGTTACCGATAAATGCGAGGATGCTAGTAATGTGATCGAGTCCATCATTATTAAATACGCTTAATGTTATTTGAAAATTTGAAAAAACCAGCCGGCATTTTCAAATTTTCAAATCGGCCCATTTTCAAATTAGTTTATGACACCTTTCCTCATTACCATCATAGTGCTAGCATTGATTTTTGACTACATCAATGGTTTTCACGATGCAGCCAATTCAATAGCCACGATCGTTTCCACGAAAGTGCTTACCCCTTTCCAGGCCGTACTATGGGCAGCCTTATTCAACTCCGTGGCCTTTTTCATTTTTAAGGATCATGGCGTAGCCGACACCGTGGCTAAAACGGTCAAGCCAGACCTTATAGGGGCAAATATGATGGTAGTTATATTTTCAGGATTAATAGCCGCCATTGCTTGGAATTTATTGACTTGGTGGCTCGGGATCCCTTCTTCTTCCTCTCACACATTAATAGGCGGGTTTGCTGGTGCGGCCATAGCAGCAGGTGGCTTTGGGGCCGTTAATTCACCGATCATTCTTAAAACTGCCGCTTTTATTTTTTTAGCGCCGCTTGTCGGCATGTTGATGGCATTCATTATGTCGCTCTGGTTCCTCAGTTCCTTCAAAAAAGGATGGACATCAAAAATTTTCTCTATCGCCGTAATAATTTTTGTGTTCTTTTTCCTTAGAAACAGCCTCGAGCTGGACAGGGCGATCCTGGCTAAAAAAACACATTACGACAGTTATATAACACAGGTCATTTTCTATTCGAAGAATTTTAAATGGATCTTGCTGTCTTTTATCCTCCTTACCATGTCGCTGTTTGCCCTGTACTTAAGTAACCTGAATGCGCACAAGGCCAATCAATGGTTCAAAAAATTGCAGCTGATCTCCTCGGCTGCTTTCAGTATCGGGCATGGTGGTAACGATGCACAAAAAGTAATGGGGATCATTACCGCGGCATTAATTGCGGGAGGTACTATCTCCGAATTCAAACAGATGCCCACCTGGGTGCCTATCGCCTGTTATGCAGCCATTGGTTTGGGAACTATGAGTGGAGGATGGAAGATCGTAAAAACAATGGGTACCAAGATCACGAAGGTCACGCCGTTCGAAGGTGTGGCAGCTGAAACTGCGGGTGCCGTAACATTGTTCGTAACAGAAGCCCTGAAAATACCGGTGAGCACTACGCACACCATTACCGGCGCTATCATGGGCGTAGGAGCCACCAAAAGATTATCTGCTGTAAGGTGGGGAATCACATTCAGCCTGGTTTGGGCATGGGTGCTGACCATTCCTATCAGCGGCCTGCTGGCAGCGGGCGTTTACAAAATAGTTAGCCTGTTTTAATTCATTCCGCCTTTATCAGTTGAATTCCGGACTTTTGTCGCCCGAAGGTCAATGACTCTCCTTTGGAGAAATTTTTATGAGTAAGATACTTGTCACGGGTGGGTGCGGATATATTGGTTCACATACTATCGTTGACCTTATTGAGAATGGGTACGATGTGATCTCCGTTGATAATAATAGCCGGTCGAATCCTATTATCTTAAAAGGAGTCGAACAGATAACAGGTCAAAAGATCAAGAACTATAAGGTTGACCTCTGCAATTTTGACGATACGTTCGCCATTTTTCATGAAAATAAAGACATCACGGGTATCATCCATTTTGCTGCTTATAAATCAGTAGGAGAATCCGTACAAAAGCCATTGTTATATTTTGAAAATAATCTCAATTCCCTGATCAATGTGCTGAAATGTGCGCTGGAATTCAATATCCCGCATTTGGTATTCTCCTCTTCTTGTACGGTGTATGGCAATCCCGATGAAGTGCCGGTAACAGAGAGTAGTGTTCCCAAGCCCGCCGAATCCCCTTATGGTTATACAAAACAAATGGGAGAACAAATGGTCGGGGAATTTGTGAAGAGTTCAGGGATCCAAAGTGTTTTGTTACGTTATTTTAACCCCGCAGGTGCTCACCCTAGTACTGCTATTGGAGAAATGCCGGTCGGTAAACCCGAGAATCTCGTACCGGCCATTACACAAACTGCTATTGGCCGTTTGGCTGGTATGAAAGTGCATGGCACAGATTATCCTACAAGGGACGGTTCCTGTATCAGGGATTATATTCATGTATGTGACCTGGCGCATGCGCATACTCTTTCTTTGAAATACCTCGAAGAAGCCCGCAATACGACCAACTGCGAAATATTTAACCTGGGAAGCGGCACTGGTATCTCCGTACTGGAAGCTATTCATGCGTTTGAAAAAGTTACTGATAAGAAACTGAACTATGAGAAAGGCCCACGTCGTAGCGGAGATGTAATAGCCGTGTACGCCAATAAGGACAAAGCACAAAGATTACTTGGATGGAATCCCCGTTATTCCCTTGAAGATATTATGACAACAGCCTGGAAATGGGAGGTTCGCTTAAAAGCGGATGAAACTGTTTTTGGTACCGTCCCGGGGGAACTCAATTAACAATGGCCACGGGCAATTCACAATGTTTCACTTATGGGGGTAATTGTCTATTGCGTATTGTCCATTGCCTATTGACAATTGACCATTACATTTGCCCCACTTAAATACCTCGCATGTTATTAAAGGAAATTCAATCAACAGGCAACAAGGATACCCGCAGCGGTTTTGGTGATGGCATCGTAGAAGCGGCAAGGAAGAACGCTAACATCGTTGCGTTGACAGCCGACCTGGCTGGTTCATTAAAGCTTAACCAGTTCATGAAGGAATTCCCTGACCGTTTTATACAATGCGGGATCGCAGAAGCTAACATGATGGGTATTGCCGCAGGATTGACGATAGGTGGCAAGATCCCTTACACCACTACGTTTGCTAATTTTTCCACCGGCAGGGTATATGACCAGATCCGCCAGTCCATAGCTTATAGCGGCAAGAATGTAAAGATCTGTGCTTCACATGCCGGGCTTACATTGGGAGAAGATGGCGCTACACACCAGATACTTGAGGATATCGGACTGATGAAAATGCTGCCGGGTATGACGGTGATCGTTCCCTGCGATTACGCACAAACAAAAGCGGCTACAGAAGCAATTGCTGAATATACCGGCCCGGTCTATTTACGTTTTGGAAGACCCGTCTGGCCCATTTTCACTGCTGATAAAAAATTTGAAATAGGCAAGGCACAGTATTTCTCAGAAGGAACGGATGTTTCCATTTTTGCATGCGGTCACTTGGTATGGAACGCTATTCAGGCCGGTATCATCCTGCAGGAAAAAGGTATCAGCGTTGAAGTGATAAATATACATACGGTCAAACCGCTCGACGAAGCAGCAGTTATGCAGTCATTGCGCAAAACCCAATGTGCTGTGACCGCCGAAGAACATAATATCATTGGTGGCCTCGGTGATGCTATCGCCCAATGTGCCGCTAAGGATTTCCCTGTTCCGATCGAATATGTAGGCACAAAAGATACATTTGGTGAAAGCGGTACTCCCGCACAGCTCCTGAAAAAATATGGCCTGGATATACCCGATATCGTTACAGCTGCTGAAAAAGTGATAGCACGAAAGAATAATGGTTAAAAGATTGTTGTAAAGTATTCCGGGAGGTTCGTTCAAAAATGAACCTGCTTTTTTATTTTTAAGGAGCAAAAAGGCTTTAAACAATTGATGGTTCCAATATTCTAAACGGACCAAAGCCCCTGACAAATGTCCCTGACCACAACCAGCGATAGTGAATTGCTTGTACTATTCCGTAGCCCTGTTACGAAAGAAAAAGCCTACACCCTACTTATCCGAAAATACCAGGAAAAGTTATACTGGCATATCCGCCGTATGGTAGTTGACCATGATGATGCCAATGATGTATTGCAAAATGTATTGATCCGTGTTTGGAATGGGCTGGAGAATTTCAGGGAGGACAGCCAGCTTTATACCTGGCTTTACCGTATTGCTACCAATGAGTGCCTGACCTTCCTCGAACAACAGAAAAAAAGGACATCAGTAAGCCTTAGCGATGTGGAAAGTGGGCTCAGCAATAAGATCAAGGCGGACAAACACTTTGACGCCAACCGTTTAGAATGGAAATTGCAGTTGGCCATTCAGCAATTGCCGGAAAAGCAAAAGGTTGTTTTCAGCCTCAGATATTATGATGAAATGCCCTACGAGGAAATGAGCAGGGTATTGGAAACGAGTGAGGGAGCATTGAAAGCCAGCTATCATCATGCTGTTAAAAAAGTAGAGGATTATATACTGAATCATTAAACTTTGGGGGTTGAGAACCATCCAATTAACCGACTCCCTTCGGGAAAATATAGATGACACAGAGAGACAACATATTACAAGAGCTGAATGAACTGGGAAGCCAGTTGGCCAATTCCAGCCCCGAAAATAGCTATGCCGTTCCGGCCGGTTATTTTGATGGACTGATCGGCCAGGTGATGAACCGCATCAAAGCGAGCGAAGCTGCCAATCCAGCTGATGAGCTAGCTCTTCTATCTCCTGTATTAAGCAACCTGTCTAAGCAATTACCTTATTCTGTTCCGGCTGGTTATTTCGAAGGACTCAGTGAAAGGATGCTGCAATTGGTTCGTGAAAGCAGCGACCATCTCCACAAAGAGTCCTTTGCACGAACCGTGAATGAGGAAACAGACGCGATATCTCCTTTGCTTGCCGGTTTGAAAAAAGAAATGCCGTTTACTGTTCCGCAAGGATATTTTGAGAATCTTGCTACCAATGCCGCGACGAAAGAAACTAAACAGGAAGCAAAAATCATTTCACTGACCAGCCGCAAATGGTTCCGTTACGCAGCAGCTGCGGTAGTAGCCGGTATTATTTTTATGACAGGTCTTTTACTTATCAATACTAATAAGGAGAAAGAGTCAGGGGCAAAGACGCTGGCGAAAGTTTCAAGAGATGTAAAGAAATTGAGCGAGACCCAAAAGGATGACCTGCTTGATTTCCTCGATGCCGGCATGAATGGTACAGAGACCGTTGAAGTAAATACTACTGATAAAACAAAAGAGATTCAACAACTGCTGCAAGATGTTTCTGAAGAAGAATTAAAAAGCTTCCAGCAACAAACAGAAGATATAGAAGATGTGTTGATGACAAACTAAGCAGACATGAAAAAATGGTTGATCATATTATTATTAACGCTTGCTCCGGGTGCTGTTCTTTTAGCACAAACGGAGGCCGATGAGCCTGCCCCCCAGGAAGGAAAGATCAGGGAGCGTATGCAACAATATATCCAGGACAGGCTCAGCCTCTCCCGTAATGAGGCAGAAAGATTCACCCCTTTATTTGTTCGCTATTTCAGGGATTTTGCGCAGACCCATAAATTGTACAGGGGTGATAACCTTATCCTGAAACAAAAGATCATTGATCTGCGCTTACGTTATCGTACCGAGTTCCGCCAGGTAATGGATGAGCAAAGGGCCAATAAAGTTTTTAAATATGAAGATGAATTCCGAAGGGAAGCTATTAATATCATCCGTGAAAACCGGAGAGACAGGCTGGACAATAAACCCCTCAGGCGAAACCGTTCCATCGTTCAATAACAACGTTTGTATTTGTCATAGAGCAAGGCCAGTCTTCTGACTGGTCTTTTTCTTTTAGAACATTCAGGACCTCCAGACAGGATTCTTCACATCATGATAAAACAGGAAGGTCCACTTCTCTTTGGCTCCCTGCTCCCACCATTGCTGCCGGAGTTCCATTGCTTTCTTTCCATCGAAATCATATTTGGCCACAAAGCGATGCTTCATCTGGTGAAGCTGCGGCGCATCATCGGCCCCAAAAAAAATGATCTTCTCTTCGTCCCTTATCCAGAATACCTGGTGATGAGGTGAATGAGCTTTTGTAACCTTATATTCTATATAATTATCAATAAAGCCATTTCCCTCCAGCAAATAAACCCGCGAATTATTACGTAGGCATTCTAACTCTTCTGTTATAAAAGAAGGATATCCTTTTTCAAAAGCAAAGGCCAGTTCATCCTGTTGCACATAGTAAGTGGCATTGGGCAATGAAAGCCGGGCGCCTAATCCCTCTTTCTCTTCTCCTAAACCGCCTGCATGGTCCTTATGTAAATGCGACACCAGCACTTTTGTAATATCTGCCGGGTTGATGCCCGCATCCATTAAATTTTTTCTCAACTGCATCTCGCCATTTTGCTGAAAGCCAAGCCCCGCATCCAATAATAAGATATCTTTTGAAGTAATGACTACAAAGGGTTGGATCTCTACCAGCAAACTTCCCGACGTTCTTTCTTTAAGAACATCTTTGCTCTCGTCAAAAGGAACAAAAAGCTTTGACTTGTCGATAGTGAATGTGCCTTCTGAAAGTGGAATGATCTTCATATAAAGTAAAGATGAGATAAAAGATAAAAACTAAAAGATAAAAATCATTTAAGGCAAAAGCACCATTATAAGCTGAAAACTATGAAGAAGAAACTAAGAGCGTTACTCTGGGTTGCCTGACAAAGGGCTTTTATCTTTTCGCTACTAGTTTTTTTATCTCAGGACCATCTGCCTGTCGGCATCCAGCCTTATCAATATAAAAAGCATAATCGTAAAAGTAAGGAGTGATGTACCTCCATAACTTATAAAAGGAAGTGGAATGCCTATCACGGGAGCCAAGCCAACAGTCATAGCAATATTGATGACGATATGAAAGAAGAACACTGACGCCACGCCATATGCATAGCACCGGCTGAAAGTGCTGCGTTGCCGCTCAGCAATAGTTACGATCCTGAACAGCAGAAGCAGGTAAAGTCCCAGAAGGATAATGCTCCCTGTGAACCCAAACCCTTCCCCCACTGTACAAAAAATAAAATCAGTTCGCTGCTCCGGTACAAAATCATAACGGGTCTGGGTGGCATTTAAAATCCCTTTACCAAATATCCGTCCACTGCCAATAGCGATCTTGGATTGCCTTACATTATAGCTTGTACCACTCTCCTTTTTCTTTTTTGCTTCAGTGGTTGACAGATCATCTTTCTTATCCTCGTATGGGTTGTCCTTTCCAAAGAGGTCATATATCCTTTCCACCTGGTGTCGTTGGAGCACATTCTTGAATATATAAGGAACAGCAAACCGTTGTATACCGACACATAATGCCCAGATAAAAATGATAGTGACCAAAAGTCCTCTTTGTCTTTTTATCGCTCTGCGGTACACATAGATGATCCCAATTGCTATTGCGGTTAAAAAGATAGCCAATGTATTGGGTTCAATAACGATCGTCGCTACTATCAGTGCGGCAATAGCAAAACCGATCAACAGGATGATAGAAGGAAGACCTTCACGATACATAACAATAAAAAAGGAAAAATAAACAAGCGCCAACCCTGTTTCGCTTTGCAAAATGGTGATGGCAGCGGGAAACAGGGCTATTCCCGCAGCAATGAGCTGCGAACGGGTCCTGGAAAAATCTGTCTCCGGTCTTGAGAGGTACTTTGCCAGCGCCAGCGCCACAAAGATCTTACAGAATTCAGCGGGTTGAAAATTGAATGCGCCCAACTTAATGATCGACTCGGTGCCCTTTATATTGGAATGGAAGGGAAATACGAGCAATAAAAAGAATATGCCTATCGCATAACCCAAATTGGCTGTTGCCGCAAAGAATTTACTGTCAGTAAGCAGGATAAAAAGTGCCAGGCCACCGCCGATAGCAAAGAAAAAGAACTGCTTGCTGTAATCAGTGCGGAAACGAAGAAAGCTTTGAATGATGGGATCCCCTTCTTTATATGTCGCAGCAAAAATGGCGGTAAGGCCGATCATCACCAGTAACAGGTAAATGCCGACAAGACTCCAGTCAATTCCTTTTGATATGGCGGGATTACGCTGATTCATCTCAGGCCTTCTTTCCTGTATCTTTTACCGGTTGTGTACGCTGTTTGTTGGTATCTGGCAAAATCATGTCCCTCTTTGCAGGTGGTTTATTATTACTGTCTTTTGAAGGTTTATCCTTTCCTTTCTTATTATTTTTTACTTCGGTTTCAGAAGGGTTGTCCTCCGACTGTAATGTATCCCTGATATTCCGCAATTCGTTTTTGAGTGCTTTCTCTTCTTCCCTTACTTTGCGGATAGAGTCCTTCTCTCTCATTTTATCCAGCATGAGCTTCGGAATAAGATTGGTTTTAGATATTGCTTCTGCCCTGGCTTTATGTTGGGTGGAAATGGTATCATGCAAATATTTCTCGATCATCATGGTGGCGATCGGTGCCGCATAGGTACCGCCGAAACGTCCAGAATTCTCCACGACACACATGATGGCGATCTTTGGATCTTCCCTTGGCGCAAATGCGGCAAAGAAAGAGTGGTTGGGTTGTTTCACTCCGCGGTAATAGTTCTCTACTGTTCCCGTTTTCCCACAGATATTGATACCCTCCACTTTTGACCCACGTCCTGTACCGCTTTCCATCACTCCCTGCATACCATCATGAACTGCTTCAAAAACGCTATCAGGGATTTCCATTGCTGTATGTTTTTCTTTAAATCTTGATAGCATATCGTAGGTGTCGCCACCTTCAATGGAATCAACAAGA
>DATLCB010000048.1:0-2963 GCA_035526625.1 Chitinophagaceae bacterium
GGTACAAAGACTGGTTCAATTCTCCTTATTACCACAAGCTCTATTTTGAAAGGGATGAAAAAGAGGCGGATGTTTTCATTAAAAAATTGATTGGTCACCTGCAACCAGCCCCACAAAGTCGTATGCTCGATGTGGCCTGCGGCAAAGGCCGGCACAGTAAGATTCTTGCCTCGATGGGTTTTAACGTTACGGGTATCGATATTTCATTTAGCAGCATTGACTACGCTAAACAATTTGAAAAGGACAATTTAGATTTCTTCGTGCATGATATGCGGCTTCCATTCTGGGGTAATTATTTTGACTATGCCTTCAACTTCTTTACCAGTTTTGGCTATTTCAAAACAAGAAGAGAGCATGACGATGCCATCCGTACCATTACTAAAAGCCTAAGGCCCGGTGGGCTCTTTATTATTGACTACCTGAATGTGCATTATGCCGAAGATCGTCTTGTCCATAATGAGAAAAAACAGGTGAACGGTACAACTTACGATATCCATCGTTGGGATGATGAGGATCATTTCTTCAAGAAGATCTCTGTTACCGATCCTTCATTGAAAGAACCAATGGAATACACGGAGAAAGTGGCCAAATTCTCTTTAGGCGATTTTAATGATATGCTGAGTTACCAGGGTATGCAGGTAAAAGAAGTATTTGGCGATTATGAATTCAGCCATTATGATATTCGAAAAGCTCCCCGTATGATCATCATTGCGGGCAAGGGGTTCCAGGATAAGGGAGATAAAGAAAAAAGATTATACAGCGATGGCAGAACAACCGATCCACTGACCTAACGAACTGTACCTTCCTTGTGCCGCATCCCTTTCAGTCTTTTTTATTATTCATCATCAGGTATTTTGCCGTTTCAAAATAAGCATTGGTAAAAACGGAAAGTTGTTTGCGTGTCGAGTCTTTATTGGATATGCTCAGCAGCATTGCGCTATTATGAAGGGGGCTTAATTGCTCTTCTCTTGAATTGATATTCCGGGAAAAATAAAAATCGTCAGTTACCACACCGATCACATCGGCTGTATTGGTGATAAAGGCATAATTCTTTTTTGGCCCCGGATCAAGGAGGTCCCTGCCGAGCGTGGTGTTGATATAAGATTGATGAAGCATGCCGGCAATAGTGGGGAGCACATCGATTTGAGACACCACTTCTTTTCTGCGTTGTGGTGCAAGGATACTGGGAGCATAAAAAAGCAAAGGCACGTGTACGTCCGTAAGCCGTTGTTCTGTCCACACAGCCGGGTACATCGCATCCGCATTACCTGCTACACCATGATCACCCACAAAAACAAAGATCGTATTATGGAAATAGGTCTCTTTGGCGGCTGCTTCCATGAAACGTCGTATGCAATGATCAAAATAGCGGAAGCTGTTGAATTCATCAATAGATTCGAATCCGTACTTCTTCAGTTCGTCATCCCGCACTTTCAGTTTTACGAAATCCGTATCTGTCCGGGCCATGGTTCTGTCGAATGGCCGGTGGTTCCCTGAGGTTTGTATATACGCAAAGAAAGGTTTGACCTGTTGCCTGAATACCGAATTGGCTTCCAGGAAAAGTTCTTTGTCGCTGATACCCCACACATTCACTTCAGGGATATTCTTACGTTTGCCAGTATGCATTTGCAATCCGTCAATATTATGCAGCAACCCCTCAAAGTTCCCGAACTCCGGGTCGCCACCAAGGAAATAATGTTTTTCATAATCCACGAAGTTATCAATGATAGTATGCTGTTTTACGGCTTCGGGGTTACGACTGGAGAATTTGAAAAGCTGTGCATCAGGGATACCTGATAATATGGCAAACAAAGCCCTGGCCGTGGAAAAATGCGGGGCGAAGCAGCGCTCGAAAAAAATTCCGTTCCTGCTCAGGGAATCAAAATACGGTGTTGAGTTCAGCGGGTTGCCGCTCATGCTGCTTTTGTACATGCTGAAGGATTCACATTGTACCAGCACGATATTAGGTTTGCTTTCCAGCGAATTGCTGCGCGGTCCCACTTCACGCCGGTAGGAAAAATTTGTCCTGTCGGTTAATTGCATCCATTCCGCCAT
Source organism: Chitinophagaceae bacterium (assembly GCA_035526625.1). Taxonomy (GTDB): domain Bacteria; phylum Bacteroidota; class Bacteroidia; order Chitinophagales; family Chitinophagaceae; genus JJ008. The sequence goes on from DATLCB010000048.1 coordinate 2,056, forward strand.
GATAGGGAAAGCATCTTTTGCTTTTTGCTCATTGAAATCCGGCTTTCGCAGTTTCAATGTGGCGAAAAAATTTTGGAGCGGGTTCAGCGCCAGGTACGATTTGAAACTGCTGTTAAATTTGAAACAATCATTCCTGCTCAGCGGTGGCCACGACACATTGCCCCATGCAATGACAAAAAGAATAAATGCAACGATAACAAAATACTTGCGCCGGTACTGGATCCCCATGCCATCGGTGCTGTTGATCACCTGCCAATGACTGCGATGGTACATCCATCGAAAAAAAACAACAGCCACCACGAGCCCAAGCAACATCCAGAACAAGGGATAGGTTTGCCGCATCATTTTCCAGGAGATGCGGAAATCCTCGGCAAAATTCATTGCGCCCGCATCCAAAGGGGTTTTGTTGTAAGAAAAACTTCCAAAACCTGCGGCAAAAAAAACGAACACGATAAAAGTAACTATCGCAAGATACCAGGACCACCATTTTTTATTCCGGGCTGAATAGAAGGGGGATAATCTCGGATTCATACTGAGTAAGATCACAGGCAGGATAATAAAAGCGATCCATCGAAGGTCATAGCGTATACCCATTACAAAAGAAGGAATGCTGTCGGTAAAAGAGATCCCCCTTGGTTTAAAAGCGATAAAGGTCGCTACCCTGTATAACGTAAAAATGAGAAGGAAGATGGGTAAGAGGTTAGCTACCCATATTATCGTTTTAGGTATTTTATATTTCCTGAGCATTAACAATATGCAGTGTAGCAAAATAAGTAATAAACTGCTCTTATCAATAAAACCATTGTTATGGTGAATCTAAAATCTCAATCGGAACCTGACGATCGGGGGTTTTAGATTCCTCCTTCGTCGGAATGACAAAGAGAAATCGGAATGACGAGTGAACATTT
>DATLCB010000049.1:0-14987 GCA_035526625.1 Chitinophagaceae bacterium
ACTCCAACCAATGTTGTTTTTCTGTCGGCCTCCATTTCAATGAGCTTATCGATCAGCGCATCGACAGTAGCCTGCACCTTAAATTCTTCCCCCGGTTTCAGCACGATCGTGTTCCAGCCGTTGAATTTTTTGGTATGCGCCTTATAAACATTTTCGTCGGTGATCAGTACAGTTGCCTTCGGATCGGTGATCTTTTTCAGATGACTGATTCCTGATGCCATGTAAAATTGTGTAGCGGCAGATGGGAATTTTATAGCGAATTGTTTCATGTTGTTTTAGCCAATAGCTATTAGCTGTTAGCCATTAGTTTTAGTTTTATCTACTATGGGTATTCAGTTGTTCGCTGTCAGTTGTCAGTTGCCAGTTGTCAGTTGCCAGTTATCAACTATCCATGACTTTCTTCTGGTGATTGATACTTTCCATATGCACGGCGTCAAAATATTTCGTGATGAATTCCTTACTCAACCCGATCTTATCACCTTTCTGCGTGGCCCTTTCGATGATCTCGTTCCAGCGGTTCGTTTGCAGGATCGTGATATTGTTCTCTTTCTTGTATTTGCCTATCTGTTCGGCGATCTTCATGCGGTGACCGAGTATCTGCATCAGCTCATCATCCAGCTGGTTGATCTGCTGTCTTAATTTTTCCAGCGCTGCATGATAAGCATCAGAGCTGATATCTTCTTTTCTCCATGTGATACTGTCCAGCATTTCTTTGAGCACTTCGGGCGTCACTTGTTGTTTCGCATCGCTCCAGGCATTATCCGGATCTATATGACTTTCGATCATCAGGCCATCATAATCAAGATCGATAGCTTTCTGCATTGTATCCAGTAAAATATCCCGACGTCCGCAGATATGCGAGGGGTCGTTGATAAAAAGCATATCCGGGTATTTCAACTTCATTTCAATGGCCAGGTGCCACATGGGTGCATTCCGGTATTCTGTATTTCCATAGGAAGAAAAACCTCGGTGTATCAGGCCGATCTGTTTCACTCCTGCTCTTGCTATCCGCTCAACAGCGCCACTCCATAGTTCGAGGTCAGGATTGATCGGGTTCTTTATCATTACCGGCACATCCACACCCCGTAAAGCATCAGCCAATTCCTGTACACTAAAAGGATTTACGGTCGTCCTCGCTCCGATCCATAATACATCCACATCAAATGTTAATGCATCCTGTACTTGTTTGCCGGTAGCTACCTCAACTGTTGTTGGTAATCCTGTGAGCTTTTTTGCCTGTTGCAACCATGGCAAACCTTTTGCGCCCACACCTTCAAACATCCCGGGTTTTGTCCTTGGTTTCCAAATACCGGCACGCAGCATATCGATCCTGGCAGTTGCGGCAAGACGTTGTGCTGTTTGGAGTACCTGCTCCTCAGTCTCCGCACTGCAAGGCCCGCTGATGATCAGCGGACGCTTATTCCATACTGCCTGTATTGTTCCACTACTTCTTTGTTCCTCTGATTGCATCTTACAAATTTAAACCCCCATACCCTAAAGGTGAGTTTGGAAGCTATTTATTTTAAAGATTTAAAAATATTGTCTTTCATTTTCTTCCTGATCATCAAATGTTCATGGGTACGGACTACTTTATGATCCGCCTGATCTTATTCGCATCTTCAATCAAACGTAATAAATATCCTTCATCGCTTTTTTCAAGACTCTCTTTAAATCTTTCTAACTGTGCAATATGTTCCTTTAAAACATCCAGCACATTTTCTTTATTCTGCATGAATATAGGCACCCACATAGCTGGATGGCTCTTGGCCAAACGTACCGTGCTTTCAAAACCAGCTGAAGCCAACTCGAAAATGGCATTCTCTTCTTTCTCTTTTTCCAATACTGTATTGGCCAGGGCAAAAGAAGTGATATGCGAGATATGACTGATATAGGCTGCATGCAGGTCATGTGCGCCTGCCTCCATTTCCAGGAGGTGCATGCCTATCTTTTTATACATTCCTTTTACCCATTCCAGTGCATCGACATCACTTTCTTCTGCATTACAAATGGCAACTGCCTTGGTTTCAAAAGCTCCTTTCACGGCTGCCCCGGGACCGCTGTATTCCCTGCCCCACATGGGATGCGTGGCCACATAGCGTCCTCTCTTCTGATGATCTTTTACAGCTTCGATCAGTTTTGATTTAGTTGAGCCAAGGTCAAATACGATCTGGTCATCGATCTTATTCAAGATATACGGGAGTAACCCTACCATTACATCCACGGGAACGGCCAGGATAATCACATCGGAGCGCAGGATGGCTTCATCAAGCGGAAGCATTTCATCCACCAGTTCAAGCCCGATCGCTATCCTGGCATGTTCGGCATTCGGGTCAACACCCGTCAGCCTCGATGATATTTTTTTGTCGTGCAATTGAATCGCCAGGGATCCCCCGATCAATCCAACTCCGACTATGCAAATATTTTTTCTTTGTACCATCGTTGATATTTAAAACAAAGATCCCGTCTCGTTTTAGTGAGACGGGATCTTTTATGTTGATTTTTAGTTGTTCTTATTTAGTGGTCAACCAAAGCAGATCCGGCCTCTTTCCATAAAAGAAGTAATAAAAATAATAGCTCCAGTATGCTTTCATCATCGTCATAAAACAAATGTAGTTTTTGCAATTGGCAAATCCAATACCCCTGCTGATTATTTTCTGCGGTCGCCGCTCTCGGCATCATTCATCCTGATCTTACGGCCCCTGTAATTCTTACCGTCAATAGCTTTTATCATTTTTTTAGCAGCCACCGCCTCTATTTCCACCCAACTGTTCATCTCCTTCATATCGATCTTACCCAATACTTCCTTTTTCAGGTCGCTCATATCGAGAATGAATTGAAGGAAACTGGCTTTATAGAATCCATCCTTTGTACCCAGGTTCACAAAAAGGCGCTGGTAACTACCGCCTCCAAAGCTTCTCCCTTTTGTATCCCGGCCCGGCGCTCTTTCTGTTCTCTCTCCCCGGCGCTCCGTCCTTCTTTCTTCCCGCATATTCAGGTCGGCCGCATTCTCATAATATTTAAGGAAGCGGTCAAACTCCAGTGCGGCAACTTTTTGCAGGATCTCTTCTTTTTCGACGTGAGCGAATTTTTCTTTCAAGATGGGAAGGTAGGTCTCATACTCACCGTGGCTAATATCTGTCTGCAGCATTTTATCGATAAAATGAAAGAACTGTTTGCGGCAAACATCTTTACCGCTGGGAATATCCATTTTATGAACCTTGCCATTCAATATCCTTTCTATCTGCCGCAGCCTGTAAACTTCTTTGGGGGTAACAATAGAAACCGAGATACCGCTTTTTCCCGCACGACCGGTACGTCCACTACGGTGTGTGTAGACTTCCACATCATCGGGTAACTCATAATTGATAACATGGGTGATGCCGGTAACATCAATTCCTCTTGCGGCTACATCGGTTGCGATCAATAGTTGAATGCTTTTATCGCGGAAAAGACCCATCACTTTATCCCGCTGCTGCTGGGTAAGGTCACCGTGTATCGCATCGATGTCATAACCTTCCCTTGTTAATTTTTCAGCAATATCCTGCGTATCGGCTTTCGTACGGGCGAACACAATTCCATAAATACCGGGATTGAAATCGATGATACGTTTTAATACTTCATAACGATTATGGTGCTGTGTAGCATAATACTGGTGGTCGATATTGGCAGCGCCTGCATTTGTTTTCCCGATCGTGATCTCGAAAGGCTTGTCCATATACTTTTTGCTCACTTGCCTGATCTCGGCCGGCATGGTTGCACTGAAAAGCCAGGTACTTTGACGATTGGGCGTATTCTTTAAAATGAATTCGATATCATCCTTAAAACCCATGTTCAGCATTTCATCGGCTTCATCCAATACGACATAATGGATCTTTTCCAGGTTAATAGCTTTCCGTTCGATCAGGTCGATCAGGCGGCCGGGGGTAGCTACTACGATATGTGTTCCTTTCTTCAGGTCACGTATCTGCATGGCAATGGAAGTTCCGCCATACACAGCAGTTATAGCGATATGCTCTTTCTTATTTTTGAAAGTGTTCAGGTCGCTTGTTATCTGCAGACATAGCTCCCTCGTGGGGCAAACGATGAGTGCTTGTGGAAACCGGTCAGCTTTATTGATCAACTGCAAAAGAGGTAAGCCAAAAGCAGCCGTTTTACCGGTACCTGTTTGGGCAAGACCGATGAAATCTTTCGTTCCTTGTAATAAGACAGGTATGGCTTTTTCCTGGATCGGTGTAGGCTGGGTAAAACCCAAGGCTTCTATGGAATGAAGCAGTCCTGCTTCAATACCCAGCGCTTCGAATGTGTTCACTATGAATAAATTTGATAAGGCGGCAAAGGTAGCTTTTAAAAAGTGGAAAGCTTAATTTTACAGCTATAATTAAGAAGCCTTCCCCTTCGGGAAGGCCTCTAACGATTGCTTGCCAATAAAAGCATTACGATTACTTGTGGAGAGTATCTGTATCTACAGTCTTCTTAATTGTTGTATCTCCTGCCCCTTTTACTGTAGTGTCCTGCGTTGTTGTAGTAACAACGGTGTCACCTTTTACAGTTGTAGTGTCAGTAGTTTCTTTCTTGTCACCACTGTTGTTACAAGCTACTGCTAAAGAAGCGATAGCAACGATTGCTAAGAATTTTTTCATGTTTGAATTTTTGTAATTTTTTGAAATATTTCACTCTTAATACCCGAAGGGTAAAAAGGTAACCCGGTTTTATAAAAAAATTTTAGACAGGCTGGCCCCGCCCCGCAGGTTTATTATATTTTTTTTATAGTCGGTGAGGGTTACTATTTTTAAAATTCTGTATTAAATAACGGAATGTGAAACCACTGAACGACGAAAAAGCATTGCTGGAAGGATTAGGCGCAAACAACAGGAAGGCCATCGAGACGATATATCGGGAGAATTTCAACACGATCCAGGCTCTGATTATCAATAATAACGGCTCTTCCGATGACGCCAAGGACATGTTCCAGGAAGCGATAATAGTTCTTTACGAGAAGGTTAGATCGGGACATTTTGAACTGAATTGCCAGATAAAGACATTTCTCTATTCAGTTTCAAGAAGACTTTGGCTCAAACGCTTACAGCAGCAAAACCGGTATTCCGCTCCGGGCGACAATATGGAGGCGATCGTACCTGTTGAAGAGGACCTGGAAGCTCATGAACAAAGGAACGCCGAGTTTGATATGATGGAAAATGCCATCATCCACCTGGGCGAGCCCTGTAAAAGTCTTTTAGAAGCTTATTACCTGCAGAAACAGAATATGCAGACGATAGCCGTGAATTTTGGATATACCAATGCCGACAATGCCAAGACACAGAAGTATAAATGCTTGGTGAGGTTGAAGAAAATATTTTTTACACAGTATAAAAACGGGAACAGTGATGGATGATATTAAAGTTATAGATGCCGTTGAACGCTACATACGGGGCGAAATGAAACCGGATGAAAGACTCCAGTTCGAGAACCTGCGTAAAGCCAATCCTGAGGTCGACCAGCTTGTAGTGGAGCATACTTTATTCCTCCAGCAGCTCAATCATTTTGGCGAAAGGAAAAAGATCCGTTCTTCCCTGAATGATATACATACCGATCTTACCGAACAAGGCAAGATCGATTCCATGAAATTGAAAGGAAAGGCAAAAGTTGTTTACCTCTGGAAGAGATATAAGAGAGTCACAGCTATCGCTGCATCGATCGCAGGAATTACCGCACTTACAATATCAGCATTGGTTTGGGCATTTGCACCGAAGGCCGGTGGTGAGATAACGGACCTTAACCGGCAGCTGGAAGGAATTAAAAAAGAACAAAGGGATCAGAAGGCTGAAGTAAATACTTTGAAGAACAGGATAAACACCGATAAGGATGTCACTAAAAAATCCATCCAGTACAAGTCAGGTGGTACAGGTTTTTTGATCGACGGGAAAGGCTACCTTGTTACGAATGCGCATATCATCCGTAACTCGAAGAATATTGTTGTTATCAGCAATAAAGGAGAAGAGTATAATGCGGTGGTCCTCAAAAAGGATAATGTAAAAGATATTGCGGTTCTGAAGATAGAGGACAAGAATTTCAAAGCGATCGCTTCGATCCCTTATGGTATCAGTAAAGGCGGTAACGAAGTAGCTGAGCCGGTTTATACATTAGGTTATCCCCGTAATGATATTGTGTATAGCGAGGGTTACCTGAGCGCCCGGACCGGGTACAACGGTGACACACTCAGTTGCCAGTTAGGAATAGCTGCTAACCGTGGTAACAGCGGCGGACCTGTGTTCAATCAAAACGGTGAAGTTATCGGCATATTAAGTAATAAGGAAACAGAAGCGGAGGGAGTAGCTTTTGCTATTCAATCCAAATACATTTTTGACGCGATAGATGCTTTAAAGAAAAGCGATACAGCTTACCGTTCCGTAAAGATCTCCAATAGATCATCCGTGCGGGGTATGGCAAAGAAAGACCAGGTAAAGAAAGTACTCGAATATGTCTTCATGGTAAAAGGAGACTAAACTCATTAACCCTATCGACTAGCAGAGCCCCATTGGGGCTTTTTTATTTTGTATCGGCCCATAGATCTGCCGGGTATTCCTCTGCCCCGATCAGCTTATTCAGACTTTCCTGCACGAAAGGAGCATCTTCTTTATAGGTGACACCAAACCACAAGGATGAAATAGGAACTATTTCAACCTCCCCACCCTCTTGAATGAACTGGTCTGCCACAATGGGGATAAAGAATTCTGACTTTGGCTCCTGACCATGCTCTTCCAAAAATGTTTTGAACATTTTTTGCGTGTAGTTGAAATAGGAAAGATCAAAACACCAAAAATTCATCGATACCCTTGTATCCAATGGTAGTTCCTCCGGTTCCAGCCCGTCGTCACAAACGATCCGGTCATTTTTTTGAGAAATATTTATTCTTTCGGTGATGGCAGCAAGTCGTCCCTGATTATCTAAGGTGCAAACGCCCCGGTTCACTGTACCATGCTCCGATAAGGTATTCAGCAGATCATACCCGATGATGGCATAATGCTTCTCATCACATTTCGTACTCAGGAACTCCGCCGCTCCTTCAAAAGCATTGAACCCATAAAAATCATCAGCATTGATAACAGCAAAAGGCTCGTGTACCACTTCTTTGGCACATAATACCGCATGGGCAGTGCCCCAGGGTTTGGTCCTTCCTTCGGGAAGAGGAAAATCACCGGTATGCGAGTCTATTTCCTGGAATACATATTCAGTAGCGATACGTCCCTTTAATTTAGGTTCAAAGATCGATCTGAAATTATCAGCAAATTCCTTCCGGATGATGAAAACGACCTTTCCAAATCCGGCACGGATCGCATCGTAGATAGAATAATCCATGATGGTCTCACCAGAAGGTCCAAAACCCTGTACCTGTTTCATACTTCCATATCTCGATGCCATTCCTGCTGCTAATATCACCAGTGTAGGTTTGCCCATGATCTCGGTTAAAAATGAGGGACGAAATTAAACTAAATTCGCCACGACACTTAATCCATTTTATGCAGGGTATAGATCTTACTGCCATTTCCACGGAAACGATAACGCTGCCCATTGATCAAAAGAAGAATATTGAAACATCTATTCTTCGCCTCGATAAGATACATCCCTTTATTTCCGGTAATAAATCTTTTAAGCTTCGCTATTATTTAGAAGAGGCAAAACGATTGCGGAAAGGAACGATACTTACTTTCGGTGGTGCCTGGTCCAATCATATCCTTGCGACCGCTGCCGCCTGTAAACTCGAACAATTCAAAAGTACAGGTATCATTCGTGGCGAAGAGCCTCCTGTATATTCTCTTGTGCTTAAACAGGCGCTCGAAATGGGTATGAAACTCTGTTTCATCAGCAGGGATGATTTTTCCAAACAAAAAGTTCCCGTTGAACTCGTAAATGATGATAGCTATCTTATTCCGCAAGGAGGGTTTGGCCCTCTGGGTGCAAAAGGCGCTGCTGATATACTGAACTACACTGATAAAGAAAAATACAGCCATATCTGTTGCGCCGCCGGTACAGGCACCATGATGTCGGGATTGATAATGGCAGCAAGTAGTTCACAAAAGATAGTAGGTGTCAGCGTACTGAAAAATAATTTACAATTGCAGGAACATATCAGGGAACTAACAGGTGAGGCAAGGAATAACTATGATATCGTCCATGAATATCATTTGGGCGGCTATGCAAAGCACAATGAAGAACTTATCGATTTTATGAATGAATTTTACCGTAAGACTATCGTCCCTACCGATATCGTATATACCGGCAAATTGTGTTTTGCTATTGCTAACCTTATACAAAAGAACTTTTTCCCCCAAGGCAGCCGGGTACTGATTATCCACAGTGGTGGATTAACGGGCAATGCTTCCCTGGAAAAGGGAACGTTAATATTTTAATATTTTTGAACTGCCAACCTATCTTTGTTATATAGCCTTAAAAGAATCCAATCCTTTGACCGTTTTATACGTATGAAAAGACTTCTCCTGGTAAGCATACCCTTACTGTTCCTTATAACTTCCCTTGCTGCGCAAGATACACTTCCGCGTTTCTCGGTTATCAATGCAGGCAACAACAGGGTGATCATCGGGTGGATCAATAAACTGGAAAATGTAAAGCAGATCAGTATTCAGCGTTCTTTTGATAGCCTGACAGGTTATAAGACGATCCTTACTGTAGCAGACCCCACGTTACCGCAAAATGGTTTGATGGATGCGAAAGCCACCAATGATCATATGTTCTACCGCTTGTACATCATGCTCGATAAAGGGATGTATCTTTTCAGCGATGCGAAGAAACCTGTAAAAGATTCGCTGCGTACCATCATAAAAACGAATGTGCAGCTTAAGAACGATCCTTCTATACCTGATTCCGTCGAAAAAGCGAGGCCGGTGGTGATACAGTTGAATGGTTTTCCGGGTACTGATTCCGTCACGGTTCCCATACCTGTGAATATGAAGAACAAGACCAATTCCTTCGTTCCTTCCTTATATGTGTACACCTGCAGGGATGGGTATGTGTGCATTAAGCTCCCTGATGACGAGAAGCCAAAAAAATATTCGATCAAATTCTTTGAGAACGAAAGACTGCTGTTCGAGTTAAAGGAAATAAAAGAAAAAGAATTCAAATTGGATAAGACCAATTTCTACCATGCCGGGTGGTTCAACTTTGAGCTATACGAAGAAGGGAACCTGGTAGAGAAACATAAATTCTATTTAGAAAAAGACTTCTGACTCAGATAAAAACTAATAGTTAAAGGAGAATAGTGCATTAAGGTCATTTATTATCTATTCACTTTTATCTTTTATCTCAACATTGAATACTCTTTCAAAATTTTGCTTAACCCTTTCCTTCACTTCCCCTAAATCCTTTTTCATCCCGGTCTCTTTTTCCAGCGAGGTTACCTGTTTATTACTGATCCCGCACGGAATAATGTGATCAAAGTAGGAAAGATCCGTATTCACATTAAAGGCGAACCCATGCATCGTGACCCACCGGCTGCAGCGCACCCCTATCGCACAGATCTTCCTTTCTTTTCCGGGTACACCTGGTTCTATCCATACACCCGTTTCACCCGCTGAGCGTTCAGCTTTTATTCCATAGTCTGCCAGTGTTAGTATGATCACATCTTCCAGCCGACGAAGGTATTTGCCAATATCAGTATCAAATTTTTCCAGGTCGAGGATAGGATAACCAACGATCTGTCCTGCGCCATGAAAAGTGATATCACCTCCCCTGTTGGTGTGAAAAAATTGTATTTCCTTTTCCTTTAATTCAGTATCGTTCAGCAACACATTTTCCTTGTTCCCGCTCTTGCCGAGTGTATAGACCGGTGGATGTTCTACAAAGAGAAGATGGTGCTGCGTTGTGAGTTGTGAGTCGTCAGTCGTGAGGGTCTGGGCGCTTGCTCCTGGCCCATGACTATCCTTCGACCTGCTCAGGACTAATGACTTTTTCCGCACATTCTCCTGCAAGAGCTTTTCCTGGTGGTCCCATGCAGCCTGGTAATCCATAAGCCCAAGGTCGGCGAATATGATCTGTTGTTTATCCATGTGAAGCGTCAAATTTACCAACAAAACTTCAACCATTAACTTTGCACCCAATGCAAAACGAAACGGAAAATATTGGTCCCGGGGTCCCGGATAATAACGACGAACTCTATGAACGGTTCAGCATTATCATTGATAAGGGACAGGAGCCCCTTCGCGTTGATAAATTCCTCATGAATCGGCTTGAAAATGCGACGCGGAATAAATTACAGCAGGCGATCAACCTGGGAATGGTGCTGGTGAATGGAAAAGAGATCAGGTCGAACTATAAGGTAAGACCTTTGGACTCTATCATTATCTATTCTGACCTGAGTCCTGAAGAAACGGATGTGGTGCCTGAAAAGATGGACCTGGATATTGTTCATGAAGATCCGGATATAATGATCATCTATAAACCTGCAGGCATGGTGGTTCATCCCGGCAGTGGTAATTACTCAGGCACTTTATTAAATGGTGTTGCGTGGTATTTGCAGCAACAGGATCCTTCTAATTCAGCGCAACTTCCAAGGTTTGGCCTGGTGCATCGTATCGATAAAAATACCAGTGGACTGTTGGTGCTTGCCAAAACCGACCTGGCGATGCGGCAGCTTGCCAAACAATTCTATGATCATACCGTAAAGAGACAATATGTGGCGCTGGTATGGGGTGATATGGAAAAAGATGCGGGAACCGTTGTTGCGCATGTAGGTCGTCATCTACGCTTCCGCAAACTATTCGAAGCTTACCCGGAAGGTGATCATGGTAAAGATGCTATCACCCATTATAAAGTAATAGAACGGTTTGGCTATGTAACACTGGTGCAATGCATGCTCGAAACAGGACGTACTCACCAGATAAGGGTGCATATGAAACATATCGGACATCCTTTGTTCAATGATGATTTTTACGGTGGCGATAAAATTGTAAAAGGCACCGTTTATTCCAAGTACAAGCAGTTCGTGGATAATTGTTTTGAACTATGTCCCCGCCAGGCATTGCATGCGAAGACCCTCGGCTTTATTCATCCTGCAACTGGCAAGGAAGTATTTTTCGACACTGACCTGCCGGCTGATATGGAACAGGTGATCGATAAATGGAGGAAATACAGTAATACAACTGGTAATAGGCATTCCTTCGACTAGCGCTCAGGGGCAATGGGCAAGTGTTCATTTTACATATACTCATACAAAATGCTCATTGGGAGAAATCAAACAATGTGGCGGTAAACATTCCTCTCTCCCTCCTTTTGAGTACGACATCCCAGTTGCCGATATAACGAAGGAGTTTTGGAACCAGATAATCTCCAAACTTTGTCATCTGCACTTCCATGTGTACTTCAAAATCATAGACACCGGCATCATAACTCATGTCATAATTCCGTGCCATCACTTCCATGGTCTTCGTATTGAACCATGTCGTCATGCTGTCAATGACGATCGCATTTTTTTTACCACGAAGATCCTTTTTAGCTTTAATCGAGAACACGTAGCAGGATTGTCCTTCGTAATCATCATAGTCAATGCTAAAATCGTAGTAGGCGGCCCTGTCCGGATCAAATATGTCGATCTTGTCACCAATAAAAGGGATACCGGGTATCTTTTTACCGGGATTGAAAAAAAGCATCTTTAGCTGCTCTTTATGTTTTGCCATTCCACTCATTGACCGGGGGCTGAAGTCAATACCTTTTACAATATTATTCTCGCCACAAACAGTGCCCCGGGTAAAGAACAACCCGGCATATAACTCCCCGGTATAATAATTATAGCTGCCGTCAGTGTTATAAAAATCGCCCGAATGATTCTCATCCAGTACCTGCATGGTCCGGCAGCCATTGGATCGTTGCTGTTTTGTCTTGCTTTGAAGCGATGCTTTTATTTTCCCTTTCTTATCCCGTATTCGGATATCGTTCCATGCACTAAAGCCAAGCACATGAAGCGTTCGAAAAGCTTTATAAAAAGTACTGTCATTCTTTACCTGGTCCATGAAGCGGGCCACATTAAGATCGCTGCGGATAATCACCTCTGTAAGGTTCACCATTTTTGCCAACCGTTCATTGTCAAGCGAATCATTTACCTGTGCAGGAGAACAAATAAAAGTTCCTTGTACCATGATCAGCAGGATGATTTTTTGAGCGTTCATACTGCAAATTAGGAAGCAAAAATTAACAGGAAGAATTGCTGTGAAATATAGGCTGGAAAACTTATTTTTAGCGACCAAATCAAACACTAACTAATGATGAAAAAGTTCGCCCCGGTCCTATTCTGCTTACTGGCTGTAACTGCCGCTTCAGCACAGGACAATGAGTCAATGAAGAAGCATTACCTCAAAATGTATGTACAGGCCATTAACTATAATGATATCAATGCTGCAATCAATTCTCTTCATGGTTATATCGCGGTGGATAACAGCCTGGCTTACAAGGATACACTCTCGATCCTTTATTTTAACGCAAAATCCTACGTTAGCTCCCTGCTCCTGGCTGAAGAAGTCTATAAAGCTGCTCCCGCCAATATAGAAGCCATGGCAAGAGCCGCTGAGTGTTATGATGAACTCGGAGATCCGAAAACCTCTGTTGGACTCTATGAACAAGTGGTTCCCAAGACCAAAAGCGCTTACCATATTTATAAAATGGCAGTTGGACAGTACCAGTTGAAAAGGACACTGGAAAGTGAGGCTTCTGCAAGAGCAGTTCTTGCGGACACGACTAGCAAAAAGACCGGCGTGCTCTTTACATCGGTTGATGGCAGCCAGCAGGCAGTTCCACTGAATGCAGCCGCTTCCAACCTGATGGGTGTATTAAAGATGGATGCAAAGAACTATGCGGGTGCTAAAGTTGATTTTCAACAGGCCTTGGCCTTCTTCCCCAATTTTGCGGGCGCTAAACAGAATCTTGATGCGGCCGAAAAAAATCTAAAAGGTGGAGCAAAAAGTCCTGTCAAAACAACTACCAAACCTAAAGGTTAGTAACAAGCTATAATATTATAAAAGAGAAGGCTGATAACCTTCTCTTTTTTTTACTGCAACTATTAGCAATGAGGAGATAGGTATAACCACAGGTATTCTTTCCAGTCCCGCAACTATTCTTTACTGGTGTCTCAATAACCCAGGTTTTACGCTGCAAATTATAAACACTAAAAGGCTGCCCCTGTAAGAGACAGCCTTTTGTTACTTTAATATGCTAACGGAGATTAATCCTGCTTAGCTGGTTTTTCGGTAGTTTGCTTGCTTTGTTCTTGTGGTACAGCCGGTGCTGTAGTTGTTGAATTACCTGCGGGACCGTTGTTATTAGCTGCAGAAGAAGAAACAGCATCTTTTGCAGGTGATTTTACCAAGCTGGCTTCAATAGGAGCAGGTTTAGTATCTGTCCTGATCATTTTTGAATCCTGTAAAGGTTTTGCCGCATCTGGCGTTACAACGTTTGACGGTGCTTGTTTGGCAGAAGGATCAGCCATTTTAATTGATGCTTCAGTTGATCCATTACCTATACCGCCGCCATCTTGTTGGGCACTTGCCGCAGCGATCTGCTTATTGTTCGTAGCGGGTTTATCTCCAAATTTTCCGGATGAAGATAATTTGAATTGTTCAGGTACCTGAGGCGTTGCCTGGGTATAGGTAGCATCTGGTTTTTGTGTAACTATTTCTTTTTCCTGTATAACAGTTTCTGTCCGGGTCATTTTTGATTCAGTTACTGGTTTTACATCCGCTACAGCTACAACATTTGAAGGCGACTGTTTTGAAGAAGGGTCATTACTGGCCTGTGTCGCTTCAATGGCTGGTTTATTCATACCCATGACCTGGAATTGATCCTGTGTTGGCATTTTGAATGCTACGGGAGCAGCGTCAGTTTTTGTAGTTTGATTATTTACAAACTTCTCATCTGTCACCGGTGGAAGAACTCTAGTATCTTCTTTCTGAGGCATTCCATTTTTTACCTGTTCATTCATACGTTGTATTGCCGGATCCTCTGTCACCGTGTTGGGAGCAATGGACAGACCTTTGGGAATATTGGCCATATGAGCTGCCGGTTTTGCTGCCTGTTGGTTCTTCAGCGCTTCCTGCTCGGCCTTATACTGGCTATAGGGTTTGCCATTTATAGTTGGCTCTTTAGGTGTTCCATTCAACTGGTTCGCTTGTTGTATAGAAAGTTGTTTGGTTGGCGGCTCCTGTGCTGCCGATATCCCGGCCAAACCTACCAACGAAACGACTGCAATTATCTTTTTCATTATATAATTTTTAAATTGATTAGGATGTCTATACTATTTCACTTTATGAATCGACCAATAGTTCAGGTTAGGTGTATTTGCAAGCGGAACAGATCCTGATGTATTATGGAATATGCGTATCGTAACGAGGTCTCCCGCATTCAAAGCGATATCACTGCCTACCCGATTCCCTGTTCCGGCGCCCATTGCGTATAAGCTGTTAATGCCATATACCTGCTGGATACCGTTAACGAAAATATCTACTCCTGCATAACCGGAACCAGTTGCACCAGGAGCAACCCAAGCAATTTGAGCATCCACTTTATAAACTCCTGTCTGGGGAACAGTATATTCGCCCGTAAGGGGGTTATAATTTCCCGTACTTCCGTTCTCATAATCAATAGTGGCCCATTGGTTCATGGTAACATAAGTAAAAAGAGGCACATTGACGGGGATCGAGATATCCCTGACCCTGAAACTTACATTACCCTGCCAGGTAGCTACACCTGCCGCGTCGCTGGTAAGTACATACCCATTCGCTTCTCCATTTCCCACCATCTGTACTGCACCACTTGTAAGCAGGGCTGTTGCACCCGGGCTACCGATCGCTAATACTGCATTCGTGCCTGGCGTATAAGTTTGTCCGAGGATACCGGTACTTCCGGCAGTTGCTGCAGCGCCCCAAACAGAATAGCCACCAGTTCCGGCAATTGCACCTACACCCACTGAACCAGGGTTTGAAGATGAT
>DATLCB010000050.1:0-7168 GCA_035526625.1 Chitinophagaceae bacterium
TTCCCCAATAATCTTTTTATTGGTTTCTTGATCAATATAAAATAAAGGATAAAATCCTCGTTCAAAACTAAGCCTGCCCAATTAGTAAAGAACAGTCCCATTTTTTTACCAAAACCGATATGCCCGAACCTGAATTGGTAAGTAGTATACCGGAGTACATATGCATCAAAGAAATAAAAACGGTTTTTTATATTGAACGCCTTTCTTACAGAATCCATTCCTTTTGAACTACCGCCCCGATAGTAATAAAAATTTGACTTCCCGGGTACATACAAAAACTTACCTTTTACAAGCGCTTCATAAGTAAACAACTGATCGCCACCCCAGCTATTATCAAATGGCAGCTTTTTAATTAATGACAGACGATACATGCCGCAAAAAAAATAGGTATGTTCTAATTTACTTTTTAAAAAATGAAAGCACCTTGAAAACAAATTTCGTTGCATGAAACTACGCTTGAGATCTGATTGCCGGGACGAACCATCCTCAAAGGTTAGTTTCAGATCGGTCATACATAATATCACATCCTTTTTTTCTTCCAGAGCAGTTACACAGGTCTCAATGAAGTTGGGATCCCAGTTATCATCGTCCGCTGCCCACATAAAATAATCTCCCGTCGCTTCTTTGAGCAGGAACTGGAAATTGGGAACGATGCTCAGGTTCTTTTCCTGTACAAAATATTTTACCCGGGCATCATTAGCCGCATATTTCTGAAGCACAGTCAGCACTTCGTGATCTGTTGAACAATTATCGGATATAATGACGCGGATGTTACGGTAGGTTTGTGACAACATGCATTGCAATGTTCTTTCCAATCCCTTTGGCCTGTTATAGGTTGGAATGCCAACGGTGACTAATGGAGAATTGCTTTGCATTCTAAATGATGACTGCCTGGAAATTTGGACCGATAAGAGGTATTTTCATGTCCTTGTCAGATACCAATGACACCGGTAACGGCCATTCGATGTTCACCCCCGGGTCATCGTATTTCACCCCCCCTTCGCTTTCCTTATTATAAAAACTTGATACCATATACGTGATCTCGGAATAATCACTCATAGATTGAAAGCCGTGCGCAAAACCTCCCGGCACATACATCATCCTCCTGTTCTCAGCTGTCAGCTCTGCTCCATACCACTGTAAAAAAGTAGGCGAACTTTTTCGTACATCGATGATCACATCGAATATGGCACCTTGTACGCATTTTACGAGTTTCACTTCACTGTGGGGCATATGCTGGAAATGCATGCCTCTTATAACGCCTTTTCCTTTTGTACCAGAATGATTCGCCTGTACAAAATGAGTGACAAGTTGGTGTTCGCCAAATTCTTTTTCACAGAATGTACGGGTAAAAAATCCGCGGCTATCTTCAAAAGGCTGCACATCGATCGTAAAAGCTCCTTTTAATACAAGCGGGTTGAAGATCATGGCAGGTCAATTAAATTTTGTCGGTGAGAACAAAGGATCGTTTTTAGTAAGGATCAGTTTCGGACTCAGGTCATTCACGATCCTAAACAAATCATTCTCTACAAGTTTCCGGTCCGGCACAGCTAGCATATTAAAGCCATGATGAGGCGGGGTCACGCAATAGGTCGTTTCCAATGGCAATAATTCAACCGGCATATCCGCCGTATCAATATTCTGATGGAACTCTCTTACAGCATATACTTCATATCCCATGTCTTTCATTAATTGAGATGAAGGGGAATTTGCCAGGCCCCTGCTCCAGTCATCATATAAACTGTGCGTTTCAAATACCACGACCGGTTTATGCTGCTTCAGCATTTGAACAGCGCCCTGCAATACTTTGATCTCGCTTCCTTCCACATCGATCATCAGCAGGTCAACCTTCCCGACCTTATTATTTTTTACATAATCATCAATAGTAATGGTGTGAAGTACATTGGGATTATTTTCCTCGGCTACTATCGTGGAAGCCAGCGCATCCTCTCCTTCAAAGACCAATTTATCACCGCTTCTGTTCCACAAAGCAAGATCATTGATAAGCACATTGCCGAGCCCATTCAGCTTTGCATTCTCTATTATAAGATCTGAATTCCCTTTATTAGGCTCGAATGTATGACAGACTCCTGTGTCCCTGATATTATTCGCTACGAGTATGGCCTGGTCACCAAAATAAGCGCCTGCAATGATCACATTCTTTGCATTAGTGGAAAAATGTAGCAGTAGTTTAGTTGTCTGGGGCTCCCATACATGGTTCGGCACTACCGGATCACTTAGTAAGAACTCTCTTGCTATTTTGGAATTATACACAAAGTTTATTGTAAGTCCGTTTTGTAATTTCTTGGAGAACTTTTCTCCCATAAAAAGCTGGTCGCTCAATGGGCCTGAAACGGTATCTCTCACATTCTTTTGAGGGTGGCCCGTATTCTTCTCAAAAGAGATCAAAGCGGCAATGAACTCTGCCCGGTAAACAGCATTATTCCGCAATGCTTCTTTTATTGATTCAATTTTCATGCTTATTTTTTGATCGCCAGGTTCTCATCAATGATCTTATTATCCAGCAACTGTTGTATAACTTTTAATCGTATGAGGTTGGATTGACGAAAGTCTTTGTCTGCAAAATGAATTTTCTCCATCCCCTCTTTCAGGTCCTTTACCGCATCTGCAAGACCAACCCGGGGCTGATGATCAGGAGCCAGTTTCTCATAAAGATCAAAGCTTACTTTATAAGAGCGTTTATCAGGCTGTGCATGGGTATTGATGCTTACTTCCACATCACTGAACATTTTCCCGACAGCTTCAGCAAGTTCCTTTACCTGGTAGTTCCATACATTGCTGCCGGTGTTTACCACCAGGAATTCACCGCCTTCTTTACGTTGAATGGCCCAATCCATCGCCCTCGCCATATCTTTTACATGTATGAGGGGGCGCCAGGGTGTTCCGTCACTGAGTATTGTGATCTTTTTGGTGGCAATGGCGCTGGCAACAAAATCGTTCAGTACAAGATCCAAACGAAGCCGGTCACTGTAACCACAGGCTGTAGCAAAACGAAGACAGGTAATTTGAAAATCTTCAGAAGCCAGTGGCTGCAAACCTTGCTCCCCACCCACTTTTGACCGGGCGTAGGCTGTCAGCGGATTCACTTCCGATGTTTCGGTCCGAGGCGCAGCATCAGCAAAACCATAAACACTGCAGCTGCTGGCAAAAACAAAATGTTGTACCCGCCTCTCCTTCGCCCTTTCAGCGATTGCAATAGCCGCGTGATAATTAATATCCAGTGTTGGCTTCTCGTAAGCATTACCCATCGGGTCATTGGAAATAGCGGCGAGGTAGATCACCGCATCAAATCCTTCCAAAAGGGCTTCGTCAAAATGCCGGACATCTCCAAAGTATTGGGCATCCAATAAAGTATCACCCGCAACGCCGTTGAATGTGTTGTTCTGAATAAAGTAACCGATATCATAACCGGCTAAAAAAGCGTCGGGGTAAGTGGACCTGAAATGTTTTGCAACGATGGGCCCGATATAGCCGAGGTTTCCAATGATCAATATCCGCATATTAGTTCCATGTTTTCCAGGGAGCTTTTCCGGCATCCCATAATTCGTTCAATTCTATTTTGTCACGCAATGCATCCATGCATTTCCAAAAGCCTTTATGCTTATAGGCCAGCATCTGCTTATCGGCTGTCAGTTGCTCTAGCGGTTCGTCTTCCCACATTACAGACGTCATATCTTTATCAAGGTACTTGAATACGTCTGGTTTGAGGACAAAGAATCCTCCATTTACCCATTGTGCATCTTCTTTTGATTTTTCCCTGAACTCATTCACCATTCCATCGGCTGCGATATCCATCCCTCCAAATCGTGCATCGGGTTGTACAGCGGTTACGGTAGCGATCTTATTATGTTTTTTATGAAAAGCGACCAGTTCCGTTATATCAACATCACTGACTCCATCGCCATAAGTAAGCAGGAAGTCTTCATTACCGATATATTTTTTCACCTGTTGAAGCCTGCCTGCGGTTTTTGTATTTGTACCTGTTTCAACAAGGGTGACTTTGAATGATTCTGCACGGCTGCCATGGATCTCCATCTTATTGCCCGCCAGGTCAACAGTGATATCCGAATTGTGAATGAAATAATTCATGAAATATTCCTTGATTACATATCCTTTATAGCCAAGGCAAATGATAAATTCATTGAAACCATAATGGCTGTAGATCTTCATGATGTGCCAGAGGATGGGCTTACCTCCAATTTCCACCATCGGCTTGGGACGGATATCGGTTTCTTCCGATATCCGCGTACCTAATCCACCTGCAAAAATGACTACTTTCATGTCTTGTTTTATGAGGACGCAAAAATAGCTGATTCGGGCTTTTGGAGAGCAAAAAGATAAGTATCAAAGCAGGTTTTTTGCTTTAAAGCAGTGTAGGTTGACTCTCCTTGCATTTATCTGCTTTAGCTCTTTGCGTGAAAATTACAATCTGGTACATTGCATAAAAGTGAAGCTTTCTTTCTTTCCCACATTGTTTTATCTTAACAGGCTGAGGAAATGGTCCAATGCATGTCTCTTTCTTGCGTCTAATGCGTAGCTGACGTGAAGTGTATAGTATTTTTTGAGATCATACAAGTCAAAATTGGCTGTAGCGACGATCTCATCAATATACGCAAGGCCCATTGCATTAGCGGCGTCGAACTCTTTAATGAATTCATCCGGGAGTTGCTTTTTACTTGCCCATATTGCAAAAACAAATGGCATCCCGGTAATGGCCCGCCATTCTGATCCAAGGTCATATATGAAAGTAGATCTTTTACGTTGCTCAAATGCCCGGTCGCCGATCACAAGTCCAGCTGTTGTTCCTTTAATCTCATCCCGGTAATCCTCGTTTTTTGCATCCACTATCTCAGGATCGATCCCCCAATATTCACGCATCAGGTATTTCAGCAATTGTACCGATGTACGACTCTGGTAATCGAGGTAAACTTTTTTAATCTCGTGTACAGGTACTTCGCTGAACAATGCCACCGACGCTATCTCTCCCTCTGCACCAATGCAATGATTGCCGACAATATGGTAAACAGGCATTTTTTTCAATACTACCACCGGTACAAGACCGATATCTATTTCGTCGCTCAATAGCATTTCTGCTATCCTTGAAGGATAATCACCGATCAATTCAATCTTAGCTGCTATAGATGGCTTCTCCAACCCGTACATTAACGGTTTAGTGTTCAGGTAATTCACAATGCCAACACGAATCTTCTCCAATTAGGTTATTTTTGCGTGGCAAAGGTAAAGACAAAGGCATTTCTAAAACCAACTCATGGAACTGACTGCACTCTCCTCCATTTCTGCCATTGATGGCCGTTACCGCAAACAGGTTCAGCATCTCGATGAATACTTTTCTGAATATGCGTTGATGAAGTACAGGGTTTGGGTAGAGATCGAGTACCTGCTTTTCCTGGAAAAAAAGAAATTCTTCAAACTCTCCGGCAAATGCAATAAACATCTTCAAAAACTAATGGAGGATTTTGGACTTGAAGATGCACAGGAGATCAAGCAGATCGAATACACCACCAACCATGACGTCAAAGCTGTCGAATATTTTCTAAAAAATGAATTGGAAAAGTCAGGTGGTAAAGAAGCAAAAGAATGGGTGCATTTTGGATTAACATCGCAGGACATTAACAACACCGCTATTCCCCTTTCCTGGAAACATGCGATAGAATATGAATACCTGCCGGGTCTTTTAAATCTCAATACACAATTAAAGATGCTGGCAAAGGAATGGAAGGATATTCCCATGTTGGCGCATACACATGGTCAGCCCGCAAGCCCAACGCGGCTGGGAAAAGAGATCATGGTCTTTGTAGAAAGGATAGACAACCAGATCGAGCAATTCATCGGTATCCCTTTTACCGGTAAGTTTGGCGGCGCAACAGGGAACTTCAATGCCCATCATATCGCCTTCCCAAAAATAGACTGGGCTAAACTGGCCAATGAGTTCGTATCACATATAGGATTGAACCGCCAGCAACATACCACGCAGGTAGAACATTATGATAATCTGGCGGCGCATTTCGATTGCATGAAGCGTATCAATAATATTTTGACCGATCTCTCTAAGGACATATGGAGTTATGTTTCGATGGAATACTTCAAACAGAAAACAAAGAAAGGAGAAGTGGGTTCATCGGCCATGCCGCATAAGGTAAACCCTATTGATTTTGAGAATGCAGAGGGCAACCTGGGAATGGCCAATGCAATATTCGAGTTCCTGGCTTCCAAATTACCAGTCTCCCGGCTTCAAAGAGATCTCACCGACTCTACTGTATTGCGGAATATAGGAGTGCCTTTTGCGCACACACTGATTGCGTTCCGTTCTATCGAAAAAGGTTTAGCCAAGCTCGTAGTGAACGATGCTAAGATATACGACGACCTCGATAATAACTGGGCTGTTGTAGCGGAAGCAATCCAAACGGTTTTGCGGAGAGAGAACTATCCTAACCCTTATGAAGCTTTAAAAGATCTTACAAGAGGTAATAATACTATCGATAAAAAAGGTATTCATCAATTCATCGATGGCCTCAAAATAAAAGATGAGATCAAAAAAGAACTCAAAAAAATAACACCTCATAATTATACGGGCCTTTAATCATTCCTGCCTCAATCTTAAATTTTTCGACCGATCATGATGTCTAAACTACAATACCCGATCAATTTAATCAGGTCAAGATTATCCTATCCCCTGCATCTCAACTTACTCTCCTCGTTATCTTTTCTTTTTGGAGGGGTTAAAGCCAGAGTAAAGTATGATAATTATCGGCTGCCCCATTATGCGTATGGGGTATATGAGGCAGCAGCCAGAGCAAAAAAATTGGGAGTAAAGGAAATATCTGTCATTGAGTTTGGCGTAGCAAATGGGCGTGGGTTAATGGCCATGGCATTTTATGCTTTAAAGGTTCAACGCATTCTCGATATAGAAATAAAAGTGTTGGGATTTGATTCGGGCGAAGGTATGCCGCAAACGCAGGGATATAAGGATCACCCGGAGATCTATGCAACAGGTGACTTCCCTTTGCAGAACAGGGAGAAGCTATTATCACTTTTACCCACTAATACCAGGCTTATCATACTGGATCTCATCAAGGAAAACTGGACCTCTTATGTAAATGCACCCGTCGGGTTTATGTCTATTGAC
>DATLCB010000051.1:0-28092 GCA_035526625.1 Chitinophagaceae bacterium
ATTTTGTTGGCCTTGACTTCCTGGACGAAAAGCAACGCAAACAATTGCCCCAGGTAGACATCATAGTCAGTAACCCGCCCTATATCCCACAAAAAGATAAAGGAACGATGGCAAAGAATGTACTGGAATACGAACCGCATATAGCCTTATTCGTTCCCGATAATGATCCGCTGATATTTTATAAAGCCATTGCTACATTCGGTAAAGAACATTTACATGCAGGCGGAGTGATCTATTGTGAGCTACATGAGGACCTTGGCAAAGCTGCAACAGATACTTTTAAGCAACAGGGATATAATACTGAATTGAAAAAGGATACGCAGGGAAAGGAAAGGATGTTGAAGGCAGTTTGTAGTTTATAGTTAGTAGTTTGTAGTTATAATCCCCAATAACGGAAGCGTCTTTTACCATAGTAAGCTAACTACAAACTACCAACCACAAACTATAGACTTGTTACTGTTCTATCCTCGCTACCACCTTCGCCGAATCCCTCTTAGCAATACGCATCACCCTGAACACTTCCCCATAAAAAGCGGAAGTATCGGCATTGATCACCACGACAGGTGTATCTCTCAAAGCCCGGTATTTACGGATCTCCTGCGATAAAAGGGAATCGAACATATGTGCGGGGACTTTCTTATTGCCAATAGCATATTGCTGGTTCTTATCGATAGAGACCATGATATCCTGTTTAGCTTTCGTGTCTTTGCTTCCTTTGGGAAGCCCCACTTTCACTACATTGGGATTGGCCAGCGTTGCCACGATCAGGAAGAACATGAGTAATATGAAGAGGATATCATTCAGCGAATCGGTAAAGACTTCTGATGCTTCTCCTTTATGTTTTTTTCTGAATTTCATTCGGTGGATAGTTTAGCGGGTAGGTTCCTGGAGTATGTCAAGGAAATCTGCGGATGCGGCTTCCATTTTGTTGGAAGTCTTATCGATCTGCGTATTCAGGTAACTATAAGCCAGGTATGCACCCAAACCGATCACCAGGCCGGTGATAGAAGTAATCAGTTTGGTATAGATACCGCCCGCGATGGTACCCACTTCAAATTCATTGGAAGAGTTGATGCGGGAGAACAATTGCATCAAACCCACCAGCGTACCCACGAAACCGAATATAGGGGCCGCTTTGGAGACGACTGAAAGCACACCAAGATTTTTCTCCAGCTTATACATTTCAAGTTCACCTACATTGTCCATACTTTTTTCGATGCCATCAAGTGGCTTGCCAATACGCTGTATCCCCTTGTCAATAATACGGGCCACAGGTGTATTATTATTCTTCGCAAAATTGCGGGCGGCGGTGATATTGCCGCTTACGATATTATCCCGGATGATGTTCATGAAATTATCATCGATCTTGGCTGCATTACGGATAGCAATGGTCCTTTCCGCAAATACATACACCGCCAGCAGGAGCATGATAGCAAGAGGGATCATGATCCATCCTCCCATTTTCAGCAATTCAAAGAAACTTAAGTGTCCGTCGTGATTAGTGTCCCCGGAAACAAACTTGGTAGCTTGTTGCAAACTGTCGGCGATCTGTAAAAGGTCGATCATAGTTTTTGTTCTTTAGGTGTAAAAGTAAGTGTTGACATGAGATAAGCGTTTGTGCTCTTATTAACAATTCTGAATAACCTTAATCAACTGGTTGGGTTATTCTTATTTGTTTTGCTTGAACGAGAAAAATAATGCCACGTTGTATGAGCAGGGGAAGTTTTAGAGTTCTTTAACTAAAAGCCCTGCAGCGTATTTATAAAAGTTAAGAGGTTTAAAAAATTGTTTCCAATTATTCTAAACCTCTTTATAGATGTAAAACGATTTTGTTGTCATTCCGACGAAGGAGAACCTGAAGTTAGATCCCTCGTTGCCTCGGCAAGACAACTCTCCACAAGACAACCACACAACTATTCTTTAGCGCCCGCATGTTTCACCATCAGCGCCTGTATCTGTTTCATTGTACCTTCCATACCATCGGGGCTTCCATCGAGGAATATCACATTACCCCTGCCATACTCTGCAAAATTCTTGATCGCTTCTGTCCACATACTGAAGAGGATAACGTTAGTGTCGAGATTTGCCTGCTTCATTTGCTCGGCTGCTTCGGACATACCCGCAGCTACTTCCCGGCGGAACAGCGCCACACCCTGGCCTCGAAGACGAGCGGCTTCTTTTTCTGCCTCTGCAGCGATCTTGGTAGCATTACCATCTGCTTCCGCAGCTTTTGTTTTAGTAATAAGCAGTGCCTGTCCTTCATTTTCGGCTGCTGCTTTCAGGTTGTTGGATGCAACGACCTTACTCATTGAATCAAGGATCACTTTATCAAACGTAATATCATTGATCTGCAGGTCCTGCAAATGGTAGCCCCATGTCTCCAACTGCATATCTATCTCCGTCTTTACATATTCTACGATCTCTTTACGAAGCGCAAGTATCTCTGCCTGTTTTTTGGTGGCAACAAAAGAACGGATATTCCCTTCGATGGTTCTGATCAGGGCCTGCATCAGGTCCTTGTCTGCAAAGAATTTGAATGCTACCTTCTTTATCGTCTCCTCATCTGCATTCTGCACAGAATATAGCAGCATACTTTTGAAATACACATTGGCCTGGTCGGCCGTTACCGCCTGGAATTCCAATTCAACCGAACGGTTCTGTATGGACACTTTACGCATCACCGATTCGAGGATAGGTATCTTCATGTTCAAACCCGGGCGGGCAACCCTCCGGTATTTTCCGAACATGGTGATGACACCAATATACCCCTGGTTGATGGTGAACAATGATCCGAAAAAAATGATCACTGCAACAATGACCCACCAGTATTCGGAGATCCAATCTGCAAGATTCATAATAGTATTATTTAGAATGTAATTTAAGAAATGTCAGGTTATGGTATAGTTTGAAATTAGACAGGGCGAATAACAGATAACACTGTGTAAATCTGTGTGTATTTAATCTGTGCTATCTGTGGTAAAATATTATTTCAAACCCGATAGCTATCGGGTGACCGTAAGTTCGTCTGAGACAATAAGAAGCGAAGCAATCTCTTGAAAACCTGGGGTCAGGTCCCCGTGAAAAAATGTTTGTCTAACTTTTTTCTTCGCAGACCATCGCCAGATGCACCATTGTTTCTACGGCTTTATTCATATCCTGGACACTAATATGCTCCAGTTTGGAATGAATACCCTGTTCACCGGCGAAGAGGTTTGGACAGGGCAGGCCCATAAAAGATAAACGGCTCCCGTCAGTACCCCCCCGAATGCTTTCCATTTTGAGCGTAAGCCCTGCTCTCGCAATAGCTTCTTTGGCATATTCAACGACATGTGAGTTGACCTCGAGCACTTCTTTCATATTCCTGTACTGTTCCGTCACATGGAATTCGAAAGAAGCTTTGGGATAGGTCCGCAATCTTTCTTCGATCTGTGTTCTCAGGTAATCTTCTTTCTTTTCAAGACCGGCTGTTTCAAAATCACGTATGATAAAATCGATCGTGCATTTTTCCGCGATCCCTTCTACCCGTACCGGGTGTATAAAACCTCTTTTGCCTTCCGTCGATTCCGGTGATAGTCTGTCTTTCGGCAGAGCGGCCAGTATCTCACCGGCGATCTTCATTGCATTGATCATCTTTCCTTTTGCATAACCGGGATGGGCGATCACTCCATGTATTACAACCTGCACCCCATCAGCGCTAAAGGTCTCGTCTTCCAGTGAACCCGCATCTCCTCCATCGAGCGTATAACCAAAATCGGCTCCTAATTTTTTGAGGTCCACTTTAGCCGTTCCTTTACCCACTTCTTCATCTGGTGTGAAAAGGATCTTTATTTCACCGTGTTTGATATGCTTATTGATCATTAAAAAATTCGCAAGGTCCATGATCTCCGCGACACCTGCCTTATCATCAGCACCCAGCAAGGTAATACCCGATGCCGTGATGATATCATTCCCTATTTGTGTTTTAAGATAAGGATATTCACTCAGCCGTAATACCTGCGACCTATCATCAGGTAAAATGACATCCTGTCCCTGGTAATCTTCATGAAGGATGGGTTTTACTCCAGTTCCGCTGCAATCAGGCGCTGTATCCACGTGTGCGCAGAAACAGATCACGGGTGTTTTTTTATTTGTGGTAGAGGGAATAGTTGCATACACATACCCCCACTCATCCATGTGTGCATCAGCAATACCCATTTTCTTCAACTCATCTGCCAGTATTTTGCTCAGCTCCTTTTGTTTTTCTGTGGTGGGATGGGAAGATGACTGCGGGTCGCTTTGTGTATCCACCTGCACATACCTCATGAATCTCTCTGCAGCCGTGAATTGGTAGTTGTCAAACATATTTTTCTTTTGGGGGATGTAATATACTAAAAAGAAAGTGGCTTGCAGTTAAACAACTACAAACCACAAACTATAAACTATAAACTATTTACGGCATTATGATCAATGGTTTCCCACCCACTATTTCCACCAATTCCAGGTCAAAGACAAGGTCCTGCCCGGCCAGAGGATGATTCGCATCCAGCATTACTGTGTTCTCTTTTATTTCAACGATGGTCACCTGGAACTGCTGCTCTTGTCCATCACTCATCATTAAAGGTGTACCTATTTCCAGCTCCATATCAGCAGGGAATCTTTCCTTCGGCATCTCTATCACCATTTCAGGATTCCTTGGGCCATAGGCTTCGTCGTAAGGAATATTGACCGTCTTTTTCTCGCCAACTGTCATACCTGTTACGCCATCATCAAATCCTTTTATCACCATACCGCTCCCTACCTCGAACTCCAGCGGATCACGTCCTTCGGAAGAATCGAAAGTTTCGCCTGATGTCAATTTACCATGATAATGCACTTTTATTTTATCCCCGCTCTTTACCTGCGCCATTATTGCCTTGTTTATAAATTAAAAAATAAAAACAGGGCTGCAAGGTAGCAAAAACATGCATGCAACCGTTCAAATATTCAGACCTGTCTAACTATATATTTTCAGTATTTTTCGTACCTGTTAATTCTAATTATGAGATCATATAAAACACTATATTTATTTCTTGCTTTTGCAATAACGATCAATTGTGCTGCTCAAACTTCTTCTTTAAAGATCGCCGGGGATAAAGTATTGGCTGGGGCAGACAGGATCAATGTTTACCTGCCGCTTATCAAAGGAAGAACAGTTGGCATTTTTGCAAACCAAACCTCGGTGGTGGGTACTACACACCTTGTAGATACGTTGAGAAGTCTTGGTATCGATATCAAAGTCATCTTCGGGCCAGAACATGGTTTCCGTGGCAATGCCGATGCCGGGGAAAAAGTAGGTAACTATACAGATACAAAAACAGGTATTCCTGTTGTTTCTTTATACGGATCAAAAAGACGCCCTTCCGCTGAAGATGTAAAAGATGTCGACATACTGATCTTCGACATACAGGATGTAGGCGTTCGCTTCTACACGTTTATTTCATCGCTGGAAGAATTCATGGAAGCAGCAATGGAGCTGGGAAAACCATTGATGATACTGGACAGGCCCAATCCAAATGGCCATTATGTTGATGGGCCCGTGCTGGATATTAAATACCGTTCCTTTGTTGGCCGTCAACCTGTTCCCATCGTATACGGGATGACAGTGGCTGAATATGCTTTTATGATCGCCGGGGAAAATTGGTTGAGTGAAAGAGCCAATGCTACGTATGCTTATTATAAGACAGCACAGAACTCAGCCGATACTCCTTTTCATTTCCAGGTGATCAAGTGCAAGGGCTATGATCACAAGACGAAATATGTGTTGCCGGTGAAACCTTCACCTAATCTTCCCAACATACAATCCATTTATTTATACCCTTCCACCTGTTTCTTTGAAGGGACCGTCTTGAGTGAGGGCCGCGGGACGGACAAGCCATTCCAGGTATTCGGTCATCCTTCCCTGCCAAAAGATCTTTATTCCTTTACACCTAACCCAAACGAAGGAGCTAAAAATTCCAAACTCTACGGCCAGCTTTGTTATGGATGGGACCTTAGCGGCAGCCCCGAAGAAGTATTGAAGAAAGTTGATAATAAAGTGCAGTTGAAATGGTTGCTGGAGGCTTATAAATTATTCCCTGACAAAGAAAAATTCTTTATCATACCTAAATCGGGCAAGATGGAAGAATCTTTTTTCAATAAACTCGCGGGGAACAACGAACTATGGCAACAGGTAAAAAATGGAACCAGTGAAGAAGAAATTAGAAAAAGCTGGGAACCCAAACTGAATGAATTCAAACAAATACGGAAAAAGTATTTACTCTACGACGATTTCGACTGAGGAGTCCTGACTAAAGTTCACTATTTGCCGGTTGACAAATACTTATCCTAACTTTAGTTAAAACACTGCTTATGTCCATCACATTACAAAGACCCTGGAGGATGATCATTCTTTTCTCCTTCTTTCTGCTTGGTTCTACCCGGAAAGCTATTGCCTTTGATACCTGGTGGCATGCTGAAGCAACGCGAAAAGCAATGGTGGCGAATGGCTTTTCTGCCGATGCCCGGCTGGCGACACAGGTCTCCAACTACCTCACAGATTTCCTCGCAGTGTTGAACATGCCCAATGAAGAACTGAATAATATGGGTATCCAGGCGCTTCGTTTTCGCAGCAATAACTCCTATGACTTTTTACATTTTGATGCTGTGTTCAGCATAGCCGACCTGGAAAAGAATTGGACGGGCATTTTTGAGAACACAAAGAATGCACTGAAAAAATATTCAGCACCAGGGATGACCGAGCCTGGTTTCCGGCTGATCGTACTGTATAATATCATCGGGGCCAGTCTTCATGCCATCCAGGATTTCTATTCGCATTCAAATTGGGTGAACCTGTATATGCAGCAAGGAGGGGCGACGATCCCTATCTGGTTTGATGTTCCTGCGGAAGAAAGAAAAAAATTGAACCTCTATACAGGCATTTATGCTAAACCTTATAACGGTCATGTACCGCATGAGACATTGAATAAAGATTGCTCGACTCGTCAGTATAACAAAGAGGCAGTGGAAGCGGCGGAAAGAGCTTCTGTCGATTGGGTAAAACGACTGATCGATGCCGTACCGGAAGCGCCCTGGGGTGAGTTGAAAGCTTACTCCATCCAGAACGATATGGTCATGAAAAAATTCCTGACCAAACTGGATGCAACTTTTCTTACTTCCAGTTCTATATTAGGAGGCCATTTTGATGGAAGTGACCCTGCTAAAAAAGTATTCAACCAGAATCTAGCAAGTGAAAAGGTGATGGCTTACCAGGCTTTAACAGCTACTCTGGGTGATTATACCACTAATATGAATATAGCTTCCAATAAATATAAATTACCCACTCCTTATTGGTCGGGATTCATGGGGTATAATATCAGCTACGATATTGCAGACGGGTTATTGCTTAATAATGTCAAATACACCAGGCCGAGATAGCACTTCATTTGGATTAACTTCGCAACAATGGAGAAATATCAATCATTGCGGATAGTGTTCATGGGCACACCGGAATTTGCGGTGGCTTCGCTGGATGCACTGGTAAAAGCAAAATGCAATCTAGTCGGAGTCATTACAGCTCCTGATAAACCTGCCGGGCGTGGCATGAAGCTTACCGAAAGTCCTGTAAAGAAATATGCAGTCGAACTTGAATTAAAGATCCTGCAGCCGCAGAAATTAAAAGATCCTGAATTTTTAGAAGAGTTAAGAGCGTTAAATGCAGATCTGCAGGTCGTCGTAGCTTTCCGCATGCTGCCTGAAATAGTTTGGAACATGCCGCCGATGGGAACCCTTAACCTTCATGGAAGTCTTTTGCCGCAATACCGGGGAGCAGCACCTATCAATTGGGCGATCATTAATGGGGAGGATGAGACCGGCGTTACCACTTTCAAATTGAAGCACGAGATAGACACAGGTGATATTTTACTCCAGGAAAGTTTTTCTATTGAAGAGGAAGATACAGCGGGAACGGTGCATGATACAATGAAAGAGATCGGGGCCCGGCTATTAGTAAGAACCGTAAAAGAATTAGCGAATGGAACTATTCATGAGATCCCGCAGGAAATTAACCGCGATGCGGGGGTGAAGATCAAACATGCGCCAAAGATCCATACGGATACTTGTCTTATCAATTGGAGCAAGCCTGTAGAAGAAGTGTATGATCTTGTCAGGGGATTAAGCCCCTATCCTGCAGCCTTTACGATCCTGAATGAAAAAATGCTGAAGATCTATAAAGCGAAAAAAGAGATCCGGGTTCCTGCACATACTGAAGGCGAATATGAAACTGATGGAAAGTCCTTTTTGAAATTCGCCTGTACCAATGGTTATCTACACCTGCTGGAAGTACAGTTGGAAGGCAAAAAGAAAATGACGGCAGAGGAATTTTTAAGGGGCTACCGATCCTAATACACTCACCTAATAATTTACCTTGACGATAAATTTATCCTGCTCCGCGATCTCCAGTGCTGAAGCAGCCGCATTACTGATCCGGATATTATACCCTTCATTTTGACGGATGCCACTCATTTCACCCAGCACTTTTGCATACACCGCTTTGTTATTGGTAGGATTGATGACCTTGATGATCGTCCCCGGCGCCACTTTATCGATCAGTAGATAATATTTTCCATCTTCCCATCCACTGAGTGTTTTAAAGATACCCGAGGTCACGGTTTCATCTTTTGAAGCCGGTGAAGCTTTTACCTGTTTTTCAAAATTATTTTTGAAATAGCCTTGCCCCTCAATCGAAGGTTTTCTTATTTCTTTTACTACAGAAGGAGGGTTCTTCTTTTCTTCCTTTTTTTCCTCCTTTATCTCTGCTTTAGCTATTTTCTCAACTTCCTTTTTAGTGATCTCCTCAGCGGGAGGAGGATCTTTCTTCTCCCCCGCATTTACAACAGGGTCCGCATTTTTAACTTTTTCGGGAAGGACAGCAACACCAGAGGTAGCATTATATAAAAAGCCTACAATGATCTTTGAATCCTTCTTCAATTCATCACTACTGAGATGGTTCCAGGAACGCAGGTTAACGAGTAATACATCTTTGTTTTTCCGGCTGACCGTCATTAATCCTTCATTGTCCCCCACCTTGTAATAGACCGGAATACCTGTATTATTCTTTTGTGTAAAATTTGTGTCCAGCAAAGGAATCCTGATCCGCTGATCGATATTGAGCCCTTTGTTCATATCGAGGTTATTGAAAGATGCTATGGACCTGGGATGAAGATTATAAAAACGACCGAGTGAGTAGTAGGTTTCTTTTGCGATCACTTTATGGTCCAGGTAAAGCCCCTTATCACTGCTTTTTATGATCAGTTCATTCTTTTGTGCCCCTGCTGAGTGTACGCTGAAAATAAGGGCCAGGAATAAAAGCTTCCTCATAAGACTAGATTTAAAATGCAAAGATGCAGATTTTTTTTAATGCCGCTTGCTGTTTCACTTGTCTTTTAAGATCCTTAACTCTTTGGGATAGTAATTATTCACCCTGTTGGGTAAAACATTCACCCAGCCCAGCGGATGATCCCTGTAGGTTACCAGTTGCCAGCCTGTTGTTTTTCCTTCCAGCTCAATATTCCTACGCTGCAGGTATTGAATGGTCTGCTCATTATCCAGTTCGATCCTTCCAATTGATGACAATACAAGACGGCTCATGGCGAGCGCATGATCGGGAATTAATTTATCCCGCATTATTTCGCCTGCGAGTGTCCCGGAATAAAGAACCTTACAATTCTCCAGTAAAAAAGAGAGGTCGTTTGCCAATTGTTCAGGCCATGTATATACTGTGTCGATATGCTTTACAAACGATTTTCCTTCACTGCTCATCCATTTTCCAGTTAGTTCTATTTCTTTTTTAGTAAGTGTTCCATGAACCTTCCTGCTTTTTACCAAAGACCCAGTCTCACCATCTCTCTTTTTAAAACAGGCAAGAAAAAAGCCTTCGCCTTTTAACTTATCGGGCCAGAAACGGTAGCCGTTACCGGTATCCACCACTCCCCATTCAGGTTGAATAGACAATGGGCAATAAGCAAAAGGAAACTCACTTAACAACCAGTCTGCAATCTTTTCATCCTCTTCTTGTGAATAAGAACAGGTAGAATAGATCAATATGCCATCTTTTTTTAAAGCAGGATAGACATCAGCTAATATCCTTTGCTGTCTTTGTGAACACAACTGAACATTATTCTGACTCCATTCTTCAATTGCTTCGGGCTCCTTTCGAAACAGTCCGCTGCCGCTGCAGGGAGCATCCACTACAATGACATCAAAATAGTTCTCCAGCTTTGAAAAGTCTTTAGGATCGTTATTGGTTATAGCGACATTCTCACAGCCCCATTTTATGATATTATCTTTTAAAATATTAGCCCTTGAACGGATCACTTCATTACTTACCAGCAAACTCTCTTTTGAAATGAGAGACTGTATATGTGTTGACTTTCCCCCGGGGGCGGCGCAGAGGTCAAGTACTTTCAATGGTTTTGAAAGATCGGCAGTTTGTTTCAATGCCTGTTCCAGGAACATACTGCTGGCATCCTGGACATAATAACAACCGGCGTGGAAAAGTGGATCGAAGGTGAAGGAAGGACGAACCTCAAGGTAATAACCTGTCTCAGACCATGGAATTTTAGATCTTAGATTTTCGATTTTAGATGGCTTAGCAGGATTTAATCGTATAGAAGTTACCTGCTCACCTGAATTATGCAGTTCTTCAAAAGTTTTCTTATCGAAACTTTCTACGCTTTTAAGAGATTCCAGTAACTGTAATGGGATTTCCACTGTATAAAACTACAAACCACAAACTACAAACTATAAATTCTTTATCTCTCCAGCAAGGTCTTGCAGCACTTTCTTCGCATCACCGAAAAGCATGGATGTTTTCTTCCTGAAGAAAAGGTCGTTTTCGATACCGGCATAACCCGGTTTCATGCTTCTTTTATTTACGATGACTAGTTTGGACAGTTCAACATCCAGGATCGGCATCCCGTATATAGGAGAAGAAGGATCTGTTTTAGCAGCAGGATTCACCACATCATTGGCGCCCAATATCAGAACCACATCTGTTGTCGGGAATTCTTCATTGGCTTCTTCCATCTCTTTGAGCTTTTCATAGCTGACATCTGCTTCGGCCAACAATACGTTCATATGTCCGGGCATACGGCCCGCCACCGGATGGATAGCATATTTTACATCAACACCTTTATCGTTCAGTAATTTTTCCAGGTCGTGACAAGCATGCTGCGCCTGTGCAACGGCTAACCCGTAACCCGGAACGATGATCACTTTATTCGCATAGGCCATTACCACGGCTGCATCACTCAATGATATTTCCTTATAATTACCTTGTTGTTTGGCACCAGTAGCATCGGCTGCCGCATTACCACCACCAAAAGAACCGATGAGTACATTGGTTAGGGAGCGGTTCATTGCCTTACACATAAGAATAGTAAGCAAGGTACCTGCTGCACCAACAAGGATACCCCCCGTCAGCATCACTTTATTATCATAGAGAAAACCTCCACAGGCGGCTGCAACACCAGTAAAGGAATTCAGCAAGGATATTACCACGGGCATATCTGCTCCGCCAATGGGCATAACGAAGAATACTCCATATAATAATGACAAAGCGAGAATGGCGTAAAAAATAATCTTGGAATTCGCGGGTGTCCAGCCGATCAGGTAAACTGCAAGACCCAGGATTACTACTAACAAGAGAATATTAAAAATATGCTGACCTTTAAAGGAGAAATCCTTTACAGTACCATTCAGCTTCCCCCACGCTATCATACTGCCAGCAAAGGAAACAGAACCTATTATCAATCCCAGAATAATAATTACTAATAACCCAGTCAGTTCAGAAGGATAAACTTCCGGATAAGGGTAAACTATGATTAATTTACTCAAATGATTGAACTCAACGATCGAGATCAGTGCTGCACAAGCTCCTCCCATTCCATTGAACATACTCACCATCTCAGGCATAGCCGTCATCTTTATTTTTTTGGCAGCCATGGTGCCGATGACAGATCCAATGAAAATGCCGCCGAATATCCAGCCATAGTTGCCCAGTCTCTGGCCGCCTTCCTTATATAAAAAAATAGTAGCCAGGATAGCGATGGTCATACCAAATGCTGCTATCAAATTCCCTTTTCTTGCAGCAGCAGGATTCGATAACATCTTTAACCCGATAATAAATGTTACCGAAGCCAGCAGATAACAGATCGTAAGTATATTAAGTTCCATAGTTTTTATAATCACAAGAGACAAGAATCAAATAAATAGGACAAAATAAAAAATTACAAGGGTTCGTGTCAATGCAGCTTTTATTCCTCGTTGAATTTTTCTCTCTTTATTTGTTTCTTGATTCTTTGGATTTGTTTTTTGACTTAAACATTTCGAGCATTCTATCCGTCACCACAAAACCACCCACCACGTTCAGGGTCCCAACTACCACTGCTAAAAATCCAAGTATCAATGCCAGGTAATTATCACTTTCGGCTTTGCCCATCACAATGATGGCCCCAATAATGACCACTCCATGAATGGCATTGGCGCCGCTCATCAACGGAGTGTGCAGTACGCTTGGCACCCTGCCAATCACTTCAATACCCACGAAGATCATGAGTATGACAATGTAGATGATCTGTTGATTGGCGGTTATCCAGTTCAGAAAAGAGTTCATATAATTATTTTAACCTCTCATTGATTATTTCACCGTTATGCGTCACACAACTTCCTTTTACCAGGTCGTCTTCCCAGTTCAAATTTATTCCTCCCTCTTTGGTAAGGATCAACTGTAAAAAGTTCAGGATATTCTTCCCGTACATCTTACTGGCATCAGAAGGCATAGTAGCCTGCAGGTTGGAGTTACCAATTATGCTGACGCCGTGGTAGGAAAATGTTTCATTGTTCCT
Organism: Chitinophagaceae bacterium; assembly: GCA_035526625.1. Taxonomy (GTDB): domain Bacteria; phylum Bacteroidota; class Bacteroidia; order Chitinophagales; family Chitinophagaceae; genus JJ008. The sequence goes on from DATLCB010000051.1 coordinate 12,900, forward strand.
CGTAACCGGTGTATTACCACCCGTTGCAGCAGCGAGATCAATGATCACCGAACCATTGCGCATGTTCTTTATCATTTCCTCCGTGATCAATATCGGGGCCTTTTTGCCTGGTATCTGTGCAGTAGTAATAATGATATCTGCTTTCGCTGCGCTTTCAGCGATCTTATCTTTTTGCCTTTGCATAAATTCGGGAGACTGTTCCACCGCATAGCCGCCGGCTTTGGAAGCATCAGCAGCGCCTTCCACTTCAATAAATTTTGCACCTAGGCTTATCACTTCTTCTTTCACCGCGGGTCTCGTATCAAAAACTTCCACTATCGCGCCTAACCTTCTTGCCGTAGCGACCGCTTGCAATCCCGCAACACCAGCACCGAGTATCAATACTTTGGCAGGCTTAATACTACCTGCAGCTGTCATGAACATAGGAAAATAACGAGGATATAATTCTGCTCCGATCAGCACTGCTTTATAACCCGCAATATTAGCTTGAGAGCTGAGCACATCCATAGCCTGCGCTCTAGTTGTACGTGGCAGCATATCCAGTGAAAAAACTGTAAGGCCTGATTGTGCCCATTGTTTTACTGAATCGGGATTAAACAAAGGCTGGTATACGCCAATTGCAATTTTAGATTTTAAATGTAAAATGTTAGATTGATCGAGGGCATGGATCGCCAATATGATATCGGAAGAAACCAAAACCTCATCCCTGCTTTTAACGGTAGCGCCTGCTTGTTCATAATCTGCATTGCTGCAAAATGCCTTTTCACCCGCCCCATTTTCTATAATAACGGTAATGCCTTTTTTGGTAAGCGTGGCAGCGGCTTCTGCCAGCAGGGAAACCCTGGTTTCATAGGCCGGTTCTTTCAAAATGCCAATCGTCATAAAGTAGATAGATCAATTATTTATATGCGGCCGAAGGTACTGATTTTTAAAATCGGACACTGAAATGCTGTTTTTCATGAAATTCTTTTCGGAACAATACGATACCAATAAAGAAAAGGTCAACTGAGCAACGAACAGCAGGATGTTCTTTGATAAATTTCCACGCTTCTTCCATTCCCTGACTCCAGTAAATATCATCAAAGACCAGTATCGAATCACTGTGGATCTTAGGAAGTAACTGACTAAAATATCGTTCGGTAGGTTCGCGGCGATGATTACCATCCAGGAAAACAAGGTCAAGGGAAGGAAGGCTTTCCATGCAAATAGGCAGAGTGTCATCGAAATCGCCTTTGATCACAGAACAGTTTGTAAGACCAAGCTCCTCAAAATTCTTCTTAGCAAAGGCGGCGACCTCTGCCGCGCCTTCAAGAGTTACCAGTTTGGAAGAACGATCTCCCAATGATAGATAAGAAGTGGTAAGGCCCAAGGAAGTGCCCAGTTCAACAATATTCCGGGGTCGGTAATGTTTGACCATCCTGAATAAAAGCTGACCGTATTTTTTTGATTTGGCTGCGTGTTTTGCGATAGAAGCCACTGTTCTTTGTTTGCCTGCAGAAACAGACGAGCCAGCACCAAGATCTTCAATATTCAACATTGTTCTGTCGGTGAGCAAGCGATTCCGAAGGTTCTCCACTGTTTCATATTCGGGGTAGGTTTTTTTATCGTTGAGTACTTTCGTGATGAATTCAAAAATAAAAGGAGAATGTGTGCCGTGTCCCCTCCCATTGGAGGCAGTGAAATAGTATCGAAGATATTTGGCTATTAGCCGGGACCTGGAATACATAGAAAACAAGGAATAGAAATTTACAAAACTGGTGTAAGAGTAAGGGTAAGACTAAAACCGGAGGCTGCATACTTTCTCATTTCTGATTCCTCCTTTCTTATTCCTGATTTATATCCTCTCCCATACCTGGAAGGAATAGTTATATGCATTCTTTTCATCCGCTTCATGGTCCTGTTGACTCATTAAATGCCAGTCTTTAGAAGTGATCGCAGGAAAAAAAGTATCTGCTTCCGGGTTGGCTTCCACCCTTGTCATATAGATGCGCTTGGCCTTATCGAAAAGTGCTTTGTATATTTCCCCGCCACCGATCACCATCACTTCATTTGCATCAGCTTCCTTTGCCACGAACAAAGCGTCCTCGATGGTCTTCACACCAACGGTTCCATCAACTTTCCAACCGGGCTGGCGGGTGATGACAATATTTTTTCTCCCGGGCAACACTTTCCCTAACGATTCAAATGTTTTTCTTCCCATCACCACGGGCATACCCCAGGTGACATTCTTGAAATGCCTCATATCATTAGGAAGATGCCAGGGCATTTTGCCATCCTTTCCGATCCCGTTGTTATTGGCTGCAGCTACTACAAAAGAAATAATCATGATAAATAAAGATGATGCATCAAAATTAAGGAAAGGACACCGCTCCATTACTTTCTCGTTTCTGATTCCTTATTCCTTATTTCTCATTACTATACTGCTACTGGAGCTTTAATGGCAGGATGTGACTGGTAATTCTCCAGTGTGAAGTCTTCAAATTTGAAATCCAAGATATTTTTTACTGCAGGATTCAATTTTATCGTTGGAAGTGGGAAAGGTGTCCGGTTCAGTTGCAGGTTCACCTGCTCCAAATGATTACTATAGATATGAACATCTCCGAAAGTATGAATGAATTCACCGGCTTCCAGGTCGCAAACCTGTGCGATCATCCTCGTGAGCAAAGCGTAAGAGGCAATATTAAAGGGAACACCTAAGAAAACATCAGCGCTTCGCTGGTATAGTTGACAACTCAATTTTCCGTTGGCTACATAGAACTGGAACATCGTATGACAGGGCATTAACACCATTTCAGGCAGCTCGGCTACATTCCAGGCGCTAATGATCAAACGGCGGCTATCAGGATTCTTCTTTATCTGTGCGATAAGTTCGCTAACCTGGTCCACCACTTTTCCATCTTTCCCTTCCCAACTACGCCATTGTTTTCCATACACCGGGCCCAGGTCGCCGTTCTCATCCGCCCATTCATCCCAGATACGGACCCCATTTTCTTTCAGGTAAGCAATATTCGTCTCTCCTTTCAGGAACCAGAGCAGCTCATGAATGATACTTTTCATGTGAACCTTCTTGGTCGTTACAAGCGGGAAGCCTTTTTGTAGATCGAAGCGCAGTTGGTAACCAAATACACTTTGTGTTCCCGTGCCGGTACGGTCCGTCTTATGCGTACCAGTGTCAAGAATATGCCTGAGAAGTCCGAGGTATTGCTGCATGAATGCAAGTTAGGGAAAACAGGCAATGGTGAATAGTGAATGCACATTGTTGTGGGCATTCTGTTAATAGAAACGATCCCAATAGCGTATCACTCATTACTGAAAAGCGAAAGGAGGTTCTAAGGAATTCATTGAACAGCTGTTTCTTCCGTTAAAGCGGATTTTTCAGGCCATTCATGAGTGATATAGTCCGGCCGCAGAGCTATTACCTGTGGCTCTGCTGTTTCATCCTGCAGGCAGACTGAGAATTCATTATACAAACGCCGGAGTAAGTGCTTATTCGCTATTAATTTTTGTTCCATCGCGCCAACCTTTGCTTCTTCTATTTCCAATTTTTGCTCAAGCCTCCTGTTTTTATCCTCAGCATCTGATGCCCCTGCGCATAATACCTCGTTCTGAGCCTTGACTTCCTGCAATACATTTTCCATATAAACGACCTGTTCCTGTTTGGCCTGGAGTATTTGTTCAACTTCTGCCACCCGGTGCGATCTTTCCTCCATGGATGCTTGTAAGTTGGCAAGCTCCTGTTCTGCATTATTGCGTTTCTCTTCCGAACTTTCCCATTTCAGTCTCATCTCTTCCTTTTCCTTCTCTGCATAATGATAGCTTTTGATACGCAGATCTATCTGGTTTTGCAGGAATTCAATTTGCTTTTTCTTTTCATCTACCAGGTCATGGAGGTATTCATTTTCTTTGATCTCATTGTGCGGGGGCAAAGTCTCGCTGATATTCATATGCGTTGTGTGAATTGCTGGATGTTCCATACTTATTTTTTGAGGATGATCAGAATAGATACGATTTATATAAGGTGGACCTGAAAAACCTGACTCCAGTCTTTTAAAATCCTGCTGCAATGCTGCATATCGGGCATGACTATAAGAAAGTTTGTTCCGGTATTCTTTTAAAAGACCTGTATGATCGAGGTAAATGAATTCACCATTGCTTGTTTTATAACAAAAATTCTCAGGCAAGGACCCGGCAATATATGTGTGCAAGCTCTCCTCGCACATAACTCTCTCCTTCTTTCTTTTTTTACCGTAATGCAGTAATACGGTGGCTAGCATAGAGAAAGCCAATAAGGGAAGAATGATCAGCAACAAAACCTGGAATAGTTTTGTAAACTCACCAAACGGCGCTATGGTCAGTAGCATTTGTTAAAAAGGTTTGTCAACAGATAGATTTAGAACCTAACTCATCAAGTGTCGGACATCAAAGGTGGGATAAGAAGAAAGCCTGTACCGAACTAAACAAACATCATCAGCAGGGGTTTTATTGTATTATGTTGAAAAAAAGCTACGATCGAACATGAGTTTGCCAAGAATTCAATAATGATACCAGAATAAAGAAAATGGGGACAACGCCAGATGTATTTTATTGCACTGCCTGGGATCAGGTATGCCTTCTGAGCAATTCTTTTTTGATCAGCCCCAATTCCCTGCCTGTTTGTCCTTTCACTGAAGTATTCTCCTGGGCCCTCCGCATAAGGTATGGGATCACATCTTTAATAGGTCCGAACGGCAGGTACTTACTTACACTTGCACCCGCATGCGCCAGGTTGAAAGTAATGTTATCGCTCATGCCATACAACTGGCTCCAGTGAATATGAGGATGATTCAACGGCAACCCTTTTTGTTGCATCAGTTGAGCGGCATAGAGGTTACTGTATTCATTATGCGAGGCTACAACGAGGGAGACCCGGTCAATATGATCGATACAATATTTCACCCCTTCATTATAATCCCGGTCACAGCTTTCCTTATCTGGTTGAATGGGAGAAGGATAATTTTTTTCAGCAGCTCTTCTTCTTTCTTTCTCCATATATGCACCTCTTACCAGTTTGGCGCCCAGGATAAAATTTCTTTCTGCCGCAGATGTATGACTATCCTTTAAAAATTGCAGCCGGTCATGCCGGTAATGCTGGATCGTATTATACACCACAGCTTTTTTCTTATTGTATGTATCCATCATCAGCACGGTAAGAGCATCCACCGGGTCCTGTATCCATGTCTCTTCTGCGTCGACGAATACCCCTACATTTTTTTGTGCGCCTGTGTGACAAATGCGCATCATGCGGTGCCGAACCCTATGCCACTCTTCTTTCTCGTCTTCACTTAGCTGGTTGGTAGCATTTAAATAGCGTTTCATCAGAGTTCCTTCTCCCTGACGCATCATCACATCCATTTTTTCCAGCAAACCCGTACGTGCGAACCCGGTTACTTTAACACTCATGAAAGGTATATGGGACTGGGTAGCGGCATAATTGATCACCCGGATGAACTCATTGGTCGAATGATCGAACCCCTTTTCACCATCGTCGCCACCCTCGACACCATAATCAAGGATGACCTGGACATTATATTCTCCCAGTCGTTTACCTACCATAGCGGTTTCTTCCAACGTTTCTCCACCCACGAATTGCTGGAATATCGTTTTCCGGATAAGGCCTTTGACTGGCAATCCTGCCCTGATCGACCAGGGTACCAACCTGATGCCCGTCTTAACAAGCCAGGGTTTTCCCATCATGGTAAAAAGGAAACGTGACTTCTTTAATTGCTCATCAGATTTGTATTGAAAGGCAAACTCTGTATTATCGAAAGAAATCCCGGGTTGCGGTTCCATATAGCAATTGTAATGAAACAAAGATAATAGTTTGAGGCTTAGGGCTGCCTGTTTTGAACCCATTACCTTTGCTGAAATCATAAATGAATGGATACAAAAAAAGCAGCGGAGAGTATCACAATCATGACGGAACTCGTACTACCCAATGATACGAATGTATTCGGCAACCTGATGGGTGGGCGTTTGATGTACTGGATGGATATCGCAGCGGCACTTTCAGCTCATAAACATTGCAATGCGCCGGTGGTAACTGCCTCGGTGGATAATATTTCTTTTGAGAATCCTATAAAATTGGGCAACGTAGTGCATATCGAAGCTAAACTAACAAGGTCCTTCAATTCTTCTATGGAAGTACATTTAAAAGTATGGGGCGAGGACCTGACCCAGCAATATAAATACAAGAGTAACGAAGCCTATTATACTTTTGTAGCGCTTGACCCTAACCGGAAGCCCAGACCAGTACCACAGCTTACAACGGAAACTGAAGAAGAAAAAAAATTGTTTGAAGGGGCCCTGCGACGTCGCCAGCTCCGGTTGATATTAGGAGGCAAATTAAAACCAGCCGATGCTACCGAGTTAAAAGCGCTTTTTGTAAAAGACTAATTCCACCTGCTGATTCCTGATTCCTGATTATTTATCCGCCGTCTGCCAATGATGCTTTCCCATCAGCATATGTTTTTTACTTTGTTCAATGGCTTCCATTACCTGTGAAAGGATATGCTCGGCTGGCGCATCATAATCGATCTGGAGAGGCGCTTTAAATGTGACAGATAACAAGGAGCCTTTCTTTTTGAACTTCAGTCCTTTTTTATTGAAAGCCCTCCAAAACCCACTGATGACCACGGGGATCACTATTGGCTTCACCTGTTTGATGATCATCGCCGTGCCTTTTCGACCCGGGGCAAATGGCTTGGTGGTTCCCTGCGGGAAAGTGATCACCCAATTATTATCAAGTGCTCTTAAAATTTTTCTTGTATCAGAAGGGTCGAGCCCCCTTCTTACTTCTTTTTTATCCGCCCTCCATGTTCTTTTGACAGTTAACCCACCTGCCAGTAAGAATAACCGGCTGATAATACTTCCTTTCATGGTTTCTTCAGCAGCCACATAATTGACACGGGTAAATGGATTGAGCAAATAGTAGGGTATGCCGAGCCTGTTTTGTTTACCCCATTTTACCGAGCAAAAAATGTGGAGAAAAGTAATGACATCAGCAAAGTAGGTCTGGTGATTACTTACGAATAAAACTTTTTTCCTTGGCAGATTTTTAAAATGCTCGGTGCCGGATATTTTGAGTTTATTGATGACCGCCAGGCCAGGATAAGAAAATAAGCCGACAAAAAAGTAAACGACCTTGCGGACAGGATGGAAATTTCTTAGCCTTTCAGCGATGGAAGTCATACGGTCATTTATCTCCAGCTCAAATTAAGCAATTGTAAGAAGTAATTTGATCATCATTAATCAAAAAAAGCCCCGCCGAAGCGGGGCCGTTATCAGCTGTAAACCTTTGAGCATAAAAAATCAGCTGAAACAAAGATTACGCGGCTATCCCTACACTTTAAAATGGTTTTTCATGGTCTAATATGATTCATTCATCGGACCACCGGTAAGCCTGGTGTATACTATTAGTAAAATGAGTACCAGTTCAAGCGTGCCCGATCTAAAAAAATTAAGATCCGTTTCAGGGAGGATATGAAAAAGGTTTTGCAGCACTGGGTGAAAGGATATCAGACAACAAACGATCTATACTTGTCAAAGGATGATAGTATAATTTTGGTCCCCGTAAAAGATTGGAGTGGAGATTCGGAATAAGATAATGGAGACGCCTGGTGTGGTTCAGGCCCAAAGCTAAATTTCCCTGTCTACATTTACAAGTTTTTCTAACAGTTTTCATTGGGGAAAATACCAAAAGGTAGTCCGGGGACTGCCTTTTGGTAATTATCCTGAGCCTGCTATTCTATTTGTTCTCCAGACGTGTGACCGTCCAGGAACGTGTTTTCTTTATTTAAGACCAGTAACAACGATCTTCTCCACTGTTTGCTCTCTTGTGCCATCCTCAACAATCCGTAGCATATAAACTCCGGGTAATAATCCAGTTGCTTCGATCGTGTTACCCGTTGTGATCTTCCATTGACGGATGACCCGGCCTGACATATCGGACAGCGCTGCATTTTTAGCTCCATCCCGATCAGCAAAGACGATCCTTACTGTACCATCATTGGAAGGATTGGGATAAACAAGTGTTTTGCCATCCTGGCCTTCTCCTTTCACTGTCCGGATCTCACTGTTCTTTGTCTTACCATCCAGGTCCACCTGTTGTATCCGGTACTGGCTGATATCCTTCCTTGCATTAATATCGGTAAAGCTATAGGCGAGCAGCGAACTGCTGTTGCCATCAGGAGCCTGTGAATTGATAAAGGCGATAGTTTCCCAGGTACCATTTGTATTTCTTTGCACAGCAAAGCCGCGATTATTTATTTCATTCGCTGTTTCCCATCTCAGCGTAACATTGGTACCATTGATCCTTCTTGCTGAAAATGTCTGGAAGTTCACAGGTAATGGACTACACTGTGTGGAAGGTAAATAAACAGCCCTTGAAGCACCTGATCCGCTTCCGGAGGTTTGGGTGAGCACTAGGAATAAACCCTGGTTACGATTCAGAACGGGTACAGAACCACTGATAAGAGCCGTAGTGCCTGCTCCTGCACCAATATTGAAGTTAGTTGGTCCACTGAGCATTGTATCGACACTAGGACTGAAATAACCATCACCATTGATATCTGCGTATATACGATAGTTGCCTGCTATCGCAACAGAAGTATTATTTGTCAGCGTTGCGTTATAAGTCAGGGTGCCGCAGTTTACAAGACCCGTAGCATTGAAATAGCCTGCTGAGTGACGGATGCCGCAGTTAACGCAGTGTGCCACTTGTGCGTTAGCTGACTGGCTTGACCATACATCGGCAACAATTACTACAGGTGTTCCGCAACTTACCGGTACCGTGGTAGTGATACCCTGCAAAATAAAAATAGCTGATCCATCGGGTTGTACAGTTTTGCTAATACTTGCCACCGTGGTCATAGGTTGCGAATTATCCGGGGGATAAGTTGTTAGAATAACCGGGGGAGTTACATTATTATTGATCCCAATGTTTAAAAAAGAATTTATGAGATCCGCTCTCCTGGGTGAACGTATTGCACCATTGCCAGAAGGATGTCCGTTGACACAGTTAAAGTAATTGGGATACTGGCTCTGCAACCATGCATGGATGAATATGAATTTATTACCGTTGTTATTTTCGATCTGGAAGCTTGCATCGAAAGTAACGGTACAGGTTCCGGGTCCAGGCACTACATTTCTTATATTCTGGATCATTATGTTAGAAACGGTGCATTGGGCCTTCACATAAAGTGCCGAGCCGGATAAAAGAAGAGTAAAGGCTAGGGTGCGTAAAACATTTTTCATACTGGTATAGTTTAATAATTAAGGATTGATTAGGCAGCATTCCAGCTACCAGCCATTCACAGGACACAAGGATTTATTAAATAGGAACATCTTAACTATCCGAAAAACATACCAGATAAAACTTACTTTGTAATTACGCTTGTTGTATATAAAAAGAAAGTATCAAGCGGGGAAGCGAGTCAACATGTAGAGAACTTTGAGTAAAGAATGTACCATAAGCAACATCATTAAAAAAAAATCCCTCCGCGAAAAGCGGAGGGATCATTACTGCCAATAATAATAATTTATTATTCGTTCTTAGCTACTTCAGAAGCTGCAGCATCATCTGATCCGCTGTCCATCTTCTTTTTGAGATCGGCCAGTACGCCAAGATCTCCAAGCGTTGCCTTTTCAACTTTGCTTTGTACATTTTTCACCGCTTTCCGGGTAGTTTCTGACTCAGCTCTTGCTTCTTTCTTAGCTGCTTCCACTTCTTCTACTTTACCCTGCTCCCAGATCCTGGTATGAGAAACCACGATCCTTTTTTCATTGCGGTCAAACTCGATCACCATGAACTGTGCGGTTTCATCCGCACTGATGCTCTTACCATCTTCTTTTGTAAGATGACGGTTAGGGGCAAATCCCTCAAGCCCGTAAGGCAGTTGAACGACAGCGCCTTTATCATCACGGCGGATCACTGTTCCTTCATGCAATGTGCCGATAGCAAATGTATCCTGCAACGTGTTCCAGGGATCTTCTTCCAGTTGCTTATGACCTAATTGCAGTTTGCGGTTATCCTTATCAATACCCAGGATCACTACATCTATATTAGAACCGACCTTCGTGTACTCACCAGGGTGGTTGAAACGTTTTAACCAGCTCAGGTCGCTGATATGGATCATACCACCGATTCCGGGCGCCAGTTCTACGAATACACCATAATTGGTGATATTCTTCACTAATCCTGTATGACGGCTTCCTTCTGCGAATTTGGATTCGATATCACTCCATGGATCAGGCGAAAGTTGTTTGATAGAAAGGCTCATTTTGCGGTTACCCTTATCCAAGGTGACCACTTTTGCTTCATGCTCATCTCCCAGTTTGAAGAACTCTTTGGCATTGATCGGTGTATTGGCCCATGTGATCTCGGATACGTGTACCAATCCTTCCACACCTGGCTGGATCTCCAGGAATGCGCCATAATCTTCGATATTCACCACTTTACCTTTTACTACGTTAGCTTCAGCAATATTCTCTGCCAGCACATCCCATGGATGCGGGGTCAGTTGTTTAAGGCCAAGACTGATACGCTTTTTCTCATCATCGAAATCCAGTACCACTACATTGATCTTCTGATCAAGCTTCAGCACTTCTGAAGGATGCGAGATACGTCCCCATGAAATATCTGTGATATATAACAATCCATCGAGACCACCCAGGTCCATAAAGGCACCGAAGTCTGTAATGTTCTTCACTGTTCCTTCCAAGACCTGGCCTTTCTCCAGTTTGCTCATGATCTCTGCTCTCTGTGCTTCGATATCACTTTCTATAAGAGCTTTATGTGATACTACAGCGTTCTTGATCGTCTCGTTGATCTTAACAACTTTGAACTCCATTGTTTTGCCCACAAACTGATCGTAATCAGTTACAGGTTTTACGTCAATTTGCGAACCAGGCAAGAATGTTTCCATACCAAATACATCTACGATCAAACCACCTTTGGTCTTTGATGTAACTGTACCGGTGATCACTTCGCCAGTTTTGTGCACTTCCACGATCCTCTCCCAGGCACGGGTAATGCGTGCCTGCCTGCGACTCAGGTTCAGGTGTCCTTCCCTGTCTTCTTTTTCCACAACCATCACTTCCACTTCATCACCTACCGACAGACCGGGGATGTCACGGAATTCGTTCAGGGAAATAAGCCCATCACTTTTAAAACCGATGTTCAATACAACATCCGTTTTAGTAAGTCCAACCACCAGCCCTTTGATCAGTTCACCATCATTCAGTTGAACAAAAGTGTTGTCATAGACACTGTGGTATTTTTCTTTTTCTTCGCTGGTGTAAGCTATCACATTACGTTTGTCCACACTCCAGTCGAAATCATCGTGAGCGGTTTGTACCACTTCCACAGGTGCAGTTAGTGTCGCTGTAGCTACTTCTGCCTGGTCGGCGGAAGCAGACTCCTGTGCATCAGCGTTTAATTGTTTTCTAATGCTGTTTTCAAACATGATCTGTTAATCCCGAGGGTTTTATTTCGGGGCAGCAAAGATAATGAGAAAAGTCTGGAGTCCGGGGTCATTGGCCGGGAGTTTTTTAAGGGAGTAGTTCACCGCAACAACTTGATACAGCATCTTTTGCGCAACTCATTCCGGGGTTTGGCTGGCTGCTCATTTGAAATAATTGCTATATTCACCCAAAAGGTAAAATTGCTCTATCATTTCCTGAAAATAGCTGCCCGGTTTGCTATCAGAATATTTTGCAGGAAGATCATCATCAATAAGCCGGAACTACTTAAAATAAAAGGTCCGCTATTGCTTGCCTGCAATCATCCTAACTCTTTCTTAGATTCTATTATCCTTGATACTTTATTTGAGCGACCTGTCTGGTCACTGGCGAGAGGAGATGTTTTTAAAAAATCTTTTTATACCCGCTTGCTCACAGCATTGAAGATACTGCCGGTTTACAGACCCAGTGAAGGAGTGGAAAACCTTTCTGAGAATTATAAAACCTTTGAAGATTGTATTGATATTTTTAAACAAGAAGGTCTTGTTACCATTTTCAGTGAAGGGAAATGTATCAATGAATGGCATTTACGTCCTTTAAAAAAGGGTACAGCACGACTTGCGATCAAAGCATGGGAAGAACAAATCCCGCTCAGGGTGCTGCCGGTGGGAATCAATTACAGCTCTTTCCGTCGTTTTGGCAAAAATATCTTTTTGAATTTCGGGGAAACAATTGTGCAGGCAGAGATAAACATGAACGAAGCGGACGGGCTTCGGCATCAATCATTCAACAATAAATTGCAACTGCAATTACAGCAACTTGTGTATGAGATCCCAAAAGAAAATAAGCCGATGCAAAGGACTGCTTTGCTGGTAAAACAATCACCCTTAAAAAAGATCCTTTTCTTTCTCCCGGCAATTATGGGTTGGCTGGTTCACTTTCCTCTCTATCTTCCTGTAAAAAATTATACCTGGAAAAGAACCAGCAACAACGATCATTTCGATTCTGTGATGACTGGTATCTTGTTTGTGACCTATCCTTTTTACCTGTTTATCCTTACTGCCGTGGCGGGTATGATCACTCCGGCATGGTGGGTGGCCGGGCTGCTGCTATTTATACCCTTTACAGCCTGGTCTTATGTACAATTGAAACCACAACTGGATAAATAGGCGTCAAGGTGTTATCAAAAGGAATAAGGCACAATACGACTTTGCCATTAAAACAACTATTAGCTTTTATCTTTTACCTACTCCTTGCTCTGCGAGACATCCTGTCTCGCAGTTTATTAGATCGCCTTTGGCGAGATAGAGCCGATACTCTTTGCCGCGATCCACCCACTCGTCCACGCATGCTGAAAATTATATCCACCAGTGATCCCATCCACATCCATTACTTCGCCCGCGAAAAAAAGGCCCGGAACTTTTTTACTCATCATTGTATTTGGATCTATTTCCACAAGTTTGATACCTCCTGCTGTCACAAACTCTTCCTTAAAAGTAGTCTTACCCTTCACTTCACATTCATAATTACAAAGATTTTTTATCAGGCGGTTCTGAACAGCCGATGGAAGGTCTGCCCAACGCATTTCATTGGCAACTCCCGACTGCAGTGCAAGGAATTCCCATAAACGCGCAGGCAAACCAAAATTATTTTTTCCATTCACTTTTTGTGCGGCCCTTTCACTCCTTTGCTGCTGAAAATAGTCTCGCACGTGCTGTTCATTTAACCCCGGCAACCAATTTATTATTGCCGTAAACTTCCAGTTCTTCTCTTGCAACTCCCGTGCACCCCAGGCGCTCAATTTTAAAATGGCTGGCCCGCTCAATCCCCAATGGGTGATAAGTAAAGGTCCCTCCTGCGACAATTTGCTACCAGCGATCTTTACTGCTACGTTTTCAACACTCACACCCATTAGTTTTGCCAGCGGATGCTGTGGCAGGTTGAAAGTAAATAAAGAAGGGACCGGCGATTCTATACTATGCCCTAAATGTTGAATCCATTCAAATAACGAAGACTTTGGATAACCTCCACTGGCTATACAAACAAGATCGGCAGTAAGCGGAGGTGCATTGGTCAATTCAATTTGAAATTTTCCCGCTTTCTGTTCAACCTTTATTACTTCGGCATTCATTCTTATTTCTATGCCTTGTTTACTTACATCCCGCAGCAGGCAATCGATAATGGTTTGCGAAGAATCGGTTACAGGGAACATTCTTCCGTCACCCTCTGTTTTCAGTTTTACTCCCCGTTCTTCAAACCATTGGATCGTATCGGTAGTAAAGAATCGGTGAAAGGCCTTCCTGATAAAATGCTCTCCCCGCGGGTATCTCCTGCTCATTTCGGCTATATCAAAACAGGCATGCGTTACATTGCAACGACCCCCACCGCTCACTTTTACTTTTGAAAGTAACTTACTGCTCTTCTCGAGTATAATAATTTTTAAAGAAGGATCGTGAAGAGCAGCGTTGATAGCGCAAAAAAAACCCGCAGCGCCACCGCCGATCACTATTAATTGTGTTGACATCTTAATTTATCTGTGTTCACCTGTTTACTTCATCATCATCAATGCGGCCATCATTTCTATACCATCCCATAAATTTTTCAACCTGATGTTCTCGTTCTCTGCGTGCTGGTTATTATCATGATTAGCGATCGGTACGGTAATGGTCTTTGCCCCAAGGTATTTTTCAAATAAAAATAAGGGAAGACTTCCGCCCATTGTCGGCATCAATACTACTTGTTCATCTGTTGTGCTCTTCACGGCATTGACCACATTTTTGGCAATGGGGAGCTCCATCGCAGTTCGTTGTGCGTTATAGCCATCCTTCCTGGCTATCACTTTGATAATCTTACTATACTTCATTCTTTCTTCATCAGTTGGATCCTGGCCGGTCACATGATAGCCTTGTACCTTTATATGATCGATCACTTTCTGTTGCTGCCTTTGCCAATCGTTCCCGGGAACCAACCGCAGATCCAGCACCGCAGTCGCCGTGGTTGGGATCACATTGCTCGCCAATTTTCCCACGTTGGCACTTTGCATACCATTAATATTTAATGAAGGAAGATGGATGGCCTCCACCAGTGCTTTCCCTTTATATTCTGCAGCAATGATCCCCAATTCTTTTTTCATTTGCTCATCAACCTTTGGCACTTCTTTCAATGCCTTTTTCTCAGCATCGGTCAAAGGAATAACATCATCGTAAAAGCCTTTGATCATTACCCGTCCATTGTCATCTTTCATCGATGCCAGTAACTTAGCAAGCAGCAATGCAGGGTTGGGTGCCCAGTTGCCATAATGCCCACTATGAAGCGGCCTTTTGGAAGTATAAATAGTAAGATCGAGATGTGCATCACCCCTTACGCCAAACACAACCTGCTTCCTGCCCGATTGGTGAACGGGTCCATCGCAAATGATCCACAGATCGGAGCGAAGCAAGTCTTTATATTTTTGTAAGATCTCATGCAGATGAGGAGAACCTGCTTCCTCCTCCCCTTCAAAAAAGAATTTGAGATTGTATGTTGGTTTCAACCCTCTTTTCATGATCGCAACATACGCATTCAATATGGCAGCTACACCTGCTTTATCATCTGAAGCGCCACGGGCATATATTCTCCATTCAGCATCAAGTTTACTCCCTTCAGTCATACCTATTGCTTCGCCGCCTGCACCAATTATCCCATTCACCAATTGTGG
>DATLCB010000052.1:0-3936 GCA_035526625.1 Chitinophagaceae bacterium
TTTTCAAATACCTTGGTGCGAAACGATTTATAACCAGTCATCCTTCCTTCCCAAAAAGGGGAGTTGGTGCTTAATGCGAATACGTGGGGTAAAAAATAACGGGCTGAATTGGCGATATGTATGGCCATTTCCCTTGTTTCCATGCCAACGTGAACATGAAGCCCAAAGATCAGGTTGCTGCGGGCGGCTTCCTGAAGTTCATTTACGATCTCGCTGTAACGGATATGATCTGTTATCAGCTGACTTTCCCAGTGACTGAATGGATGTGTGCCGGAAGCACCCATTGCAAAACCGAGCCCATCGGCGATGCCAGAAATGGTTTTGCGCAGATCCGCCACATCTTTATAAGCTTCATCGGCGTCGGCGCAGATATCAGTTCCCACTTCCACCACTGCCTGGTGCATCTCAGCCTTCACTTTGTCTTTGATAGCTTTTTGCCCTTCCTGTACGATCTTCTGTTCATGACTTTTCAGCTCAAAGGTTTTTGGATCAAGTACCATGTACTCTTCTTCGACCCCGAGTGTGAACGTTTTATAGTTAAGATTCATAGCTAGTTTGTAGTTTGTTGTCTATAGTTTGTAGTTGGGTTTCCCTTAATCCGCAGCGTACTGTGTGCTTACGACAACTACAAACCATAAACTAAAAACTATAAATTGTTATACTAATGAAGTTTTATTACTCCCCCTCCTCACATACTCTCCCCAAGTAAGATTATCCTGGCCCTCTTTGTTTTCCATTGCCTTTTCGATCGCAAAATTGGCAGCTGTTTCCACCACCCAGTCAAAATTCTCCTGGCCTACGCTGGTCACTTCCGCATCAGGGGCCGGGTTACAGAAATCAATGGCATAAGGCACACCGTCTCTTACCGCCAGCTCCACAGTATTAAAGTCATACCCTAAATATTTATTGATGCGAAGTACGATGTCCGTCATCTGATTCAATCTCTCGGGCGTTGGTTTGAAATCGGCAACATATCTCAGGTGATGAGGGTTGCGTGGCTCATAAGGCATGATGCGGACATGTTTGCCCCCGATGCAATAACAACGATAATATTCTGTAAAGACGATCTCTTCCTGCAGCAGCATCACCAGCTGGCCCGTTTCACTGTGCTTGTTGAAGAAATCTTCTGAGCTTGTCAGCTTATAAACATGTTTCCACCCGCCACCTGCAAATGGTTTCATATAAGCAGGGAAACCCACGTATTTAAAGATAGATTCCCAATCCAATGGGAAAGCAAGATTACTGAATGATTCAGCCGAGGTATCGTCGGGCAGATCCCTTGACGGGATGATCGCAGTTTTTGGAACCGGGACATCCACTTTCGTCATCAGGCAATTATTGAAATACTTATCATCTGCACTCCACCAAAAAGGATTATTAATGACGGCCGTACCGGTGACCGCCGCATTCTTTAACCACGTGCGGTAAAAAGGTACATCCTGCGAGATACGATCAATGATAACGCTGTAACCGCTGTGTACTCCCTGCATGGCTTTATCGATACGTACCGGTTCGGCTATGATACCGGGGACATTCTTACTGTTTATCCTCTCGACAAACGCTTCAGGAAATGAACGTTCTTTACCATGGAGGATACCAATTTTCTTCATAAGCAATTTTTTGATGGATGAATTAAATGAGGCCAAACAGTTTTTAAAACGAACTGAAGCGGCATCATCAAATTTATTTTTTCGCACTCATATAAACAAATTACCAGCCCCCTTTCAGCAAAAAGATCGTTTATTATGAAATCCTTAATTTTGAAGCCATGCAAGTGGAAAATGTGTCCGGTATCCTGGTTGAAAAAACATCGCTCCTATCCATCTTTTTAGACAGGGAAGTCAAGGTTGACTTCTATCTCCCACGGAATGTTACCGATCCCTCTCAAATGAGCCTTCTGCTGATCAATGATGGGCAGGATATGGAGAAAATGGGATTTGAAGCCATTCTTGAAAACGCCTATAACGGCGAAGATGCTATTTCTCCTCTTTTATGTGCGGCGATCCATTGCAGTGCTGAGAGAAAAATGGAATATGGCGTAGCAGGCATTCCTGATTATAAAGGAAGGGGTGCCAAAGCCGGTTTATATACTTCTTTTATCCTCGAAGAGTTACTGCCATTTATCCGTGGCCGCTATGCGATCACTTCTTTCCGGGAAAAAGCTTTTGCGGGTTTTTCGCTGGGTGGACTCATGGCGTTGGATATTGTATGGAAACATCCCGAAGAGTTTACCAAAGCCGGTGTCTTTTCCGGTTCGCTGTGGTGGAGGAATATCGACCAGTCAGCCAAAGAATATGATGATAATAGTCATCGGATCATGCACCAGCAGGTGGCTGCCGGTAATTATGCCCCCTGGCTTCGTTTCTTTTTTCAATGCGGTAATATGGATGAAATAAAGGACCGAAATAAGAACGGTATCATTGATTCCATCGATGATACACTTGATCTTATCAAAGAGTTGGAATCGAAAGGATACAGGAACGGTAAGGATATCCGCTATCTCGAATTGCCAGATGGTCAACATGATGTTCCTACCTGGGGAAGAGCCATGCCTTATTTTTTACAATGGGGATGGTTGGCAAAAGCTGCCTTTGCCCAATGAGCTGAAATTTACTCCTTATTATAAATAAAAGATCCCGCCAGGATATTCCGGCGGGATCTTTTTTATAAGGAAGATTCTTAATTATTAAAGATATACCTCAAACCTAACTGGATAGCATAAGTTGAGAATGTACTAACATCATCTCTGAAAGTACGTGTGATCATCTGGCCCCTGTCTGTTTGCAGTTTAAATGTTGGGACAACAGCACCACCCGGCACTAAAGCCGTCTGGTTTTGTGGTAACAGGATAGAAGCATTGCCGGCGAAGAAGGCCGCGGCATTAGCTTGCTTTCCTTTACCCCAACTGCGGTTGATCAGGTTACCCGCATTGATAATATCAACTGTGAACTGTAATGTGTTGCGTGTTTTTCCTGCCATCACAAAAAGGTCCTGCATGAATTTCACATTCAGCTGATTTCTCCAGGGGGATTGTGCTCCGTTCCTTTCTGCATACTGACCCCTGTGTGTACGCAGGTATTTATCCTGTTGAACATAGTTTTCGAAAAGTGTCCGCTGTGCTGCCTGGTCGTAGATGATGCCGTTTTGGTTATGACTTACAAATGTCATCTGTTGTACCTGTGCGGCCGTAGGGATCCAGATAAGGTCATTACCATTCACACCGTCACGGTTAAAGTCGGCGCCATACACGTAAGAGAACCTGTAATCGATAGAACCCTGGTAAACGAGAGCAATGGTCGTTACTAAATGCTTAAGGTATTCTTTACGATAAGAAAGCGTACCGATCACCCTGTCGGGCACGGTGTAAACTGCATGTGATAACTGTGGAGTGTTGGCGCCGTTCACTGTCTGCACCAGGCTCCATAAATTGAAAGGCTGATCACCCAAACCATCAAAGAGGTTATTGGCAACTGTCTTAGTATACGCTACAGAAGCGGCAAAGCCGTTCTTGAAAGGTTTCTCCAACTTTATTGCCAATGATGCATAATGTCCCTTCTTCTCGTTTCCGGACATGATCATTGTCAACGACTGCGTACCGCTTGCACTTGGCACTAATACGCCGGGGCTCGGGTTAGAAAGACGGTTGATGTTGTTTGCGCCATTTGCGGTTACGGGATATATCATCCTGTTATCCCATGGATAAGCAGCGACGCTTAACGGGGAAGGATTGACAAGATTGATATTCTTGGAATAGATCACTTTAACATCGCGGTTATAAATTGCTTCAACCGTTCCGATCACACCCCATGGCATTTTGATATCTACTGCCAGGCTGGATTTCCAGGTACGCGGCATTTTGAAATCAGGAGCGAAAGCCGTTACTGAATTCGTCATGGTAGAACCAGGTGCGGGAGGAGATGCCGGGCGATAGAATCC
>DATLCB010000053.1:0-2857 GCA_035526625.1 Chitinophagaceae bacterium
TGGTGGTGTGTTCGGCGATCCTTACCAGGAAACAACTATCCACAAAAAGGGTTTCAGCATTTCCTTCTATGGTGGCAGCAGTTGGCGATGGGCCTATCATTACGAATTTGTTTACCGTCCCGCGAAAAATAATTGGTACCTCGTTTTGGAAACCCAAAGCAGCTTCCAGTCTGGGGATCCTGAAACGACGATAAGGAACACAGCTATAAAAGAAAATGAACTGGGTGAGATCAGTATTGACACATTCAGCAGCGATCAATTATACGAGGATAGTCGTTGGAAAGTGGTCGCGGCTAAAACATTCTTTTACAACAGCCCGGCCATGGGCAGTACGCCACGCAAAGCTTTCCTGTTAAAAGGAAATATCGCTACAGGTATCCGGCAGTTCAAGAACTTTATTGAAGTGAACTATGATAACGGCACAACCATCTCTACCGGCTTTATCCTCAGGAAAGACCTGTTAAAGCTCAAATAACCTTCCTACCTGTTTCATAAACTTCCTGATTTCTGATTTCTCCGAAGGAGTCCTTCGGACTTATTTCTGATTTCTGATTAAAAATAATAACCTCCCGGAGAACCGGGAGGTCTAAAGTATAGCCATGAAAAACAAAGCAGGGAACTTGCGTTCCCGCTCTGCACAATTTAATATTATTCCGCTTTTTTGGCGTATTTCTTTTTGAACTTATCGATACGGCCTGCTGTATCTACCAGCATATTCTTACCCGTAAAGAAAGGATGCGATGTATTGGATATCTCCAGCTTTACAAGGGGATATTCGCTGCCATCTTCCCATTTTACTGTTTCCTTTGCTTCTGCTGCAGAACGGCTAAGGAAAGAATGACCATTACTCATGTCTTTAAAAACAACTAACCGATATTTATCGGGATGGATTCCTTTTTTCATAACGCTATGATTTTTAAAGGCTACACGGATTTTGCCGTATAGATTAAGGGATAATTTTGAGCGGGCAAAGATAGGCAGCGAATAAGTATCGGCAAAATCTTATTGCCAATTGCCTAAAAGATGAAAGCGCCAAGTTAGCATCCTTCCAGCTTGCGCTTTCAGTTTACTTACCCGACGCTTTCGGGAGAATTTTCACCTTTTGACGGGTTTCTGTTTCTCCTGAAGCTACATCCACCTTTTGAAGGGCTTCTGTAACTCCGGCACTTCCTTTTATTGCTAAAATTCCGTGCAGTTGTATATCAAATATAATTTACCAAACTACCCGTTTCCAAATTTTTAGCCCCTTTGATATCCACGGCTTATGCACCGGGTTATTAACAGAAAAAGGAGCTATCCGCAGGTTTGTGATGCTGTACGACACCTATTGATCGGTGTTTCTAACATTAGCTCATCGTTCATGGCAAATGGTCCAGGGATGGGGCGTGATGATCGTCTTCGCCGAAACAATTAAAGTCTTTACCTGGAAGGCACGACTATGAAATATGATCTATGAACTACTAATCCCGCATATTGATGTATTGTAACGGAATTCCAAAATTGCCGTTCTTGCAAAGCTGAATGACTGCCTGCAGGTCGTCGAGCTTTTTGCCGGTAACTCTTACGACATCATCATTTATGGAAGCCTGCACTTTCATTCCCGAGTCTTTGATCAGCTTTACGATCTTCTTGGCATCTTCCTGCGCCAGTCCATTCCTTACTTTTACTTCCTTCTTCCATGCTTTGCCACTCTGAGCACCTTCCTTTGATGCATCAAAAGCCTCTGGAGCAATACCCTGCTTATGCGCCCGGCTGATCAGCACATCGATCAGTTGACGCATTTTCATATCATCATCTGTTTCCAGTTTGATCTGGTATTCTTTTTTATCAAGGTCTATCAGCACATGCGAACCTTTAAAATCAAACCGGTTGGTGATCTCTTTGGTGACGACATTAACGGCATTATCCAATGCCTGTGCATCTACTTTACTTACAATATCAAAAGAAGGCATAAATCAGTTTTTAGTTAGTGGTTTGTATTTTAAAGTTGCAAGACGCAAATTTAGCCTTTTCCCTGATTGTCTTTTGCTTACCCTTAAGGATAAAGCTGTACCTCGTTCGGGTCTTGTTCGTACCTGCTTCGTATCAAGTCCGTTGATCAACGGACTTGATACAGGGAATGTATACCTTTGTCCTGAAGAAATCCCGAACCAATGGCACGCCAAACCGGCTCTTTCATCAAGGCTACAATAGGTAATGTGATCTATTACGAACACCGTGGTATCCCCGTAATGCGGTCGAAGCCAACGCAGGTCCGGCAATCTAAAGCCAGCAAAAAAAGCGCACAGGAATTTGGCAGGGCCATCATTTATTCCAGGAAGATAAGGTCCTCCCTCCGCGATCTGCTGGTGCCTGGAGACCGGTCAGTGATGTATCGTCTCAATAATGCATTTTTACAATGGCTAAAAGACAGTCGTGCTGATAAAAAACTCCTGGCCGAATATATTACGGAGTTGCGATCGTTCGAATTGAATGAAAGCTCGAGGCTTACATCCTGTTTACGGTTCAAGCCTGAAGCTGAAATATATCAAACGGGAAAGATCTTTGTAGTAATACCCGCGTTGACAGCGGCAAAAGATATCAGCGCTCCTGCAAATACCCGCCGTGTGCGTTTGACAATAATATGTGCCCGTTGTACTACATTGGATAAGCCGGTGCAGGTCCAAGTTAACCCGGAAGATCACCAGACAGTCATGGAAATGGATTATAATGACACACGGCATCCTGCACAACGCGTGGAGATATCTTTCAAAACTACACGGGGCGATATCGTGCTAGTCGCGATTGGGCTGAGCTATTTCGTAATGAAGCAAAAGAACCTTATACGGGTAACAGATCCCAAATGGTTGCCTGCAGT
>DATLCB010000054.1:0-6931 GCA_035526625.1 Chitinophagaceae bacterium
TTATACTTTGCTTTCTGATTTCTTATTCCTCATTTCTTATTTTCAACTACCAGCTTCCGCTTGCACCGCCTCCACCAAATCCTCCACCACCAAATCCACCGAAGCCCCCGCCACCTCCTCCACCGCTACCTCCTGACCATCCGCCACCCCTGCCGGCATTGCTGAGTATACTGCCGAGTATCCAGCCAGCGCCGGACATAGTGCCACCGCTTCCTCTTCCCCCTCCGCCAAATACTCCCAGTATGATAAATAATATTATTAACCCAAGGATCGAAGCAAACCCCACTGGCTTTTTCTTTTTTGCACCATAATTCGCGGGTGCTTTATATTCGCCTGCTGCTGCTTTAATAATGTTGTCGGTAGCAAGATCTAACCCGCGGTAATAATTCCCTTCCTTAAAATTCGGCGTTATAAAATTATCCAGGATATTCCTGGCCGTGACATCAGGGATGGCTCCTTCTAAACCAAAGCCTACTTCGATCCTTGATTTATGATCGTCCATCGCGATGAGCAGTAATACCCCATTACTGAATTCGGCTCCACCGATCCCCCATTTTCTGCCAAGTGCCAATGCATATTCAGCAATATCATAATCCTCCAGTGACTTTACAATTACGATGGCTACCTGGTTAGAAGTACTGTCATCATAGGCTACCAGTTTATTTTCCAATGCCTGTACCTGGTAGGTTGTAAGCGTTTGGGTATAATCGGTCACCAGCTTAGCTGGTACTGGCTTTGCCGGAATGATCTTATCGATTTGTGCCTGCAGGCAAAAGGAAACCAGAAAGAATATGGAGGTAAAAAAAAGTTTCATGAGTAGTTATCTTCCAAAATGAATATCATCGGGCAGCTCATTTATATCCTTATCCGTGTAAGGGAAATATTCTTGTAACGCTTGCCCGATATCTTCCACACAACCGGCGATCCCCAACGCATAATTATCCCGGTTGAAATCCCTCGTCATTTTTATAACCTCCGTATTCCAGTAATCCGGACCAACTTTCTGGTGTATACCCTCATCACCGAATACAGCGAGTTGCTTATCTTTTATGGCCACATATACAAGTACCGCATTACGCTCAAGGGTAGCCTGCATCCCCATCTGGCCAAATATCTCGATAGCCCTGTCCAGTGCATCCATATAACTGCAACGGCTTTCGACAAATACTCTTACCTCCCCACTGGTACAACGCTCCGCATTCCTGATAGCAGAAACGATCAACTCCTGTTCTTCAGAATTGAAGAATGTTTTCTTGCGTTTTAAAAAGGAGAACATCCCGGGCAGTTATTTAATATCGAATTTCACATCAGGTGCCTTTTCAGAACCCGGGTCGGATTTATAATATGCCTTTTCTTTCATACCCAACATACCCGCAAGCATGCTGCTCGGGAACTTCACGATCCTCAGGTTAAAATCTTCAACGGTCTTATTATAATCCTGGCGGGCTACATTGATACGGTTCTCAGTGCCTTCGATCTGCGTCTGGAAATCCTGGAAGGATTTGGTGGTTTTTATATCAGGGTAATTCTCTACATAACCCATCAACCTTGAAAAGGCTCCCTGCATTTGTCCTTGTGCCTGCTGGTATTTATCCATACTTGCCTGGTCATCTACATTTACTGTTGTTGATCCCAATTTGGCACGGGCTTCAACGACGTCTTTTAAAAGTGACTTTTCAAAATTCGCGGAAGCCTCAATGGTTTTGATCACACTGCTATACAGGTCGGTCCTGCGCTGGTAATTGGTCTCCACATTACCCCATGACTTCTTTACACTCTGGTCAGCAGCTTTGATTTTATTACAACCATTGCATCCCCACATGAAAAGAATTATAAGAATCGCTGCAATGGAAATAAGTGTGATGTTACGGGACCCTTTCATTTTTGATGTATTTTAATGAAGAATAAAATTAACGCTTTTAGCAGTTCAGCAGGTAAATTTTCGGCTGATTAGGTAGCATAGTCGGCGAACGACGGTTTTAAAAGATAAAACTATACTTCGACAAGCTTAGCAGATAAAAGTTACTCCACCGAGTATTGAGCTTAATATAAAGGCTTCGTAACTTTTAGTTTATACCTTTTACCTTGCTATTCTACTTTGCGAATGCATAGGAACTGAAGCGTGTCCACCTTCGTTAGATTATAAAAATTTCCGTTATACCAGTATTTGGAAACGGCCTGGGTACCGTTCACTTCGGTAGAGGTCCAGATGGAACCTCTTTCTGCGATCCTGAATTGAGCTTTGTAAGCATAGATCGCATCGCTCTCGTTTTTGGATGGCAGGTACCAATCCTTCTTTCCCCCATTTTCAGCATCGCTGCAGAGTTTAGCTGCATAGGATACTCCTTTTATCCCTGCACCTGCATTCTCACCCACAGCGGCCACGATCGCAACTGTATTGGCAGCTCCGTCTGACTCACTTTTGGCTGCGTTACCCGGGATCATCTTTGTCGTACCTCCCCAAAGCACTTTACCCTTTGCAGACATGTCGAGCACTTCATATTTTTTTCCATCAAATGTGATAGGAATGATCATTTGGGCAGAAAGAATCCGGGTGGTAAGGAGGATCAGGCAAAAGGAAAATATTTTTTTCATAAAACAGCTTGTTTAAAAGATAAAAACTAAAAGATGGTAGATAAAGGTTTTCAAAGTACTAATGGTCCTACTCACTCAATGCTACTCATGGCCTTGATGAGGTAAAGAACGTAAAGCACTTTTATCTATTAGTTTTAAATTTTTATCTACTTCGCAGCCACCGCCGCGATACCAGGCAAAGTTTTCCCTTCAAAATACTCAAGCATGGCACCCCCGCCCGTTGATACATAACTCACTTTATCAGTAAAGCCAAACTGGTTGACAGCCGCCACTGAATCGCCACCGCCAACTAAAGAAAATGAACCGCTTTCTGTAGCTTCTGCCACTGCTTCCGCAATGGCTTTGGTCCCGTGCTGAAATTTGGGCATTTCAAAAACTCCCATCGGCCCATTCCATAGAATGGTTTTTGAATTCAGGATCACATTGGAGAATTGACTGCAGGCATTCACCCCTATATCCAGCCCCATCCAGCCATCAGGTATATTATTGCTGGGTGCTGCAGAAGTTTGTGCATCTGCTGCAAACTTATCTGCTATCATTGAATCGGAAGGGAGGTGGATACAAACACCTTTCTCTGCAGCTTTCTTCAAAATATCATTAGCTGTTTGCAGCCGGTCGTCCTCGCATAAGGACGTCCCGATCTTACCGCCCTGTGCTTTCATGAAAGTATAGGCCATCCCGCCACCGATGATGATATCCGTCGCTCTTTCCAAAAGATTTTCAATGATCAGTATCTTATCACTCACTTTGGCGCCACCAATGATGGCAACAAATGGTTTTTCTGCCTGGTGCAATACTTTTTCTGCGCTGGCCACTTCTCCCTCCATCACCAGCCCAAAGAATCTTTTTTCGCGGGGAAAGAATTTGGCGATCACAGCCGTAGAAGCATGCGCACGATGAGCCGTGCCAAAAGCATCATTGATCCACACATCACCCAATTGAGAAAGTTTTTTGGCAAAAGCTTCATCACCTTTCTCTTCCTCTTTATAGAACCGGAGGTTTTCCAGTAATAATACTTCACCTGGCCGCATCATACTTACAGTAAGGTTCGCCTGTTCCCCGATACAGTCATTGACAAAATGAACAGGCGTTTTTCCTCCCAGCAATTCGTGTAAATGTTTTACTAAATGCTTGAGAGAATATTTGTCGTCGGGACCTTCTTTGGGTCTCCCAAGGTGACTCATCAGTATGACCATGCCGCCATCTGAAAGTATTTTTTTAATAGTGGGGAGCGCCGCTCTTATACGGGTATCATCAGTGATCTCAAACTTCTCATTCAGCGGCACATTGAAATCCACACGGATCAATGCTTTCTGCCCTTTGAAATCATGAGCGGCAAATGTTGACATATAGGAATTTTGGGTGAAAGTACTCTTATCCTGTCTTCTTTCTCTGCTGGGCTTCGCGGAAAAGGATATGTCCGGCAACAGTTGACATCACTTCATCCGTCACATCCTTTCCCCCTCTCAGGTTGCTGCGAATGCTTTTGATGCTGTGTTTAGGTCCAAAAGGAATACCCCACCACCCGAACAAAGCTGATATGATCGTGAACCTGTTGCCTTTCGAAACAGCGCTTTCCCCGCCGCGGATCATATATACACCAGAGGTCCTTTTAAAAGTAACCAGCAATAACGATACAATAAAGGTATAGTACACAAACCGTGCACCCTTTTCAGCTTCCCGCTCAAGATCAACTGCAGAGAGACCTTTAATATTCATGATCTTCATAATGCCAATTGAAAATAAAATGTACTGCTATAAGATCCCAGGTAGTGACTTATTTGACTAGCCGCAGGACGGCAGTTTCATTCCAAAGGAACCTTAGCTAACCATCTTACCGTCTTGCCGTCTTGCCGTCTTCCCGGCAAACTAAATTTACAGTACAACAGTTAATTAATTACTTGTTGATAAGTTTGGCGAAATAGTTCACCGTCCTTACCAACTGGCTTACATAGCTCATTTCATTATCATACCAGCTCACGGTTTTCACCAGTTGCTTATCTCCTACTGTCATCACTTTGGTTTGCGTGGCATCGAACAAAGAACCATAATGGATACCGATGATATCACTGCTGACAATTTCGTCTTCGGTATATCCAAAACTTTCATTGCTGGCCGCCTTCATTGCAGCATTGATCTCTTCGGTAGTCACTGTTTTATTCAGGATGCTGGTCAATTCTGTCAGGGACCCCGTAATAGTGGGAACTCTTTGTGCGCCTCCATCCAGTTTACCTTTCAATTCAGGTAATACCAGCCCGATCGCTTTAGCGGCGCCGGTACTGTTAGGGACAATATTAGCGGCAGCCGCTCTCGCCCTGCGAAGATCTCCTTTAGGATGCGGCGCATCGAGTGTGTTCTGGTCGTTGGTATAAGCATGTATGGTTGTCATGATACCTGTAGCGATACCATACATATCATTCAGCACTTTGGCCATTGGGGCAAGGCAGTTGGTAGTGCAGGAAGCGCAGGAAATGATCGTCTCGCTGCCGTCAAGGATACTATGGTTCACATTGAACACCACCGTTTTCAGATCACCGGTAGCGGGTGCAGAGATTACGACTCTTTTAGCGCCTGCTGTTAAATGTGCCGATGCCTTCTCCTTATCAGTAAAGAAACCTGTACACTCCAGTACTACATCCACATCATGTGATCTCCACGGAATTTCAGCAGGGTTCTTCTGGGCATATATCCTTACCGCATCACCATTCACCACTATAGAATCTTCTGTAGCTTTCACCTCTGCGTCAAAACGACCCTGCGCACTATCATACTTTAAAAGGTGTGCCAGCACTTTCGGACTGGTAAGATCATTGATGGCTACTACATCGATGCCCTCCATTTTGTATATCTGGCGATAAACCAGTCGCCCAATTCTGCCAAAGCCGTTAATGGCAACTTTAACTGTACTCATATTAGCTAAATTTTTACTTATAAAGAATTAAGGGTGCGAAGGTAATAAAACTGCAGTTGCCGGGCAGTATCAGATTCAACTAAAATCACTGATTCAGAAGAAAAAAAGGGGAGGCAGGAAAACTGGAAATTATTAATGAGAATCAATTGCTTCAACCCCTGCTATCACAGAATTTTAATGGCGCCGGTGATCTTTCAGCAGAACCAGGACATTCCGGCTCACTTAATGGTTTGGCAAAACCTTCCAAATTCAGGGGGTTGACGAAATAACTGTTTGCTCCAAGCATTAACTGTTAGTATATCTTTTCTTCAGCAGGAAGTCCTGCTGTGTTGAATCAAAAGTGCAGGCAGTGCGTAGTTTTATTTTCAGAGTAAAAAAACTCAGTTGCATTTTCATCATATTGTCATTGCCAATAATAAGTCGTGTTATATGCATTTATCTACGACAGTATTTTTCCCATGTTGAAAAAAAGAGCTTCAGATTTTTCATAGAATGAAATGCATGCATTACTTATCTTCTTAAATTTATTTGTCAATCATTTTACGCATACTCAAAACCTTCTAATCATGAAAAAACTTTTCTATTCGATTGTAACGGTTTTATTAGTAGCTGCTGTCTTTACTGCCTGTCAGAAAAATTCGTCTGACACGGCACGTCCTGCAGGTTTATCACAGGAAGAAAAAGCGCTTATCGCCTCCGCTGGTTTTAACAACAACTGGGCAGAGAAAATTCCAGAGGGATATCTCATCGAAGGAGATATCTTATTAACCAGAGAACAACTCAACGAACTTGCTGGTGTAGGTTCTCCGACTGAACTGATCGTTGCGGGAGAGGAACATTACCGCACTACAAACGTTGTAAGCACTCCGACTACCGGACAACGTACGATCACAGTAAGATTAGGTTCAGGATTTCCCGCACATTATTCTACCGGGTTGGACCAGGCGCTTGCCCGTTATAATGGTTATAATCTGAAAATAAGGTTTCAGCGGGTAACATCAGGCGGCGATATCGTTATCACTGGCTCGAACCTGGGTACTTCAGGTGGCGGTTGTATATTGGGAAGATCGGCAGGTTTCCCTTCAGCCAGTGGTAATCCGGCTAACGGGTTTACATTAAGCACCAGCAGTTGTGCAACAAGCTATCTGAATACAGCCAACAGGGCTGATGAAGTGATAGCACACGAGTTGGGACATTGCATCGGTTTCCGTCATACAGATTATATGAACAGGTCAAGCTGTGGACAGAACTCCAATGAAGGTTCTGCAGGCGTGGGAGCGATCCATATTTCCGGCACTCCAACAACGGTGAGTGGCTCTTATAATTCATGGATGATGGCCTGCACCAACGGCAGCCCCGGTTTCAGTTCTTCCGATGGTACCGCATTGAATTATGTGTATTGATTGATAAAATAATTCTTAAATT
>DATLCB010000055.1:0-2822 GCA_035526625.1 Chitinophagaceae bacterium
AATTTAACGTAGTTCATTAATAAAAAATCAAATCTTATGAAACAAAACTGGGTAAGGACCGCCATACTGGCTACTGCACTTGCGTTGCTGGTTCCCTTCTCCCTGATCGCACAGGAGAAGGAAAAAACGGATAAAGCCGATAAAGAGAAAAAAGAAAAATCTGAGGTTCAACATATCACCATCACCAAGAAAGGGGATAAGAAAGAAAAGATCGTTGTGGAGATAGAAGGCGATAAGGTAACGATCAATGGAAAACCTTTGGAGGAATATAAGGACAAGGACGGCGATATTAAAGTGAACCTTCACAGCCTGAGGGATCTTGAATCGCTGACATATTTTAAGACCCCGAAAGCCGGAGGATGGAACATTAATAACGATGGCAAAGATGCTTTTACACTTTTTGGAGCTGATGAGAACAGGGCCATGCTGGGTGTAACTACTGAAAGTGCGACAGAAGGTGCCCAAATAGAATCTGTAACAAAAGGAAGCGCAGCAGAAAAAGCCGGGCTGAAAGAGAATGATATCATTACCAAAATAGGGGACAAGAAAATTGAGAATCCCGACGATCTCTCAGAAGCCATTAAAAAACAAAAACCAGGTGATAAAGTAGATATTGTTTATCTCAGGGAAAAAAAGGAACAGAAAGCCTCTGTCGAACTCAGCAAATGGAAAGGTGTGGGCGCTTATTCATTCACTCCCGGTCAGAATTTTAAACTGGATATGGGTGATATCAGGCCAAAAATTCATGTTACGCCGGATGTCAAAGCTCCTTTTGAGGAATACAGGACCTATGCACGCTCGGGTGCGCCCAAGCTCGGTTTGTCTGTGCAGGATACCGATGATGGAAAAGGTGTTAAAGTAATTGAAGTGGACAGCGAAGGAAATGCAGCCAAAGCAGGTATCAAAGAGAATGATATCATCACTCAGCTGGATGATAAACCCATCAATAATGTAGATGAGATATCTAAAATGCTGAAAGAGAAAAAAGATAACCCTACTGTTCGCTTCCAGCTCAACCGCTCAGGTAAGTCGCAAAACATTGAAGTAAAAATGCCAAGAAAAATAAAGACAGCCGGTCTTTAATAAAAGATCAAGGCCATTACAGTAAGCCCCCGGTCCCTGGATCTGGGGCTTTTGTTTTAACCGGAAAGTGCTCCGGTTTCAGTAAGATAAATTTACAACATAGAAACATAGTTAAACACATAGCCCTATGAAAAATTCTTATTCCTATGTGTCTATGGGGTTGAAACCATCTCTCAAAAGACTGCTTGCTTAAATGAACTACTTTTGCCCTTTCAACAATGATCAACTCCGACGCATACGAGACGGTTATAGGCCTGGAAGTACATGCGCAGCTGCGAACAGAGAGCAAATTATTTTGTGGAGACAGTACTGCATTTGGAGCAGAACCTAATACGCATGTAAGCGCTATCACGCTGGCTCACCCAGGCACATTACCCAAAATAAACAGGAAAGCCATTGAGTATGCCGTGAAAATGGGACTGGCCTGTCATTGCGAGATCATAAAGGAAAATTATTTTGCCCGTAAGAATTATCTCTATCCGGATCTACCGAAAGGCTACCAGGTGTCACAGCATACAACGCCGGTTTGCAAAGGGGGTTTTGTAAAGATCGAAACTGCAGCAGGGGAAAAGAAAGTAAAGCTAAACCGCATCCATCTTGAAGAAGATGCTGGGAAAAGTATTCATGATGCAGATGAAATAAATAGCTGTATCGATTATAACAGGGCCGGTACAGCACTCATAGAGATCGTGACGGAACCAGACCTAAGAAGTAGTGAAGAAGCCTATGCTTACCTGGCTGAAATAAGAAAACTGGTCCGCTATCTTTCTATCTGCGATGGAAATATGGAAGAAGGGAGCCTGCGTTGTGATGCAAACATTTCGGTCCGGAAAAAGGGGGAAACCAAACTGGGTACCCGGACAGAAATAAAGAACCTCAACTCGATCCGGAATGTAAGACGTGCGATCGATGCGGAAGCTGAAAGATTGGTAGAAGCACTGGAGAATGGAGAAGTTATCACACAGCAAACAAGAGGCTTTGATGCTAATACAGGAACTACATTCGCTACCCGGGATAAAGAAGAGGCAGATGATTATAGGTATTTCCCGGAACCTGACCTGCCCCCGTTTGATTTGACCCGGGAGTTTATTGAAGAAGTAAGAAGAACTATACCTGCATTACCCGCAGAACGGGTGATAAAATATTCTTCTGCCTACGAGCTGTCGTCTTATGATGCTTCCCTGATCTCCGAAGAAAGGACCTTTGCAGATTATTTTGAAGAGGTAGTAATTCATACAAATAATTATAAAGCCGCAGCTAACTGGATGCTCGGTCCTGTGAAGACTTGGTTGAATGAACACAACATAGCAATAGTAGATTACCCTCTGTCGGCAAAGCAACTAGCGGCTATTATAAATTTAGTTGATAAGGGAGGGATCAGTTTCTCTGCTGCTTCGGGAAAACTGCTGAGCTTGTTATTACAGGAACCCGGAGCTGAGGTGCAGGAAATGGCAGAAAAAAATAATTTGTTTCAGCAATCCGATGTTTCAGCTATCGGACCGATCGTAGATAAGGTGTTGGAAAAATTTGCGGATAAAGTGACAGCGTATAAAAAAGGTAAGAAAGGATTGCTGGCTTTATTTGTCGGCGAAGTGATGAAACAGTCAAAAGGGAAGGCCGACCCTAAGATCACGAATGAGATATTGATGGAGAAACTAAAATCATAACAAAAACTATGAAGCGTATTGCGATCGTATTGATCCCGGCATTTGTATTTTTTTCCTGTAAAGAAAAGGAAA
>DATLCB010000056.1:0-4833 GCA_035526625.1 Chitinophagaceae bacterium
ACCTGCATGTGATATTGGACCTTGAACCTGTTACTTACCCTTAATCGGACCCTGCTTCTTTTATTTATCTTTGATCATGCCCGTTTCCATTGCCACTGCATCAGATATTCCTTCATTAGTGAACCTGCTCAACAGAGCCTATCGTGGGGATGCTTCCAAACAAGGTTGGACGACCGAGGCCGATATGATCAGTGGAGAGATCCGTACGGATGAAGAGCAGTTGAAAAAATTGCTTGAAAACCCGGAAGCGCTTTTCCTGAAGGCTACTAATGAAAGAAATGAACTGGAGGGCTGTGTCTTTCTTGACAAACGGGAAGGCAAACTCTACCTCGGTATGTTAAGTGTAGATCCGGCATTGCAGGCTAAAGGCACCGGCAAACAATTAATGGAAGCAGCCGAATATTATGCAACCATACTTGAATGCAATTCCATCTTCATGCGGGTAATTTCTGTACGTCCCGAACTGATAGCGTGGTATGAGCGAAAAGGTTACTATAGAACGGGAGAAACACAGCCTTTTGAAGACAGTAAGTATGGAAAAGCCCGGGGTCCTTTTGAATTTTGGGTGATGCAGAAGGATCTTTGAATAACAAGTTTATTTTTGCTCATCATAACAAACCTATTATGCTTCGTTATCTCTTTTTGATAAGTCTTTTCCTGCCGCTTACTATGACTGCACAGGAGTATCTTGGTAAAACCAGGGCTGAACTCAGGACAGAACTTCATAAGTATACAACCACCTCAGGCAAAGCACAGATCCTTACAGAAACGGACAGCACGCTTGTTATCTCACCCAAAGATGATGCGATACGGCCCGTGACTTATATTTATAGCCTGGATAAAAAGGGGAAATGCATCTACGAGAAGATCATTACTACCTGTAAAGAATGTTTTGAAGAATCTCTCCAGCTTGTCCTGAGCAAAAACCAGTATGAGTGGAAAAAAATAAACGAGAACCAGTATGTTTCTAAATATGACGCACACGTTCTCCTCGAACTGCCCCCGGATGACAACCTGTATTATCTCACCATTTTCCCCATGAACTGGACACGGGAATTGTATGAGCTGATGCTGAAAAACTAACCTTGTTTTCTTCCCTTATTTTTCAAGAGCGCCGTCGGTCCTGAATTGTTTAAAGACATTGATAGTGCTGTCGCTCAGCCTCGGATGTTTGAATGGCATGAATCCCCTATCCGTGGGTTGCAATTCGATCCGGCGAATGATCTCATCGATATCGGTTTTCACATTGGCATAATTATCATAGGCTTTTTTATTACCGCCTTTGGAAGGTATATGACAGGGAGAACAATTTCCGGCAATAGCTGCCTGTACATTGGATGTATACGTAACCTTGGCTACAGGTGGGGCCGATGCTGTTTTCTTAGTAGAACTACAATTGGTTAATACCAGTATAGAAGCGCCAAATGCCCCCAGGATAAAAAATTTCTTCATGTATTATTATTTTAAAGGCTCAATATAATTAAAAAAATCATTGCCAGCTTACCGATAATCATATCGGTCCGGGTAAAGTTGAAATAATAAGATCAACAACATATCCCACCGATTAATTACATACAGATCTGCATAGATTTCATGTGACGAAACTGTATATCTGAACCCTATCGGTTCGGGTGATTTTTTATATACTATCATCATATCGTTTCAAAAGGGAACTAAGTTGCTAACATCTGTCCCTTCCGGTAAATTTGCCTGTCACTATGATACTTGCTACAGCCAGGACATACCGCAATGCTTACTCGGGGTTATCAAAAGAGACCTGGCTTCTCTCATTTATCATGCTCATCAACCGGAGCGGTACGATGGTGGTACCTTTTATGACCCTTTATCTCACCCGCCCTGAAATGGGTTATACTGTTGGACAGGCAGGGATCGTTTTTGGTCTTTTTGGTGCAGGTGCTTTCAGTGGCGCGTGGCTCGGCGGAAAATTAACAGACAAGATAGGGTTCTACCCGGTTCAACTGATCACCCTGCTTGGAGGAGGTCTTCTTTTTATTTTGCTGGGACAAATGAAAACATACCCCCTGATCTGTGTTTTCACTTTCCTGCTGAGTTTTGTCAATGAAGCATTCCGTCCTGCCAACTCCACCGCGATCGCATTCTATAGCAAAGAAGATAACAGGACGAGATCTTATGCGCTGAACAGGCTGGCCATCAATATTGGCTGGTCAGTAGGAAGCGCATTGGGCGGCTATCTTGCCAGTATCAATTATGAATTATTGTTTTGGGTCGATGGGTTTACTAATATCAGCGCTGCTTTGCTGATGTGGGCACTATTAAGACCTGTTGCTTTCAAACCAGTCACCATTCCAGTTGCAGGTACAGCACCCGTTCTTCCTGCTCATAAGGATAAAAATTTCCTGCGTTTCGTTATCGTAACCATTTTTTTCGCTGCTTGTTTCTTCCAGCTTTTTACCAACCTGCCTGTGTATTTTAAACACGAGGTCCATCTCCCCGAGCAATCCATTGGTTTGATCATGGCGGCTAATGGGATTATCATAGCCTTATTTGAAATGGTGCTGGTATATAAATTGGAAGGAAGGCAAAAAAGCATGGTTTATATTGTTGCGGGTGTATTCATTACTGGTTTATCCTTTTTGATGTTGAACCTGCCGGGCATGGGACCTCTCCTTGCTTTTAGTATGATCTGCCTGGTAACGTTGGGAGAAATATTTTCTCTTCCTTTTATGAACAGTTATTGGATCGTGCGTACACAACCCTCCAACAGGGGGCAGTATGCCGCGATGTACACTATGGCATGGTCTGCTGCGCAAACACTGGGACCTATGGGTGCTGCTCAACTGGCGCAGCATGCAGGATTTGATATACTCTGGTGGGTGGTTGGCGGCCTGTGTATCATTGCTTCCTTCGCTTACAGAAAGCTGAACTTGTAAGCATTATTCAAAGCCTTAATTTTGCCCACAAATACTTTTCATGCAGCGGCTATTAATTCTTATCTCCTTCCTGGTTCTTACAACCTCTCTACAGGCACAAACATTACAAAGACCTAAGCTGGTGGTCGGGATCATGGTTGACCAGATGCGATGGGATTACCTGTACCGTTATTATGACCGCTTTGCTGTTAACGGGGGATTTAAACGGCTATTCAATCAAGGTTATAGTTGCGAGAACACGCTTATACCTTACGCACCCACTGTTACAGCGTGTGGGCATAGTTGCGTTTATACCGGTTCGGTGCCTGCTATTACTGGTATCATCGGTAATATGTGGTGGGATAAGGAACAGATGCGAAGTGTTTATTGTACCGAAGATAAAACAGTGAATACAGTAGGGAGTGCATCTGTATTGGGCAAGCAAAGCCCACGAAATATGCTGACCACAACTATTTGTGACGAATTACGGCTTGCTACCAATTTTAAAAGTAAAGTGATCGGCATTGCCATCAAGGACAGGGGCGGTATATTACCGGCGGGCCACAGCGCCAATGCGGCTTACTGGTATGATAATACGACGGGCACCTGGATCACATCTACTTATTATATGAATGAATTACCAGGGTGGGTAAATGATTTTAACGCAAAGAAATGGGTGGATATTTATTACGGGCAAGGGTGGGATCTGCTGTACCCTTTATCTTCCTACGGGCAAAGCACCGCGGACGAAAAGGGATATGAAACAAAACCATTCGGGCCAAAATTTCCCTACGACCTTAAAAACTTTATAGGAAAAGATTATTCGAAGATCGTCACTACCCCGATGGGCAATACATTGACCGCTGAGTTTGCCAGGGCTGCTGTGTTGTCAGAGCAGCTCGGTGCCGATAACGTTACTGACTTTTTAGCAATTAGTTTTTCTTCCACTGATTATATAGGGCATAGCTTCGGTCCTAATTCAGTAGAAACAGAAGATGGAATGCTGCGACTCGATAAAGAACTGGGTAGCCTGCTGGATTTCCTGGATACAAAAGTGGGAAAGAACCAATACAGCGTTTTCCTTTCGGCCGATCATGGAGTAGCACC
This sequence comes from Chitinophagaceae bacterium, assembly GCA_035526625.1. Classification (GTDB taxonomy): domain Bacteria; phylum Bacteroidota; class Bacteroidia; order Chitinophagales; family Chitinophagaceae; genus JJ008. Next base: position 3,999 of record DATLCB010000056.1, read on the forward strand.
TATCCCTGAATTTTCCCTGGAGAATAAATTACCGGGGGGAAGGGTGATGATGAACACTTTACTTCTTACTCTCAATAATGAGCTTTTTGATTTGTATAAGGTCAGGAGAGTTATCGTTTCCGATGATAATTATCAATTGCACCTCAATCATCCCTCTCTCGATTCGGCTAAGATCGATGCCAAAGGTGTGATAAAACTGCTCGTGAAAAGACTTCAGAATGAACCCGGTATTGACAGGGTCTTCGCGATAGATGACCTGAATATAACACCGCTCCCTTCTCACATCCGTACCATCCTCAATAATGGGTATCATCCCAAAAGAAATGGGGATATACAAATGATGTTAAAGCCGGGTTATATCGAAGCATGGACGAATACCGGTACTACACATGGATTATGGAATCCCTACGATTCGCATATCCCTCTTCTTTGGTATGGATGGGGAATAAAGAAAGGAAAGACGAACCGGGAAATTTACATGACGGATATAGCTGCAACCTTAGCCGCTCTTTTGCACATCCAGATGCCCAGCGGAAGTGTGGGACATGTAATTGAGGAAGTTTTAAAATGAGTGGGAAAGATTCTGCCTGAATTTCAGTAATTTTTCTGAACGAAGTTCTTCTACCACTAAACTGCTATTATGAAAAAGATAATATCCCATCTTGCTCTTATCCCCTTTTTTTTCTTTGCTGTTCAACTCAACGCTCAGCAGGTTGACAGTATCCGGTTCTTTACAGATGAGCAAATCCTCGAGATGGAACTAACCACGGATATTAAATCGCTGCAGGGTGAAAAAGGACAGGATGTTTTTCAGCCTGCCACCGTAAAAATAAAG
>DATLCB010000057.1:0-11193 GCA_035526625.1 Chitinophagaceae bacterium
TCTGTAATGTCTTATTGTAAGGCTAAAAAGAGGCGCCCGGACATTTACTCTAAAGGCTAGTCGAATTAAAAGAATTTTCCAGCGCCTTGTTCCGTCTTTCATAGGATATGTAATACTAAATGAAATTAGGACGGAACACAGCGCAGGCTTTGAGCGCCGCATAGCACGAAGGAAAGACTAGCCCTGGAGCTGTCCCGGCGAGAGGATGCCTTGCCGGGCAACGTCCTCTTACAGGTGAACGAAAACAGGTCGTTTGGTCGGCTTGATTTTTTGTTACTTTTTGCATCAAGGCAAAAAGTAAAGCAAAAAAGATATCTGCGATGCAATCAGCCATTCCAAATAAGAGTAGTTGGTCAAGACAACCAGCTACGGCACAAAAAAACCGGGAAGAAATTCTTCCCGGCTCATTTAATGTAGTTGGTATTGTTCCCCTCCTTTGGAGGGGTCAGGGAGGTTTAATCAATAGACTTTAGTGTTACGTATTTCTGCAACTTATCATAGTTCATTCCTTTCGCCCTCATCTCTTTGATATAAGCAGGGGTAACACCCATTGCTTTTACGGCGATCATATCACCGAGGTCGATATCCTTGAAACCAAGGTCCTGGTAACTTTTAATAAGGTCAGGCGTAACACCCTGTGATTTTAACCCGGGGAGTTCATCGAGGTCGATATTCTTAAAGCCAGCGGCTTCAAAGCTTTTGATGTATTCGGGTGTGATGCCAAGTGCTTTGAATGCCACCATATCCTGTGGGTCGACATTTTTGTAACCGAGGTCGGTAAAGCTTTTGAGGTATTCAGGCGTTACGTTCTGTGATTTCAGACCAACGTATTCTTCTATATCGATATTCTTATAGCCTGCATCCTGCCAGCCTTTGATGTATTCAGGTGTAATGCCAAGTGCTTTGAACGATACCAGTTGCTCATGAGGCACATCCAGCCCGATCGCTTTGAATGATTTAATATAGTCTTCATCGATACCCATCGCTTTAAAGGTTACGAGGTTATCAGCATCATCTTCATCGAGGTCCTTGCCTTCTTTACCACTGATCTTCTGTACTTTTTTAATATACTCTTTATCGATGCCCTGTGCTTTATAGGAAACGAGTTTATCGAGATCGATATTTTTTATTCCGGCTTCGCGGATCTCTTTGATATAAGCGCCATCAACGCCGAGGGCTTTGAGTGGTACGAGGTTTTCCATATCCACGTCTTTAAAGCCTGCGTCTTTGATCGAGCGGATATAAGCGCCATCGATATTCAGTGCAGCCATCGGTATGATATTGTCTTTGGTCACTTTGGCGAAACCTTCTTTGCGCAGCATGGCCAGGTATTCTTTTTTGATATTGATAAAGAAAAAAGCGAGCTGGTCATCCTCGTCGAGTTTTTCATCTTCTCCGGGTTCTGCAGTTAACTCTTTGTTCATGTAGTCAAAATAATCTTTGTTAGCTGTGAACTTGTAAGTACCCATACCGGTGTTGCCGTCGAATTTGCCGGTCATTTCCATCTTGCCGGCTTCGCGGGTGAGGTAGAAAGTGCCGGAAGTTCCTCGTGGGAGTGTACCGAGTTCAGCGAGGGTGAAGCTGTTACCGCTGAAAGAGTTGCCCATTTTGAAATCATCTTTATCACTATCCATCTTCTCATCGCTGAAGCGGATATTCACTTTGTCGCCCTTGATAACGGCGAACCAGTAACCTTCATTACCGATATCACGGCTGTTCTTCGTCTCATGTTTGACGTTTGGCGTTTGACCTTTTGCGACTGGTTCATTTAATAAGGAGGCAAGCAATGCCAATACGGGGAGCAGGAAAAAATATTTCCACGCCGTGTGCAGGTTTGATCTTTTTGTGTTCATCATGGCTATACGTTTTTTAAGAATTGACTGGTTGTAGTTGGTGGTGAGGCTGAGCGGCAGGTGTGGCGCGGAAACTTTCACGAGGCTTAGCTGGTAAGATTGTTTGTCCACTTCTTTATGTTGTACGAGCTGGTCGTCGGTAAGGAATTCCAGGTTGCTTTCGATCTCGCGGCGGTAGGTCCAGGCGAAGGGGTTGAACCACTGGAAGATCAGCGAGAGTTCGGCTAAGATGATATCGATCGTATGTCGTTCGCGGATATGTATCTTTTCGTGGAGGATGATCTGGCTATAAGTTTCCCAGTCATATTTTTCAGGGTTGATGAAAATGGTATTGCCAAAAGAGCAGGGAGCTTTATCACCGGTGAGTTCAACTATCCTGTACCTGCCATCAATGATCGCCGGGTATTTTCTTGAACGATAGAATAGAAGGACGGCCTGGAACAAAAAGCTTGCTCCGAAAACGATAACGCCGAACCAGTATATTAACGATATCCAGGAAAGGACCTGGCTGAAAGTGATCTTTACTGCGGAGGTGTTAGGTTTTAGGTCTGAGGTATTAGCTTGTTGGGGGTTGGATGATGGGGGTTGGATGTTGGAGGTTGGGTTTAGACTTGTAACCGGTTGCTTATTGACTGGCTTTATTGAACCTGTAGGAATTGTTGGAGTTACGGCAGCTACCGGACTTCCTGATTCCTGATTTCTGATTCCTGATTTCTGATTTTCCGTCTCACGTCTTAATGAGAATTTCTGAGGAACCGAGATCAATGGCAACGCAAACGCCAATCCCAGGCAAAGGATCAGTATGAACCTGTTCGCCCTGTAAAAAGTTTCCCTGCGCAACAAAACTTTATAGAACGCTAAACAAGCGCCCAGTACGAGGGCCGCGTTGATTATGTAAGGCAGTGTCATAATTCAGCAATTTGAAAATTTGATAATTCGGCAATTAAACAATTCGGCAATTTGACAATTCGACAATTTTTTTGTGTTCGTTGTGGTCCTTCGTGTTCTTCGTGCTCCTGTATTTATTTGTCTTTTTTTATCATTTCCAATATCTCATTCAATTCCTTTTCACTCAGTTTCTCCTCCTTCGCAAAGAACGCCAGCATCTGCGGATAGGAGTTATCGAAATACTTCTTCACGATATCCTTCATATCATGTTTCTGGTATTGCTCTTTGGAAACGACGGGGAAGTAGCAATGCGTATTGCCTACCGTCTCATGCCCGAGGAAACCTTTATCCTCCAGGATCTTCACCATGGTGGCAACGGAATTATAATGCGGTTTAGGATCGGGCAGGTGCGGTATCACTTCGCGGATGAAAGCTTTTCCAAGTTCCCAGTACACCTGCATTATCTGTTCTTCTCTTTTTGCTAGTTTTATCATGTTCATTCACTTTGTCTGGCTTGCCTTAGCAATGCCAAGGGTTAGTACAGTACGATGCTTTGAGTTCTGTATTTATTTAGCATCTAAAATTCAACATCTAAAATTTCCCTCCGAAATTACTACTAATTGATTAGGAGAACAACTAATTTATTAGGAGGGGCAAGTTTTAAGGACATTAAAGCACTTATAAAGCGGTTTATTTTTAGAGAGTTAGGTCAATAAAAAGATTTTTATTAGAATGGCGAAAACGAGGATGAATGGGCATGGAGCATTTCTTTACATTTGAAACTTGATCCATGTCTAAAGCGGGGATATGAAAAAAGAGCAGATAGCAGAATTATTTGATCAGTTTGAACAGGCTTGCTATATCTATAATGGAATTGAGTGCTGGAGCGCAAGAGAATTACAGGTATTTTTCAACTATAAGGACTGGCGAAATTTTTTAAAAGTAATTGATAAGGCTAAAGCTGCTTGTGAAAACAGCGGAGTGGCCGTTTCTGATCATTTCGTTGACATCAACAAAATGATTAATCTAGCCAAAGGGGCTCAAAGAGAGGTCGAAGATATAGCGCTGACCCGCTATGCCTGTTACCTGATCGCACAAAACGGAGATGCTTCCAAGAATGAGATCGCTTTTGCACAAACTTATTTTGCCGTTCAAACCAGAAAACAGGAGATCATTGAACAAAGATTGCTGGATGTGGCGAGAGTTGCCGCCAGGGAGAAACTTAGCAAGTCAGAAAAAAAATTATCCGGGATCATTTACGAAAGAGGTGTGGATGATAAAGGTTTTGCGGTCATCCGAAGTAAAGGGGACCAGGCACTATTCGGAGGTTTTACCACCAATGATATGAAACGACAACTCATGGTTCCCGACACCAGGCCCCTGGCAGATTTTCTTCCCACACTCACCATTAAAGCCAAAGACTTCGCTACCGAACTAACCAGTCACAACGTAACAGAAAAAGACCTGAAGGGAGAAAGCGCCATTTCAAAAGAGCATATTGATAATAATAGTGCCGTAAGAAAGATGCTGATAGAAAGAGGTGTTAAACCGGAGCAACTCCCCGCGGCCGAAGATCTGAAAAAAGTACAGCGCCGGTTGGAGGGAGATGAAAAGAAAGTGATCAAGGAAGCAAAGAACAAAAAGAGGAAATAGGTCCGTAGTTGGTGCACCCTTCCCTAATTTTATATATCTAGTTCAGGCCTAAGCGGCCTTTTTTTAAAAACTACTGCTATATGTTCGAACAAACCTTCAAAAACATAGATGACATTCTCTGGAAAGAAGCCGGTTGCCAAAGCGAACTGGATTATGTTGAACAAACCTCCTGGATAATATTCCTGAAATACCTGGATGACCTGGAAAAAGACCGCCGTACCAAAGCAGAACTGGCTGGTAAGACGTATCAAAACCTCATTGACAAAAAATATAAATGGGATGTTTGGGCAGCGCCCAGGAACAAAGATGGAAAATTGGATCATCATGCTGCATTGACCGGAGATGATCTTACAGATTTTGTGGATGGCAAATCTTTCCCTACTTAAAAAAGTTTAAGATCGACGCCGATGCTGCCAATACGCTTGAATATAAAATAGGCGAGATTTTCAGTGAACTGAAGAATAAAGTAACCAGCGGTTATAACCTGCGGGAGATCATCAACCTCGTTGACCAGTTACGTTTTCGCACTCACGCCGAAAAACATGAAATGAGTTCTTTGTATGAAGACAAGATAAAGAACATGGGTAATGCGGGCCGGAACGGTGGCGAGTATTACACCCCCCGGCCGCTGATCAAAACCATTATTAAGATCGTTGCCCCGAAGATCGGGCAAACAATTTACGACGGCGCTGTGGGTAGCGCAGGGTTTCCCTGCGAGGCATTTGAATTTTTAAAGGAACAAAACCCTAATCGCAGCACGGCACAGGATAAAACCCTGCAGGCTAAAACTTTTTACGGTAAAGAAAAGAAAGCCCTCGCCTATATCATCGGCACCATGAACATGATACTCCACGGCGTGGAAGCCCCCAATATCATACATACGAATACCCTGAGTGAGAACCTCGGCGATATACAGGAGAAGGACCGTTATGATATTGTACTAGCCAACCCTCCTTTTGGCGGGAAAGAAAGAGCCGAAGTGCAGCAGAACTTTCCGATCAAAAGCAGTGAGACGGCTTATTTGTTCTTAGAGCATTTTATTAAAATACTGAAAGCGGGTGGTAAAGCTGGTATTGTGATCAAGAATACTTTTTTGAGCAATACGGATAATGCCTCGGTCAGCTTGCGCATGCATTTGCTGGAAAGTTGCAACCTGCATACGATACTGGACCTGCCCGGGGGTACTTTTACCGGGGCCGGTGTTAAAACCGTTGTATTATTCTTTGAGAAAGGCAGCCCCACAAAAAAGATATGGTATTACCAGTTGAACCTGGAAAGGAACCTCGGTAAAACAAATCCGTTAAATGAAAATGACCTGGCGGAGTCGTTAAACTGCAAGCTGATAAAAAGAATAGTGAGAATAGCTGGACGGTAAAGTTGGCTGATGTTAATGCCGGTACTTATGATCTGAGTGTTAAGAACCCGAATAAAAAAGAAGGAACTGCTTTGCGGCAACCACAGGAAATACTGGAAGAGATGAAAGCCTTAGATGAAGAGGCGGCCGCTATACTAAACTTAATACAGGAAATGATATGATGAATGGTTGGGTGGAAAGAACTATTGGTGATGTTTGTAAGAATTTAGATTCTCAAAGAAAGCCAATTACTCAAAAAAATAGAGTTTCTGGTGATGTCCCATATTATGGTGCGACTGGTATAGTCGATTATGTGAAAACCTATTTCTGATACCTCCACTATTTTATAAAATGCCGCCCCCCTGGGGCTACTCCCTATTCGAAAAGTATTTATGATGCAGGAGACACCCAAAGTCCCTTGCCCTGCCGGCCTATGAACAATCAACTATGACGTACGACCAACCCACTCGCTACTAGCTGAACCCTACTAGCCTCTGTAAAAAATCTATACAAACTTCAATCTCCTTACCAACATACACCACATGATTATCCGGCCGCACCAACACATAAAAATCAGTTTCGCTTTTAAAGGCTTCAGGAATTTCTGTAAATGAAAATGTCCTGAATGGAATTATGCTTTGTTGCATTTGCCCAAAATTCGGTTTGCCTTTTCCAAAGAACAATAATTTAAAACAGGGATCCATCAGATAGTCATAGGTATTCTTTCCATCGGCAAAAACATGATAAGGCATCTGCTTACCGGCTTTTACTTTACCAACTGCACTCTTTATAGTGAGTTTGCTATCAGGATAATCAATATTGGTCATGGATAATTGAGGGAATAACCTGCGGCTGATTCGCTTGTTCTTTAAAACCAACCCGGCTACAAGCGGGAAGATATTGATCCGTATAAAATTCAGGAACCTGTTAGCGCCTGTCATTGCTTCAAATAAACGATCCGTCGTACGCAGCAGGTTGGCGGCATTAGCGGTGCGCTCGCTGTTATAGGTTTCGAGGAACTCATCTTTCATGTTGAATTTAATAGTGAAAGCAAGCTTCCATGCAAGATTATAAGAATCCTGTATCCCGGTATTCATTCCCTGCCCGCCCGCAGGTGTATGGATATGACCAGCATCACCGGCAATAAAACATCGGTCATTACGAAAGCTGCCGGCTTTGCGGCTATGTACCTTATACGTGGAGAACCAGGTGATCTCTTCAAATTTCAACGGCACTTTCAACTGCCTTACCAGTATATCTTTAATATCATCGAATTCGATCTTGTTGTCATCATCTTCATAGTCGGGTATTATACCGATGACGCGGTAATGTCCTCCCGAATCAAGTCCGGGACGAATGCCTTCCATCGGGAAGAAAAGAATGAAACCTCTTTGGATCACAAAAACAAATAGCTCATCCTTATTTACTACAGCACTGCTCAGCTTTACATCCGTGACATAAAATAATTTAGGCACCGTATCGCCTTCAAAGGTTTGTCCTGACTGGTGCCTCACCGGGCTGCGGGCGCCATCACAACCCACCAGGTATTCTCCTTCGATCATATGTTCTTCTCCATTCGTATCCTTATAATATACTTTTACTCCGTCTTTATCCTGCGTAAAATGGGTGAACTCACAACCCCAATTCACCTGTTTGCCTTTCTCTGCTAGATAGTCAACCAATAATTTTTCTGTCTTGCTCTGTTCGAGCGAAAGCGCAAAAGGATAACGGCTCATGCCTTCACCTAATCCGGCAATATCAAGTCGCAGTTTTCTTTTTCCATTATGATACATATTGAAGGCAGTGGTCATCCGGCCCAGCTCAATGGCTTTTGTGGCCAGTCCCACTTCATGGAAGATCTCCATGGTCCTTGCCTGGATCACGATGGCTTTGGAGAGATGAGTTGTTTGCAGGTTCTTCTCCAGGATGATGAAGTCGATACCATAACGGTGCAGTTGCACGGCAAGGCTCAGGCCGGTGGGGCCTGCACCGATTATTATGACTGGCGGCTTCTGCATTAGCTAAGCTACTGATTGCGGAGAGAATGGCAAGTGGGATTGGCTAATGAAGTTTAATGTATGAGATATCTCACGCAAAGGCGCAAAGACGCAAAGTAAATAGGATGCAAAGCGATCCTCCATCCAACTTTGCGCCTTTGCGTCTTTGCGTGAAATATACCTTTTAAACCCTACTGCATAATCTTATTATCTTTAAAATAAAAAGCATGAAATATTTCGTGGTCATATTGTTGATACTTTCTGCTTGTCAATCTAAGAAGGCAGATCCGCAGGAATCTCCCATCACCGGGGAATGGGAATATGAGACGATCGAATTATATAGCGGCGAAAAATTTGACCGGTCAGATTCTATGTTCAACCTTCTTCATTTGCAACATGTAGGTCTCACCATTTCTTTTACAGGGAATAAAACCTTTACGGCAACACGAAAACACCGAAATGAGCCTGATGAATTTTTGGGCAAACAGCATTACAAACTGGAGGGAGATACTATCCTTCGTCTTATTAATACAGGCCGCCCTGATGACAGGTTTCCCATTATCAGCCTTAACGATTCACTGTTAAAAGCCAATCTTTTTAATAGTCCACTCGGCTATTTAGTGTTCAGGAGAAAGAAGTAGCGTTACAGAAACTGAAGCCTTTATGAAGTCAATGAGAGACTGCGGGTAACACGCCAACTACAAACCACAAACTATAAACTACAAACTATTCAACCAGGCCTTCCTCAATGCCAACTGCTCCGCACTCGTATTCGGATCAAATCGTAACTGATGCAACTTCGGTTTATCAACCATCATAGCAGGTGCAGACAGCGTGACGGATTCAGTTTGACCTTTCGCATTTTTACGTTTAACGACAACAGTCACTTTATCACCTTCCTTTGCTGAAGCATAAAATTTTTGGACCAGCGTATTACCATTATCTGCTGTCATCGCTTCGCCATTCAGGCTGACCCATTCATCTCCATCTTTATATCCCATCTTTTTACCGAACTCGTTCATCGAAGTTGTCTTGCTGATGACCAGTTTCCCAGCGTCACCGGTGATATCCATTCCACCTAGTGTAAAGCCCCTGTTGTTTTCTTTCGGGATATAGAGAACGCCGGCCATCGCAAAATACTTTTCATAAGGGATAGGCTCGCCTTTCTCTACATGACGTACCAGGAATTCTTTGATCTCAGGGTAAGTAAGGGCTTCAATATCATCAAACAGTTGTGCGTCCTCAAAAAATTTATCCTTACCGTATTTCACGCCAAGATCATGTTTGAGGTCTTTGAAACCATATTGGTTATTCGACAGTTTTGATAAATAAAGATCAAGACAAAGCGAGATCAGCGCTCCTTTCATATACACATTTCCATACTGGTCAACATGCTTGCCGGCGCTTTCGGTACTCAGCTCGGTGAAGGAAAGATCATCCTTATAATAACTCCGGCTGATATTTATTTTTCCCGCCATCGTTTCCAGGAATTGTTCCGGTGTGATAATGCCACTCCATACCTGCACATGATGTGCATAGTATTCGGTGCTTCCTTCATAAAGCCATACATGTTTGGATAAATGGGTTTCATTAAAATTGAATTCTTTTACTTCCCTTGAACTGATCGTCAGCGGTGTAACAATATGGAAGAACTCATGCGATGCAATATCCACCCAGCTGCCGATCGCTTCTTCCTGCGGCTGCTCGGCCACACTGTAAAAAGAAGAATAAGAATGTTCCCAGGCACCAGAAGAGCTCAAAGGTTTTTGCTCGCCATTGAAATACCAGATGAAAGCATATTTGTCAACCGGCAACTTACCCATGAGGTAATCCTTTGTCGCCATCAGTAATTTTTTCATATGCTCAGCCAGGAACTTTGCATTGGCCATCTTCCTGGGAGAATAGATCGCTACCAGCACGTCCGCATTGCCAACTTTTACACTCGCTGTATCCGGCAAGGAGAACATGATCGGTGAATCATACAATTCATCGGTATTCACGCAATGAAATACATCACTTGTATTGTTACTGCTCACAGGTTTTAATCCTGTCGCCGCATAAAAACCTGCCGGCTTGGTAAAAGAAATATCATAGGGCAGTTTTTTCATATCCTCGAAATGCCCGAAGAGCCCGGGTGTATTGATCACGAAATTCTTTCCCACTTCAAAATTGGTACCGCACATAGTATAGACCTTGTTGGGTATCTCAGAATCCCAGGTGTCTTCAACATTGTAAGTGATCTTAATCAGCTTCCCGGCATTACCGATCCTCCAGCCATTATCGCTTATTTTTTTAACAGGTAATGTCTTCCCGCTTTTATCAAACGCCTTCAGGTTGTTGACGTACTTGCCATAGTTGCTGTTCATATAAGTGCCCGGTACGATCTTGGGAAAATAAAAGTTGATCTCTTTTTTTGAGATCGATGGTGTAAGTAACTCTACCGTCAACTGGTCGTTATTGACCTTTGTAAGATCTACGGAATAGCGGTAGTTGCTTTGCGCTGCTGCCCCTGTAATGGTGAATATTCCTGCAAGCAGGATGATCAGTCGGGTAATCATGACGTCTATTTTGAACCAATATAGGGAAGGTTGCCCAGAGCGGAGCGTTAAAATATAACAGCGGTTATTAGAGCCTTTATAGCGTTATCAGGGTCTTCCATGTTAGATAATATAAAGGACAGCAAGACTAATGTATCTCCGCACGATTCCTTAATTTCAATGCTATGCGAAATTATATTCTTTGGATCGGTGTTTTGCTTCTACCTGTGACCGGAAACGCCCAGGTAAAAAATGACGCCCTGCTTAAAAAGATACTGACTTCAGTGCCAGACAGCCTTCTTCAAGCTGTATTGGACCAGCCCGAAACATTCCGCTACCAGGTGATATATACGAGGATTAACAGGGATAAGAATAACAAACCTTCATTTAAGAACTACTATTATAATGTAGATCCTCACCGTTATTTTAATCCTGCTTCCATGGTAAAAATGCCGCTCGCATTCCTGTCGCTTGAAAAACTCAATGACATGCATCAGCCCGGCGTCAATAAGTTCACCGCCATGCAGTATGACAGTGCCTGGTCACGACAGACAAAATTATATACTGACAGCACAGCAGAAAATGATTTGCCTTCTATCGCCCAGTTCATCCGTAAAGCTTTTTTAATAAGCGATAATGATGCGTATAACCGCATGTATGAATTTGTAGGACAGGGAACTGCTAACCGCCGTCTTCATGAAATGGGATACCCTGAGATCAGGATCACCCGTCGGTTCATGCGAATGACTATGGACGAGAACAGGCATACGAATCCTGTCAGGTTCATCCAAAAAGACGGCTCACTTATCTATGCTCAACCGATGGCCTATAATAGAGATTCCTTCGACTTTAGTCGTGTATATAAAATGGGAACGGGTCATTGGAATGCAAATGACAGCCTGGTGAACGAG
>DATLCB010000058.1:0-6082 GCA_035526625.1 Chitinophagaceae bacterium
TGACCAATATTCCTTACTGCTGCCTCCCGTAGGAGTCGGGCCCGTGTCTCAGTGCCCGTGTGACTGGTCGTGCTCTCACACCAGTTACTGATCGCAGGCTTGGTGGGCCGTTACCCCGCCAACTACCTAATCAGCCGCACAGCCATCTTCAAGTGATAAATCTTTAATTATAAAGTGATGCCACTCCATAATACTATGGGGTATTAATCCAAATTTCTCTGGGCTATTCCCCGCTCGAAGGAAGGTTCTGTACGTGTTCCGCACCCGTTTGCCGGTCGCCATCATCCCGTATTGCTACGGGACATGCTGCCCCTCGACTTGCATGTATTAAGCCTGCCGCTAGCGTTCATCCTGAGCCAGGATCAAACTCTCCATTGTAAATGTTGTTTGATTACTGACTATTAACTTCAAAGTTGTCTCCAGATAAATCTGGTGACATTAAAAATTAACGTGTCAAATCGAATTGTGTTTCGCTTGACTTACCTATTGTTTTATGCTATCCGCAGACAGAGTCTACGAACATCATAAAGTGCTATTGTTTCCAAACTTTCAAAGATCTTGGCGGCTTTACCCGCTACCCGTTTTTTGAACGGGAGTGCAAAGGTAGGAGGCCTTATATTTCTACCAAATTTTTCTTTATTTTTTTTAGAAAATTTTAGAATCCTTTGGCGTGAAAATCAACTTGTTTGTGAAGAACTGACCCCGTTTTTTTGAGGCGGACGGCAAAGGTAAGAGATTGAGATTTACCAGCCAACTTTTATACTTCGAATTGTTCACATTTGCTGCACATTAACAGAATTGCTCCCCATAAATTTTCTCCTAGAAAGGCACTTAATTTTTCCTGCAAAAAAAGAACTAAAAATCAAGTGCCTATACAGGTAGTCCATAAATTATATCAGCTTTCGTCAGAAGGATACTTAACTGACATTAGGAACAAACCTTCTGGGGGAACAGCAAAACTCGCTTTGGTACAATCTTTTGCCTCTATTATTTCCCTGAATTGATCTAAAGAAATTCTATTACGGCCAACTTTAAGCATCGTAGCCGTCAGCGCTCTTACCATTCCTCTTAAAAACCGATTCCCTTTTACATAATAAACACAGTATCCCTCCTTCCAGCTCCACTCACTTTTTTCAATATTGCATATAAAGGATCTCACCTGTGTATGGCGTTTAGAGAAAGAAGTAAAATCTTTATACTCCAGGAGTATAACAGCAGCCTGTTGCATCTTATCCCGGTCTAATTTATAAGGGAAATAAAATGACCTATCCTTCAGGAAAGGGTTCTTATACCTGGAAATATAATACTGGTATTCCCGGCTTGTCGCATCGAACCTGCAATGAGCATCTGCAGCAACCTCCCGCAAACCTTTTACAGCAATATCCGGGGGGAGGATCGCATTGAGATTGTAAACCAATTTAACCTTTAAAAGATCGCTGCGGGCCTCCTTTATATCGAAATGAAAAAAATTCTGCACGGCATGTACACCCGCATCTGTTCTCGATGACCCAGTTAATAGAACCGGCTCCTTCAATAAAACAGCGATAGCTTTTTCCAACTCCGCCTGTATTGTATTGGCATTATGCTGGGCCTGGAATCCACTGTAATGTGTCCCTTTATAAGAAACTTCTAAAAAAAAAACGAGACATGAAAATGGTAAGTGTTAGCAGCAAAATAACTAAGAAGTTCCGGATATAGCTGCATTAAAAAGATAGCAGGTACCCGGTGGTTGCTATTGCTTTACTATTGCCTTGAACTGGCTGAGGTAATAGGAATCCTTCAATTCAGATTCCAGGGAAGTGAAATTGGCAGTGTCAGAGATATAGGGATATGACATGTCAAAAAATTTGTAACGGGCAGCGTCATTAAGGAATAATGCTCCAAGATTCTTGACCTGCTGGGTAGTAAAACATTTTGTCTTAAAATATTTTTGTGCCGCTGCTATCATATCATCATCTTTTTCCTCCGCCGCCATTAGTTTTCTTACCTGGAAAAAATCAGCTTCCACCGCAAACACCTGGCAGGTGATCTTATTATCTTTTACTTCAGCTACTGCTACAGGAGCATTGCCTGTTGCAGGCATATCAAGGAATTTTTTCTCTTCTTTCGGCTCACTTTTTTGCGGCGCCACAATGAGCTTTGGATTCGGGATCATCAAACGGATGGTATCTGGTGATCCTGCCCCTGTTTCATCTATAAAAACCAGCCCAAACCCCTCTGTAGTAGAGCTTTCCGACCTTTTCCTTACCACGGATCGTTGATAATTTTCTGTTTCTTCTTTGGCAGTGACCGTAGCAGGTGCATCAACTGCCTTTATTTCTACCACAGCTTCCTTAGCAGGCTCTTTCAATGCTTCTCTAGGAATTGTTTTAAACGGCTCTGGGTTCTTTACTGTTATCACAATTTCCTTTACAGGTTCTTTCACATCTTCTTTAATCGTGAGCGGAGCCGAACCATCTGTCTTTGGCTCTTCCTTTTTTGCTATTTCAGGAGATGATACGATCGCCTTTTTCTCTTCTATAACTACGGCAGGCTTTTCTTTTACCGGCTCTTTCACTTCCTCTTTAGTGGTGAGCGCTGTCGAACTATTCGCTTGTACGGTTTCCGTTTCTTTTACAACGGCTGCGATAACAGGTTCTTTCTTCTCCACTTTCCGTTCTTCTTTTTTAGCGACCTCTACGACCGGCGTAACTACTTTTTTCTCTGCTATAGCGATCACAGGTTTTTCCTTCAGGGAAGGATCATCCGCTGCTTTGGAAAGTATATCTGTGAATAGCGATACATCTTGATTTTCGGTATTTACTGTGTTACCGGTTTTTGCTAAACCTGCTACCGGCATTTGGACGGTGAGCGTTTGCAGATCAAATAATCCCCAACCCTTTTCATTGAAATTCTTCAGCAAAAATCCATGATCCTTTTTATTGACAGAAAGGGTAAAGTTTTGTTCAGGCCATTTATTTCCCGGGAAACCCACACTAAAATTATAAGTGCTATCATGGAGTCGTGAAAGTATAAGATAACCTGACGAAGTGGAGCTATGCACCCTATTATTCATCTTTACATAAAAAGGCTGATCTGCTTCAGACTGGAGATAAATAAAATATACTTTCTGTGATGAAGCGGTAAAACAGAATACGAGACACACAAAGGATAAAAAAATCCGGTTCATTTTTCAGGTATTGGTTACTCAAATTTAATCCATTTATCCCGACATAACCCAATGCCCCTGCAACATCTTGTTAAATAGCCCACCGCTTATAGAAATACTCTCGTCAATCCCTGCAGCTGTTCTACATTTGCGGACATAATAAATCCTTATATGAAGCATTTTCTTTTTGCCTTTCTTATCATTACACTCGCTACTGCCAGCAATGCACAGCCCGCTCCCGATACAAGCTGGAAAAAAAGTTACAGGGAAACAGCTACCAGGATCAATAACCTGGTGCATACTAAACTGGAGGTAAAACCCGATTTCAGTAAGTCATATTTATACGGTAAAGCCTGGTTAACACTGAGACCCCATTTTTACCCGACCGATTCGTTGAACCTTGATGCAAAAGGAATGGAAATAAAAAAGATCGCTTTGCTTAAAGGAAGCCAGCAGATCCCGCTGAAATATGAATATAACGACTGGAACCTTCGTATAAAACTGGACCGGACCTACAAGTCATCAGAAAGCTATACCATATATATAGATTATACGGCCAAGCCGGATGAATTTGAAGAAAAATACAGCGAAGGTGCTATCCTGGGTATAAAAGGGATGTACTTCATCAATCCTACCGGTGAAGAAAAAGACAAACCTACCCAGATCTGGACCCAGGGAGAGACAGAATCCAGTTCAGCCTGGTTTCCTACCATCGACAAGACAAATCAAAAAACAACACAGGAACTAACCGTAACGGTTGACAATAAATATGTGACCCTTTCAAATGGTAAACTGGTTTCCCAAAAGAAGAATACAGATGGAACCCGAACTGATTACTGGAAAATGGAACTGCCCCATGCGCCTTATCTTTTCTTTTTAGGGGTCGGTGACTATGCCGTTATAAAAGATAAATGGAGAGATAAAGAAGTAAATTACTATGTAGAGCATGAATATGCTGCTGTTGCCAAAAAGATATTTGGCAATACTCCTGAAATGATGACCTTCTTCTCCAGGCTGACGGGCGTGGATTTTCCATGGGTAAAATATTCTCAGATAACCGGGAGGGATTATGTAGCCGGCGCTATGGAAAACACCACCGCCACCATTCACCAGGAATCTGCACAACAGGATGCACGTGAGTTAGTAGATGGCAATAATTGGGAAGGAACGATCGCCCATGAATTATTTCATCAATGGTTTGGAGATTATGTTACCGCAGAAAGCTGGAGCAACCTTACCGTTAATGAATCATTTGCCAATTACAGTGAAACTCTCTGGAATGAATATAAATATGGTAAAGATGCTGCTGATGACCATAATTATAACGACATGCAGGGCTACCTCGGAAGTGGCAGCGAGAAAAAAGATCTTGTGCGTTTTTTCTATGCAGACAAAGAAGATATGTTTGATGCGGTAAGCTATAATAAAGGCGGCCGCATCCTTCACATGCTCCGCAATTTTGTTGGCGATAGTGCTTTTTCAAAAGCACTCAACAATTATCTTACTACTAATAAATTCAAATCAGCGGAGGCCCACCAGTTACGCCTGGCCTTCGAAGAAGTGTCAGGCCGCGACCTCAACTGGTTCTTTAACCAGTGGTATTTCAGCAGCGGTCACCCGAATGTAGAAATAGATTACGCTTATGATGATGCTGCCGGCAAAGTAACGGTGATCATAAAGCAAACACAGAAAACAGGAAAATATTTCAAATTGCCTTTAGCTGTTGATATCTATAATGGTGCGGCAAAGGTCCGCCACCATGTTTGGGCAAGTAATGCGGTGGATTCCTTCACTTTTAATTACACTAAACGACCCGACCTGGTGAACGTGGATGGCGACAAAGTGATGCTATGGGTGAAAAAAGACAATAAGACACTGGACAATTACATACACCAGTATAAATATGCGGGCAACTATGTTGACAGAAGAGAGGCTATTGATTTTGCCAGCAAAAAATTAGATGACCCTAAAGCTGCAGAGCTTGTTAAAACAGCTTTGACAGACAAATACGAAGGTCTCAGGAATTTCGCTATCAGTAAAGTTGACCTGAAGAAAGAGTCCGTTAAAAATAGTTTTGAATCTACTTTGCTTACGCTGGCCAGGTCCGATAAGAAAACCCCGGTAAGAGCCAATGCTATTCAAAAATTGGGCGAGTATAAAAAAGTACAGTATGCTGATCTCTTCAGGTCTGCTGTCAATGATTCTTCTTACACGGTGGCTGGTAGTGCGCTTGCGGCACTGGCCCTTGTAGATGCTCCTGCTGCTGCGGCTATTGTAAATCAACTGGCCGATAAACCTGCCAAAGGAGTATTACAGGAAGTAGTGATGAATGAAGTACTCAAGTCAGGAGATGAATCAATGGCCGATAAGATCATTGGCGGTTTTGCAAAGATGCCATTGGGCCAGGCAAAATTCCAGTCATTGAATGGATTGGGCACCTACCTCGCGGCCATAAAGAATATTGACAACATCAAATGGGGTGTAGATGAGATCGTAAAATTCAGGGATGCAGTTCCGGAATCTTTCCAAAATCAAACCAATCCTTTCATCAACGGTGTTGTCCTAAAGGGCCTGCTGGCAGATAAGGATAAAAAAGCGAAAGAAACTAAAGATCCCGCTCTCCAGGAATTGGTTAAATATATAAAGTCAAAAATGCCGGAAGAGGATAAGAAAGGATTCTAAAATAAGGCATAAGAAATAAGGAATGAGGAAGTAAAACAGCCACTTACTTCTTCATTCCTTATTTTTCTTTATACTTTGCTTTCTGATTTCTTATTCCTCATTTCTTATTTTCAACTACGGCATATGTGTAGCCAAGACAAAAGAAAAAAGTGTGGATAAATTTGTTGCTTATTGCCTCTTTAAAATAAAAAGATTAACCCTTTTCGTCAAACCAGACCATTTGACTTGGGAAATTAGGGTTATGGCCAAGAT
>DATLCB010000059.1:0-20175 GCA_035526625.1 Chitinophagaceae bacterium
CTCCCATGGGCATTACTGATTGGCGGGTGATCGTTGTCTTGTCCAGCTTGCCCTTTACTTTAAATTCTCTTTTGTTACCGGGTTTGATGAGTTGCGCAATATCTGGGGGGATCTCTATATAGGTCCAACCCGTCTTCTCGCCCTTTGAACCAAAACGCAGCATTGTAGTAGTGTAGCTGGCCTTCTTCATGCAATAAACTTACTGATTATGTTTTTTTTGCCAAAGGTTAAAATATTTAAAAAATAACAGCCTTGACACAGTAACTTCTTTGAACTATCCATCGTTTATTACTTTTGAGCCTCCCTAACCTACACCATGAATACCAGACTAACGTCCCTTTCAAAATTATTTTTGCCTGTACTCCTCCTGATCACAACAGGTGGATCATTTGGACAGACCATTCCAGTTACCATAAAAATTGCCAATCAGAAAAAGGAGCCTGCAGCATTTGCCTCTGTCAGTGTCAGTAACAGGCTTGACAGTTTACAGTCCTTTACCAAAGCCGCCGACAGCAGCGGGAAAGTAACGTTCAACCTTGCAAAAGGTCAATACGCCGTGACCATCAGTGCCGTCAATTATCAAGCCTTTGAAAAAGGCATCATTGTCAGCAGCACCCAGCACTCTTTTAGTTTCGTACTTGAACCTGCAGGAAAAACCATGCAGGGCGTGGTCGTCACATCCCGAAAACCTTTGATAAGACAGGAAGACGACAAGACGATCGTGGACCCGGAGCCGATCGCTGCTACTTCTACCAACGGTTACGAGATCATTGAGAAAACACCAGGGTTGTTCGTGGACCAGGATGGAAATATATATATCAGCAGCATGACCCCAGCCAGTGTACAAATAAATGGCCGGGACATGAAAATGAGTCCTGAGGATATGGCAACACTACTTAAAAATCTTCCGCCGAATTCCATTTCGAAGATCGAGATATTAAGAACGCCTTCTGCCAAATATGATGCATCTGGTGGTGGAGGCATTGTTAATGTGGTGCTGAAGAAGGGAGTAAAGTTGGGTATGACAGGCAGTGTATCGGGAGGAATGCAGCAGGGTGTTTATGGCAACCAGTTTCTCGGGTTCAATCTTAATAATAATGATGGAAAAAAGTCATCCAACTTTAACCTGAATGTTGGCAACCGGAATAATTATGAGCAGATCAAAACCGATCGCTTCTTCGCTCCCGATACCGTGCTGAACCAGGATGCCTACACCAAATATCATAGTAAAAGCTTTTATGGCTCATATAGCGTTACATGGCAATTAGGCAAAAAATGGGAACTCACCTATGATGGTGACCTTAATTATAATAAATATGATAACCGTTCAGACAACCGGAACAGCATTAAGAAGGTGAGCACCTCGCAACTTCTGAGCAATAGCCTTAACACGGTAAATAATATCGGATACAATCTGTCCATTGGCAGTGGCATTGAGACGAAATACAAGATCGACACGATCGGATCAGAATGGACCAACGATACTTATTTTACGCATAGTATCGGGCGGTCCGACCAGGATTTTCGAAACGCTTATTCAGTACCGGTCATTCTTACTACAGGCGGAGATGGCAGTGCTGACAATGACAGGGACTATTTTACCGGCCGCTCCGATCTCAAATTAAAAATGAAAAAGAAATTCACGTTTGAATCGGGCGTCCAGGTTACCATCAATTCCTTCCGGAGTGTCACTAATTACTTTACTGAGAAAGCTGGCGTCCGGACAAAGGACCAGGCTAGAACCAATACGTTCAACTCACATACTAATATCAATTCGATCTATGTCCAGGGATCAAAGACATTGGGGAAAGACATGATCATCAAATTTGGCACGAGGCTCGAGAACACCAATATCAAAGGCAAACAGGTCATTCCGGGTGATACTTCGTTTTCCATTCACCGCACCGATCTATTTCCCTATGTATACCTGAGTAAAAAACTGGTTCGGATCGCGGGATTCGATCTCAGGGGCTACCTGGTTTACCGTCGCACCATTGCCAGGCCTTCTTATACACAGTTAACTCCTTTTCGCCGTTATGTCGATGAATTCCTGACATAAACAGGGAATCCTTCTTTGCGACCCCAATTCACCAAAAACTATGAATTCAATATCAGCGCAGATGAAACACCTATTCTTGCCGTAGGGATCAACGATACTAAAGACATATTTACCAATGTTGTTTATCAATCGGATACCAGCCGCAGCCAGGCATTCAGGACCTTTGATAATATTGGTAAGAATAAGGAATGGTACTTCCGGGGGATGGGCGCCATACCACCGGGTGGCAAATATTTTTTTGTAATAGGCGCGCAGTATAATCATAATTTTTACCAGGGACTATATGAGAATAAACCGCTCTCGTTTAAAAAAGGCACCTGGACGATGTTTACGTATCACTCATTAAAGATCGACAAGAAGTCCACTTTAACGATGAATGGATTTGTCCGGTTCAAGGGCCAGCAGCAATTCTATGAACTCTCCACTTTTGGCTCTTTGAGCAGTAGTATCAACCGAAGGTTTTTGAAGGATAAATTAACTGTAACCATGAGCATGAATGATATCTTCCGCACGAACAAAAATGATTTTATTCTCCAACAAGGTTCAGTAAATGCCAGCGGTTTCCGTCAGGGGGATACGAGACGCTTCGGTATAAACCTGCGTTATAATTTTGGCATTCGCAAGAAGGAAGAGAATACTGATGTGATCAGTACTGATGCACCACCCAATTGATCGTTAATTGAATCTTTTTAATCCCAGGAAATCAATCGGCAGATCGGTTTTCCCTTTAGTGGATAGATCGGCTACTATTTCGCCCACCACAGAAACGAATTTGAATCCATGGCCACTGAAGCCGCAGGCGATGGTCACGTCATCTTCATAACCAGGCAGGTGGTCAATGATGAAATGTTCATCCCATGTGTTGGTGTAGAGACAGGTCTTAACAGCTGTTACTTTATTACTGGCAGGTTTGAAATATTTTTTCGCTTCATTGAGCAGGGTTTTTATTTCTTCCTCACTTACTTGCCTGTTCACTTTGCCAGGTTCGGTTTGTTCTGCGGCATAATGCTTTGCAAATTTCAGACCTGTTGGTCCCGGGAAGTTTAAGCCTGACAAATAGGGGAACCCATACCAGGCTCCTCTTATATTCTCACCTGCTATTAACCAGCAGGGAAAATTTTCGGGTATAAATACGGCTGGATCTGCTGGCTCGACCCAAACAACAACCTGCCGGGTAACTTTTAAGGGTACAGATAATTGCTTTATCACCTGCTCCGTCCAGGCCCCGGCGGTAAGAATAAGTTTATCTGTGTAATAAGAACCTTTATGGGTCAGAACTTTCAACACAGCATTTTCTTTTTTCCACTCCAATACTTTTTCACCTGTTTTGATGACTGCTCCTTTTTTTATTGCTTCCTGGATATATAGTGAGATGATCTTCTCCGGTAAAAGAAATCCCGCATCCGGCTCGAACAACATTTCATCAGCAGTACTAAGATGGAAATGTGGCGAAAATTTTTCTTGCTGTTTTGCTGAGAGTGATTCCAGTAATATACCATATTTATCCGCTGCGCTTTTCACTCCCCTGATCACTTCATGGTCATGTGGCCCCACATATAATAAACCTATTTGAAAATATACCTGTCGCCCTGTAAGTTGTTCCAACTGTTGCCAGTTCTCATAAGCTCTGTTAAGCAAAGGCACATAATCGGAATGTTCGAAATACGCTTTGCGTATGATGCGGCTCTGTCCGCTATGCGATCCTTCGTCATGAGGAACTGTATCAAATTGTTCCAGGCCTAAGACTTTATATCCTCTTGAGGCAAGATGAAAACAGGCGGAAGAACCCATGGAACCGACGCCTATAATTATAACATCATATTTATCCTCGCTCATGGTAAGAGTTGTGATCGATCAGGGGTTAAGAGTATGTTATCAAATAAAATAAAACAATCGTTTTACCTTTTAAGCCCTATCTTTGTTCCGTTAATTTGAGTTCGACAGCATTTTGTAAGTGAACGTCTTTTCTGCTAAGTACTGAATCCCTCGAGGATCTGCTGATAGTTAGTCTTCTTTACGTTGCGTGTTTCTCAAGCATTTATTTAAAGTTAATTTTTTTACATGAACATTTATGTTTCAAATCTGAGCTTCGCCGTTGTGGACGAAGACCTGAGAAGTTATTTCGCCGAATATGGAGAAGTTTCTTCTGCAAAAGTTATTATGGACAAGTACACAAATCGCAGCAAAGGCTTCGGTTTCGTGGAAATGAGTGATGATGCTGCTGCCCAGAAAGCGATAGCTGAACTGGATGGCGCCACAGTGGATGGTCGTTCCATCAAAGTGAGCGTAGCTAAGCCTAGAGAAGAAAGGCCAGCCCGCACGGAAAGACCTGCTTACTCTAACAACAATCGTTGGTAATCCATACAGGTAATTTTTTAAAGATCCCTCCCGCGCAAGCAGGAGGGATTTTTATTTGTACTATGCGCCAAAAAAAACCCATGCTGATCTCAACATGGGATGAATAATATTTGAAAAAAATTACGCCCTTTGTTTCTGCTTACCGGTTTTTCCTTTTGCCGCTGGTTTGCTTTTCGATTTTTTCAGCGCTGCCGTGATGGCCGCACTAAGATTAGCATAAGTAGGTTTTAGCGTAACCATCACATCATTTACAAAAAAGGCAGGGATCTCTTTCACTCCACGCTTGTGGCCCTCCTTGATATCATCCTGTACTTCCCAGCCATACATTCCATTCACCAGGTCCTCAAGGAATTTTTTATTGTTTACCCCGGCTTCCTTACTATACAATTTCAAACTCGTGGTTCCGAGATTGCGGCGGTTATTGAATAATACGTTGTGCATCTCCCAGAATTTTCCTTCCTGAGCGGCAGCCACAGCAGATTCGCTGGCCTTGAGGCTACGCTGGTGGATCAATGTAAGCGGGAAATGACGAAACTGGAACCGGATCTTACCATCAAACTCTTCGAGTAATTGTTTTACTACTTCGTTTACTTTTGCGCACTCTTCATTTTCATATTCCCCAAATTCCATAAGGGTAACAGGGGCATCTTTCTTACCTACGAAAATTTCATCTGGTCCAATGATTATAATGTCTTCTTTCTTGTTAATCGGCATATTTAATTCTCCTTTTTAGCAAAGCCCGGTCGGGTTCTGATTCTTTAATATATATACTTCAACAAATTTCCAGCCACTTGGTTGACACAAAGCAACTTGTGTCATTCCGGCATAACTGTGATGCGGCTGAAGATAATATTTTTCTATCCCCTGCCAAATATGGCTATCACTAATTTCCTCACAAACCCTGTATGTTTTGTAAATCAATCTTTTAGCCTGGTATTTTGCTAAATAATTTTGAGATCACCAACATTCCTATCAGGATTGTATTGAGAACGGACAGGGTTGGCTGTAATTACAAGTCCCTTTATAAAAATCCTGATTACTAACTGTTTACTTACAGTCTCCGGACTTTGGCCATGCAGATAGCTTATAGATTATGGTTTGTTGTGCCAGGAAGCCGGCTTTATTTTTACTATCTACAAGCGATCAGCGATCACTTAACTGAGTAGCCTTACGTTCTCATTGCCTGCCTGCTGTATTACGACCTGTCGATTGCCCCACATGATCTTTTGTAGTTGATTCATTAACCTTAAATATTCCTATTATGAAAAAGATATTCCGTAACAACCGTCTTATTGCAGTTGCATTTCTTACCGTTTTTTCCGCAGGCGCTACGTTAGCCAACGACAGCAGCCGGATCGGTCAGGCTGTCCCGGCTGAATTGAAATTTGCAGGCATGGTGAATAATGATCCGCTCTTTGTGCTGAACATTTCAGGCACACAAGGGAATGATGATTTCGTTATCACCATCTCCGATGACCAGGGCAATACGCTTTATAAAGAAAATATCAGGACCGAGAGCTGCACAAAAAAATTCCTGTTGAATTCCGAAGAGCTGGGTGATGCTATGCTTCGCTTTGAGATCAGCAGCCGGAAAACAAAAACCAAAGTGCTCTACGAAGTGAGCAGTAAGAACCGGTACACCCAGGAAACTATTGTCCGCCTCGTTCAATAAGATGAATGATCGGGCAAAAGCATAGAAGCACCCCCTGTTATGCTTTTTGCTGTGGAAGGAGTATCGGTGAACCTTAGCTTAACTGGCTTTTCCTACCTTTGCCTTTATGCTTACCATTTCTAATCGTGGCACACAAATGCCGCCGTCACCAATAAGGAAATTAGTTCCTTACGCGGAAGCTGCTAAAAAGAAAGGGATCAAAGTGTATCACCTTAATATTGGCCAGCCCGATATTGATACCCCACCTGCTATCCTCGACGCAGTCCGGAATACAGATATTAAAGTACTTGAGTATAGCCATAGCGCCGGTAATGAAAGTTATCGCCGCAAGCTGGTAAAATATTATAAAAGTGTAGGGATTGATGTAGGCTATGACCAACTACTGATAACAACGGGTGGCAGCGAAGCCATCATGTTTGGTTTTTTTACCTGTCTTAACCCTGGTGATGAAGTGATCATCCCCGAGCCTTTTTACGCCAATTACAATGGCTTCGCATGTGCAGCCGGCGTAAAAGTTGTTCCTATCACCGCGAATATTGAAACAGGTTTTGCCCTGCCGCCTATTGCCGATTTTGAAAAGGTGATCACAAGCAAAACAAAAGCCATCATCATTTGCAGCCCCAACAACCCTACCGGTTATCTCTACAGCCGTGAAGAAATGGAAGCGGTAAAGGAGATATGCATCAAACATGATCTCTACCTCTTCAGTGATGAAGCCTACCGGGAATTTTGTTATGACGGCGAGTATGTAAGCGCTATGCACCTGCGCGGGCTGGAGAACCATGTCGTATTGATGGACACTATTTCCAAAAGATACAGCGCTTGTGGTGCGAGATTAGGCGCATTTGTAACGAAAAATAAACAAGTCTATGATGCAGCTATGAAATTTGCGCAGGCAAGATTAAGTCCGCCAGGTCTTGCACAAATAATGGGTGAAGCCGCAGTAGATCTTCCTGCCTCTTATTTTAATGCTCCTAAGGCAGAATACCTGGCAAGACGGGATCTGCTCGTTAGCCGACTGAACGCTTTGCCTGGCGTATATTGTCCAAACCCTGGAGGCGCTTTTTATGCTATGGCTAAATTACCTATCGATGATTGCGATAAATTCTGCCAATGGCTGCTCGAAGAGTTCTCCTACAAAGGTCAAACTGTTATGCTCGCACCGGCCACCGGTTTTTATGGCACACCCGGATTAGGGAAAAATGAGGTACGTCTTGCTTATGTATTGAATACCGTTGCCATCAATGCTGCCATGGATTGCCTGGAGAAAGCGCTGGAGCAATACCCTGGGAAAGTATTGCCTGCAAAAACCGTTGCAGCTACAGCCTGATCTGCGGACAAGTAATATCGTACGAACTTGCCGAAAGATCATTTAAACAATTCCAATAAGCAGTTTAAAATTGTTTCAGTAAAGAAGGAAGTATTTCTTTGTCAAGCTGCGAAAACAATACAGGGGCTGCTGGTTCATCAACAAATTCATTCAGGATCAACCGCCACCAACCTACATTTTTCCATTTACCCAGTTTATAACCTACCTGCTCATATGTTGCAAAATAAGTGAAGCCGCAGCTTTCATGAAAGGCAACGCTTTTATCATTGGGTAAATTAACAACTGCATAGACATTACGGAATCCCTGCCGCTTTAATAGCTCAAACAAGGCCGTATATAACGACCTGGCTATGCCTGCGCGGTGAAAGCCCTCCTCTATATATACAGAGCATTCCACCG
Source organism: Chitinophagaceae bacterium (assembly GCA_035526625.1). GTDB lineage: Bacteria > Bacteroidota > Bacteroidia > Chitinophagales > Chitinophagaceae > JJ008. Next base: position 7,819 of record DATLCB010000059.1, read on the forward strand.
ACCATTGATAAGCCGTTCTTTCCCGGTATTGCGATGCGTACGCATAGCCAATGATCTTTCCTTCTTTTTCGCATACCAGCCAGGGCCAGCTGTGCATGTATTTTTTGATCCGGGCCGCAAAATCAGTTATGGAAGGAACTTCTGTTTCAAAGGTCAGCGAAGTATTCTCAATATACGGGGCATATATCTTCAATATCCCAGCTGCATCAGCCGGTGAAGCCAGCCTCAATAAATTCATAACTATATTTTTTATGCGATCAAAGTGGTTTCAGCACCTGGATCTTATCCATATTCTTCCCCACGATATAACAACGTTTGCCATTGATGCTGATCGCTTCAAGACTTTTTACATCACCAGGAACATAGAACCCTGATCTTGTCACCGGGACAGTGGTGAATTCGCCCTTTCCATTCCCCAGCATCATCAAACCAATACCTGCGTCATTGCGGCCGGTCTCCACTTCCGTACTGTAATCATTACCGGCAACCAAAAGATCTGTAAACGAATCATTATTCACATCTGCGTACTGGATGCCATTGACCGGGAAGAATTGAGCTTCGGGAGGCAGCTTCTTTATTTCAAATTTTCCTTCCCCCTTATTTAAAAAGACCGCGCTGCTCATGTTATCAGCAATGAAATATTTGGCTTTGGCAAGTTGTTCTGCTGTAAAAATATCTGTCACAGTTGCACCTGAATATTGAGCATACCGCAAATATTTCTTTTTTAAATAAGGCATCTGGTCAAGAATATAATCACGGATAGCGATAGGGTAACTGGTATTACGGATATAAGTGCTGATCACGCAATCCGTACTGCCATTCGCATCAAAATCACTTACTACCATACTTACGGGTTTTTCCTGGGTGCCGGTATAACGTGTATTCAGCCCCAGGTTACCCCCAATTATATCCAGGTCCCCATCCTTATCAATATCGGTACAAACGATCTTATTCCACCATCCATGCGTTTGCGTGATGATAAAGGGCCGGGCATCAATATTTCCATTCCAGTTATAATAAACGGTAATCGGCATCCACTCTCCCGCCAACACAAGGTCTTCCCAACCATCGTTATTCATGTCGGCCCAAACAGCAGATTTGATCATCCCTGGCGATTCAAGACCCCCGGGTATAATACTGACAAGCGATGAATCAATGATGTTGACAAGATAACTCCTGGGGATGAGTCCATAATTTCCAGGGCTGGTCGATCCGCCGATAAATATGTCCAGCTTTCCATCCTTGTTAAAATCGGTCACTGCTACAGCATTTGAACTGGCATACACAGAATTCCCTTTTTCTCTATACGTCGTGAATGAACCCTTCCCGTCATTGCTATAAAAACGAACTGGGTACATTTGCATATTCTTTGCATGATCGTTTCCTCCAGACGTGATGATAAGATCCTTATCTCCATCCTTGTCAAAGTCAACAGCTGTTACAGAGCCATCCTCATACTTCTTATCATTTTCAAAAACCGGCTGTGGTTTGGACAGAAATGTGCCATCCTGGTTTTGCAGGTATATTACTGCAGGAAAATCCTTAGCTCCACCAATAACAAGGTCTTCCCGTCCATCGCCATTAAGATCGGCCACAGAAGTACAGGGTCCCAGTTGTGAGAAACGGTGGGGCAACATGGGCTCTAGTTTGAAATCGATATAGGCGTTCTCCTTGTGTTGGTAACTGATCTTTGTATCAGCCGTGATATCCCTGAAGAAAGGAGTATTCTTTGGCTCATCAATAATGAGTGGTCTGCCCTTGTTATATTCAATTTGCTGTAGAACTCCTGCTTTGGCTTCTTCGATCTGTGATTTTCCATCCGGCCATGTGACTCTCACCGTTGCGCTTATATTGTTGCCTATCCCGATCACGACCTTTGCATCGTTGCTGGAAAGATATCCCCGCATAGTGTTCGCTATAAAATAATAGTTCTTTCCATCGGGTGTGTTGACCCAGATCTTTGCACCAAGGCCATTGATGTTCTTCGCAGGTCCTTTCAGTTTTACTGAAATCGAATTCCCTCCCCCGTTCTCTATCGTGTTGTTCTTGTATATGAACGCATAATCATTCACATTACATACGATGATCTCCAGGTCACCGTCATTATCAAGGTCGGCGTACGCGGAACCAAAACTCCAGGCAGGCTGGTCGAGACCGCTTTCCTTTGTCTCTTTCCTGAAATCAAAATTGCCATAGTTCCTGTAAAAATTCTTCAGCACTTTTACGGAGGGTATCACAGCTAATAGTTTCAATACATCCTCCTGGTTACCTGTCTTGATCAGTTCCTTTTTTACCGAATCCATTTTAAAGCGGACATAATCCATATCAGTTATATCCCGCATATAGCCATTAGCAATATAGATATCCTTTAACCCATCATTATCAAAATCATTCATCATCACCCCCCAGCTCCAGTCACTGAAAGCAGTATTCGTGTAATAGCTGATATCAGAGAAACTGCCATTCCCATTATTCAATTGTAAAACATTCTTCACATACTGGTAACCGTACCCGTATTTGACGACTTTTTCAAATTCATCGTAATTATTGCCGCGGCGCAATTGCTTTTGCCGGTAATTTCCCTCGGGCAGCATATCCACTGTAATGAGATCGCTGAACCCGTCATTATTAATATCCGCATAATCGCTTCCCATGGAAGAGTAAGAACCATGTTTGAAATATTTTTCAAAATCATTCACGAATTTTCCCCCGCCCTTATTGATAAAAAGATAATCCGGCTCCAGGTAATCATTAGCCTGGTAGATATCGATCTTACCATCACCGTTAAAATCTTCGAGTATGGCACTTAACCCGAAGGACCGGGTGGCAAGACCAGCCTGAACTGTTCTGTTGATGAATTTCCCATTCACATTCTCGTAATACTGGTCAGACTCAAATGGCGTCGGCCTGTCCCTTACACTTTCTATCTCACCTTTTTTATTATAGGTTAGGTGGATGGTCTTGGCAAAATTCAGGTTGTAAGGATGGTTCAGCACGAGGAGGTCCAGGTCGCCGTCATTATCCAGGTCATTGAAATAAGCAGCCATGGAAAATCCTTCATCCGCAACGCCATATTCTGCAGCTCTCTCGGTAAAAGTATTGTTATGGTTATTTATATAAAGTACGTTCCTCCGCAGTTTGGGATCGGCAGCCACTGATTTGCAAACATAGATATCGAGCCAACCATCATTATTTATATCGACCATGACTGTGCCAGTCTTGTAACCTCCATGCCCATCTATACCCGCAGTGGGCGTAATATCTTTGAATTTTAAATGGCCCTGGTTGAGGTATAACCGGCAGTCACCCACATTGGAAGTAAAATAAAGATCACACAGACCGTCGTTGTTGATATCACCGGCTGAAACACCAGATCCATTATAGAAATATTCATAGCTCACCACGTTCAACTCTTTGCTGTCAATGATCTCGTTATTAAATAAGACACCTGAGGTATCAGCCGGTATGAGGCTGAATAGTTTCTGGGCTCCTGCTGAGTAAATGCCGGTCATACTTAACAGTAAACTGCAGCACAGCTTTACATGTAGTTTCATGATGCTAGTTTGTTAGTTTGATCTTTTGCAAAATATAATTACCGATCAGCTTGCCCTGGTCGATACCATTATTAAGCGCCTCCATAAAATGAATGCCGCCATAGAACCGGCTTACGGATGCTTCATTGGCCGCGTCCCTGAAACTGTTGAAAGATCTGGAGGGTAAGTTTATATACATTTCACTGGAGTCGGTGAAGCAATAAGGTTGTGGGATCATCCCTGTAAGTATGGTGGCAGTTGTGCTGCTGATCACACTGTGCCCGCTCGGATACTCCGGAAAAGGAGGTGTTTCAATATATGGCTTCCACTTAGGTGAGATCAATTTATTGATATATGTTTCGGGTCTTACAGTATTGTAATGGAATTTATCTGTCCAGCAACTTAAAAACCCTTCATACAGACCGAGCGTTACAAGCAGGTAGGTTTTTGCTGAAGTGCTTTCATCCAGCGCAAGATTCTTTAATGCCTGGCCCGTGATCCTTATCCAGTGTCCGGCAGGCGAGATCTTATGGACATAATAGGTAAAGTGGCCGGCCGACTTTGTAATATTCGGATTACAGTCCCAATAAGAAGCGATAAGCCTGTAGATCGTGTCCTTCTTTTTGGATTGTGCAAGTACCTGCATTGAGCTTTTGTAAAAGGCAGAGTTTTTTTGTTCGCTGTATTTTAAAGGAGGAACGGATCTTATCATGGTGCTGCTATCAAAAACAAATGAGCGCACCAACCACCAGTTAGGCTCGACCGCATTACCATAATCGGGCGCTGTGGGTTGCCAGGCGCCGGCCGAATCAACGACAACATAGCGGCTCAATGTCCGGGTATAATCGTAATTATCTTTTTTGAGCCATACGAATAACTGGTCGGCCGACTGACGTCCATAGGCCACAGAGTTATTCAGCAGCGTTGTATCATTGTTATTAGCTGCCAGCCATTTCTCTGTTTCTGCTTTTTGAAAAGCATCGATCATGTATTCGCTGTAGATAAGACGGCGGGCCATACTGGTGAAAGCAGTTAATGCTGAGAAGGAAAGGTCCACTTTTTTATCGGGTGCTGCGATAGAACTAAGTCCATTCAATTGCCCGGCCAGTGATCGGAGACTTTTGTCTTTAAAACAAAGCACTTCGTAAGCTGCAATATTGGGATACACTTGTACCCTGCTGGCGACGGGAGGTGTGAAAAGGTCCTCCATGATTATTTCGACGAGCTTCTCATTACAACGGTACAAATAATTACTGCTACTGTTCTGCCCGAATGAACTGACAACGATACTCAACGACACTGTAACAAGGAAGGATTTCCTGCGCATAATTAGTTTGGTAAAAGCAGTAGCCAAGTTAAACAATTTTGACGCCCGAAAATAAAGAAGAGTTGTAAGTATGTGTGTAATAAAAAAGCCCAAAACACTAAGTTTCAGGCTTTCCCTATCAGTACCGGAGAGCAGACTTGAACTGCCGACCTCAGGGTTATGAATCCTGTGCTCTAACCAGCTGAGCTACCCCGGCGGGGCTGCAAAAATAACAGATTTGAATTTATTTTCCTGAATAAAAAACCTCCCCACCCGAGGTGAGGAGGCCTTTATTCGAACCGTCCTTAGTTATAAATTTTATCAGTTCTTCGCTACGTCAAATTTTTTGAAGATCGAACGTACGGCATACTGAATTTCTTTTGATGACAGGTTTTTGCTGTTGACTTCATCTGTGGTCCAGCCCTGCCAAACTGTTCTGTCAGTTTTAGCATCGATCACCGTGATAGTAACAGTCCCTTCGCGGGCTTGTCTTTCATCCCTGTCATACCCAACGAACTGCGATGGATAATAGATCGTAGTATAACGGCGGGTGTATGGATTATACACCAGTCTTGAATAAGGCTGTGTATAAACCGGGTTACTGGTTTCCCTTACTGTTTTTTCCACCAGTACATCATAGCTCAGTAATACATCCGGCCTGTTACTTACTTCTCTCCATCCAGCGGATTTTTGCAATTCCTGTGTGACCGCTGATCTGATCTTTTGTTCGGTCAGGTCATTATGCCTGTTACGGTCACCTTGACCTTCTCCATCTTTATCTAACCAGGCAAAAGTTTTGTAATCACGAAAATCAACTGTATCATCTTTTTCAACATGCACTGTGGAGGCACAACCTGCCATCAAAAAGACGATAACGGAAAATACACCCCACAGTCTGAGGGTCTTGTTCATAGTTTCTCCTTTTTTTTAAATGTTTAAAATTGTTCTCGTCTCAAAAGCGAAGAAGGTTGTGGGGAAAGCAATATATAAACGGAAAAAATGGTGCCGGGATCACTAAGGAAATGTGAAAGTGATGTTATTCCCTCCCCGGAAGTAAATTATACAACCCGTATAAACTTTTATACATGATACCAAAAACTTATCCAAGCCCGATCTCATAATGACGATCTGGTATCTCGATATCTGTAAATCCTTTTTTCAACAGCCTTGATTTAAAATCCTGCTGTACTTCATACTCACCATGAACAAGGAATAATTTCTTAACCTGTTTAGGGTCCTGGCAGGCCAACCATTGACTAAGGTCCTCGTAATCGCCATGCGCACTCATACTCCTGATAGCGCCGATCTCTGCATTTACCTCATGCTTCACTCCATAAATGCCCACCTCTTTATCTCCCGCCATCAACCGGCCCCCAAGTGAACGGGGTTCACAATAACCGGTGAGTAGAATGGTATTCCGGCTATTCTCGATGTTATTACTGATATGGTGCTTTACTCTTCCTGCATCTGCCATGCCGCTTGCAGAAATGATCACCATCGGCCCATTCAGGAAATTAAGTTGCTTGGATTGCTCCACCGTTTTTATATAGCGGAGTCCGTTAAAGGAGAAAGGATCTTTATCGGTTTGCATGATCTTCTGGATCGCCTTATTGAAATATCCCGGGTGACGTTTAACCACCTCCGTGGCTTCAACGCTAAGCGGACTATCGACATAATAATCCAAAGCCGGTAACCGGTTCTCAAGTTCAAGCTGATTCAAAGCAAATAATATTTCCTGTGTACGTCCTACGCTAAAAGCCGGCATGATCAGTTTCCCTTTTTTCTGCACACATGCTTTTTCCAGCCAGGCCAGTATCATATCCGGCGTTGTCGTATTATTATTGTGAAGACTGTTCCCATAGGTTGACTCGAGCAATATATAATCTGCCTGCGGAAATACTTCGGGTGAACGCAGTATTACATCACGGTACCTTCCGACATCACCGCTAAAAGTGATACGGGTCTCTTTACCATCCTCCTTTATCTTAAGATGCACACAAGCGCTGCCAATGATATGACCGGCATCGGTGTACATGGCCTGCACACCATCTGTCACATCAAACCATTGCTGGTAATCCTTCTCTGTTAATTGTAAAATAGATCGCTCTGCGTCTTCCGTGGTATACAATGGACGCAGGTAAGGTAATCCCTGCGCAGCGAGACGTTTGTTCCTGTATTTTACATCATCTTCCTGTATCTCTGCTGAGTCCCTTAACAGGATAGTTGTGAGATCTTTGGTACCCGGCGTGCAAAAAATAGTTCCTGTAAATCCTTCTGAAACCAGCTTTGGTATCAAACCGCTGTGATCAATATGTGCATGCGACAGCACTAATGCCGTTACTTCCTGTGAGTTGAAACCAAAATCACGGTTCAATGAATCGGTTTCTTTTCCCATTCCCTGGAACATACCGCAATCCAATAATATCTTTTTCCCATTCTTCAGCGTTATCAAATGCTTGGAACCCGTTACTGTTCTGGCCGCTCCGTGAAATGCGATCTTCATAACCTCCTCCGCCTCCTGAAGGGGGAACTTAGTCGTTCCTCCCAGGAGATTTGTTTTAAAAATTAGAAAATTATTTTTTACTCCTTGCTTTGAATGACCATGTTATATAAAACTCCGCGATCAACTCACCTTCCTTATTTGTGCCAACGGACCTTGCTCTTAATGTTCGTGCTTCCCCGGTCGTTATGGTTTCTTCGATCGCATTTTCAAAAAGCCCACCATCCTCGCATACAAACTCAGTGCGACCTGTTGCTTTCTTGAAATATTCCGATTCCACTTTTACGACAAGCATGCTCACAGGTGGGTCCTTCTTGTATAAATGCGCCATAGCCAGTGAACCGGTACTCATTTCAGCGGCCATACTGAGGCAGGCAAAATAAGTAGAACGAAAAGGATTTTGCGACAACCATTTATAAGGAACAGTTACCCGGCAGGTTTTTTCATCGATCTCTCTTACCCGTACACCAGCAAAATAAGCGGCAGGCAGTTTTGTAAGAAGAAACATCCTGAACTTCAGTGGATGCCGCATCTGTTTGAGAAAAGCCGGTGTGTTAGGGTTCATTATTGGTCTTTATAATTAGCCGGATCAAGCGCCGAAGGAGACCAGTTCTTAAAAAACTCAACCACTTTCGCTTTATCATAACCCTTTTCCTTTTCGAGGTACTCTGAGTTCTGTGTATGTATCAAATTACCTTTCGCATCCAGCACCAGGAAAACGGGGAATCCAAACCGTTGAGGAAACTTGTATTTTTTTAGCAGTTCCTCGTTCTTATTCTCCTTGCTCCAGTTCATATGATACACTACATAATTTTTTTGTACAAGGGAATCGATCGAAAGATCAGCAGTAACAAAATCATTGAACCGGGCGCACCAAATACACCAGTTGCCACCGATCTGTATAAAGACATGTTTGCCTTTCTCTTTTGCTTCTTTTACGGCTGCGGCAATAGATGTCTCCGCATTTTCTTCGGGCTTGTAGAGTTTGAACTTGGCCATATCCTGTGAAAAAACGGCGCTACAGGAGATCATTGTCAGTAATACAAGGGATAATTTTATTCTCATTAGTTGTATTTATTTATTGGAGCAATCATTACCTCGTTACTTAAAGGTCAATTTTCCCACAGCAATTTTAGGCTTTGATAATATACCCAGTGTACCTGTTTTTTTTCCGACCATGTAAAAGATGTTCCCCATCAAAACACCGTGCCTGAGCATAGCAGGCGGTGAATCCTGGTTATCAAAAATAAATTTCCGTTTTATTTCACCACTGGCAAGGTCAACGTTTAACAGGAAGGCATGACTTTTTTTGGCATTCAGCATAGCTTTTGCTTTCTGGCCCGCACGCGTCACATCGGCATTACGGGGGTTGTCGTTCATCAATATGGAAAAGGTATTCTTTCCAGGTATACTTATAACACTTACCCCTCCCCAATGAGGGAACTGGAAACGGCTCACGAAATAATTGTTCGGGCTGACATCGTAATTGCTGCTCACCTGTTCCTGCTGTTTTTTGGGAAGCAACTTCATCCAGGCGATCTTACCCGACTGATCAAACTTGGAAACTATAAGGTCCTCAGAAATATAAAAGATATAAGTGGTGTATGATTTGGTTGTAGACGAATAGCGCCGTACCGTATAGGTATAAAATTTCTCTGCGACGAAAGCCATTCCCCCGTCAGTAGTAGGTGTTAACGCTCTTATCTTGTAGCTACGATTGATGCCGTCCTCATCCTTTGAAAGTTTTTCAAACCTTTTGCGTTCTGCCCTTTCTGCTTTGCTTTCATCTTCGTCGTCTTCATCATCCTCTTCGTATTCGTTGGTAAATTGGCTGGCGCTTATTTCCTGGTTTGTATAATTCAATACAGAACCATCGGCACTGTTGATCCGCACCATCATAAGCCCATTTATCTCTCTTGCCTTCTTCGTATTGCTGTAAAAAGCAGCCACCCCAATGTCCCCGTTCTTCAGCACCACGGATTTTGAATTGACCAGCCAGCGGCCTTCCACTTCAGGATTCACTTCTTTAATGAATTCTCCTTTGTTATTATAAAGTCTCAGGTTATAATTCTGGAACTGCAGGTTTTTCTTTTTTTCCTTTTTTCCTTCTTCATAATCCATTTGACGGGCTACGAATAAAATATTGCCGTTAGGAGTGGTCAATATTTCTTCCAGCTCGATCTTCTCGGGTTCCATTTCATGTACGATCTCGACCTGTTTGAAAGCGGGTGAAAAATCTTCTTTGAACTCCTGTACGGTATACCTTGTGCTCTTATCCCCATCCAGTGCGGTCACGATCCGGAAGCGGGCCGAATCCTCTGTTAACGTGCATTTGAATTTAAAATCATCTCTTTTAGAATCCAGGTTGAAGAGGGCGATCTCTTTCCAGTCCCCCACTGCCGCGGCATCGGCTTTATTCAGTTCCAATACCTGTAAACTAAGCGTGCGTGAGCTTTTATCAAAATCGCTGGCCAGCAAATACATTTTCTTTTTATTGAACAAAATATCCTGGTACTTCTTTTTGCGCAGTTCTTTATCAAAACCTTTACGGTAAACCTCGGTCAATCCTTTATCCAGCTTTACCAGCCCGGCGCTTTCACGGCTGGTGCTTCCAATAATAAAATAACCCGTTAGTACCAGGTGCTCCTCGATAAAATAAGTGCCCGTATTATCGGCCCATGCTACGTGCAGATCAGCGTCACGAACTTTCAGTTTGAATTCTTCTCCCCAGAAAGCACTCGCTGTTTGGGATTCAGCGGGAAAGGAAACCACCAATAAAAGAAGCAAGGAAAGAACTCTATTCATATTTTTTGCGGCTAAATATTGTTATCTCTTATCAATACTCACTACACAAGCTACAGCTTTGTTACTGTTCGCATCCACTTTAAAATAGATAGTGCCCCCCGCGGTGTGATTGAAACTGGCTGACCGGATCAGGATAGTTTGCAAAGCTTCGTTTACTTTTCCCAGGTAATCAGGGCGGCTGCTACGACTGATCGCCTGGTTCAATGCATTATAATCCAATTCATCTTTACTTACTACGATCGCTATCTGGTCATTATTGCCGAGACTGTCTGCTTCAAAGGATTGTGCTTTGGGAAATAAACGATAGCCGGTGATGCCGCAATAAGGAGAGTGTTTGGAAATGGTTTCACCCTGCTTGAGATAAGGGAACAAAACATAACTACTGTTATCTGTTTCCCGGCCAAAGACATAGATATAACATTCGGTAGCATTCTCTATGGACATTTTAAAACGTGTGCCCACAGCAATGGGCGCTACGGTTTGAAATAAATTACCACCTGCGATCCTCAGCGGAATATTCTTGCCTCCATCATTATCCACTAAACCAATAGTGCACTCCAGGGGGATATTGGCAACTTCTGTTCTTTTAGGTAATGGATCGATACCATAAGCTTCCCGTACATAATTTTTAAAATCTCCATACCGTATCCAGGCTACACCATTCTGTCCCCATTCGGGTCCCCAACTGTTCATGACCTGGAAAGCGCCGCCGAATTTGCGATCATCGTAGCCGATCACACTCATGGCATGTCCCCCCATTCCCATCCCGGATTCATCCATACCACCAGGCTGCCATAATTCCTGGCCCATCATATCCTGCATAAAACTCTGGCCAACCATCATTCCTATCGCCACCGGTGCATTTTTGGCAAGATGCTCTTTGATACCTCTTACGCTTATTTCATTGATATTATCTCCGTTGGTGATCCTTGTAAATCCATGGATCACATTTTCTCTTCCCACCTGGATGGCGGTCTCGCTCGGCACCCTTTCGCAATCCTGGTCGTTATAAGGATACCGGCTAAGCGGCACACCGCCATTCGTACTCATGGACTCCATAGCTTTTTGCAAGTAAGAGCCCTGGCATCCTTCGAGTTTTATCTGGTTATATAAATAAGATGGACTGAAAACGATCTGGTTGGGATCCTGCCCGGTTGCTGCCGCCGTCAATATGGTCTGCGATGCATAGGCACAGCTCCAGGCCACGCAACTTCCCTGCTGGCCCTGGTTGCCACGCTCCGGTGCAAACCTTAATAATGATACGGCTTCGGGTAATGGATTTTTACCTGCATCATCTTCGAGGCCCTCATACACAGAAGCCTTATTGAATTCGGAAGGATTGAAACTATAACCGCTTTCCGAGAATTTTTTTACTACGTATGCTGCGTTGCAACCACCACCCTTCAACAGGAAATAGGCACCTGCTGCCAATGCTAAAAGCAAAATGATACCTTTCCCTTTAAATAATCCAAGAAGCATTGGAAGCAGTGAAAAAAGACCCCCCCCTCCGCCTCCACCGGGGAAGCTGGGTCGCCTGCCCCCACCGCCATCATCTGGTTGGTTAGGGTCGTCTGTCATCCTGATCGGCATAGCAAAGATTTTATTTTAAAAATGTTAACTAAATGTAGGAAGTTCAACTGACATAAAGCCTGCCACAGTGTTATGAAGGAGGAATTATTTTCTTTTTTCTGCAACGATTGTAAGCAGGATTCGTCAACTTTGAAGAATATAGCCATAACATGAAAAAACTCATTTGCCTTTCCTGCTTTTTTTCAATCTCCTTTTTTTCTTTTAGCCAAAAGGTCAGAAGTAAATTAAAATTTGAACAGGGCCAGTCACTGAATATCGTGCTGGACCTGAAAACCACCATAGCGCAGCAAGCTATGGGACAGGCCATTGATTTCACCGTCAACGCCACCGGAACTCATTCTTATAAAATAACGAATACCAATGACGACAACAGCACGTTAAAGCACCAGGTGGACAGGATCGTCTTTTCTTTTGATGGCATGGGACAGAAAAGGAATTTTGATTCAAAAGAGGAGAAGGACCTTAATGGCCAATTCGGAAAACCCGTGAAAGAGATACTGGAGAAAAAATATGATATGGTGATCGACTCAACTGGTAAAACTATGATGGCGATCCCTGAAAAAATAGTATTGAGTGGCGGAGACAGCCGGATGGCCATTATCACCAACATGATGAAGGATGTA
>DATLCB010000060.1:0-6817 GCA_035526625.1 Chitinophagaceae bacterium
ACGAAAGAAAATGTAAAAGAGAAGATAAAGTCAAGTCGGAAGTCCGGAGTTGGAAGTCGGGAGCCAGAGCATAAAAAAAGTAATTTAGATAGGCATTTTTCAAATTAAGACTCGTCTCCGGTCTTCGGTCTTATAACTCCCTACTCCAACAATTCCTCAATCACTTTGGGATAGTGTTGATGTTCCAGTATCCTGATACGTTCAGCCAGCGACAGTGCCGTATCATTTTCTTCAACCGGGCATGTGGCCTGGAAAATTATTTTACCGTTGTCGTATATCTCATCCACATAATGAATAGAAATTCCGCTTTCCTTTTCTTTATTGCCGATCACTGCCTGGTGTACATACTGTCCATACATCCCTTTGCCACCGTATTTAGGGAGTAATGCCGGATGAATATTGACGATTCGACGCGGAAATGCTTTGATCAAGTCTGGCGGTAGCTTCCAGAGGAAACCTGCAAGAACGATAAGGTCAATGGCCTGCTCTTTTAGCTCGGTCACATAGGCGTTACCCCGGAAGAATTTTTCTTTTTCAAGAAGAAGTACAGGAATAACTTCTTTGGCGGCGATCCTGGTTATCCCCGCACCCGGGTTATTGCAAACGATAAGTGAGACTCTCGCTATGTCATGATGCCGGAAATACTCAATGAGCTTTTCGGCATTTGAACCGGCACCTGAAGCAAAAACAGCGATTTTTTTCACCGGGCAAAATAAGTCAAATAGGTCATACAAGTCAAATCTGTCAAATGGGTCATACAAGTCATTCGGAGTTGAAATATGACCCTTTGACCTTTATGACTGATTACTCCCGTCTCCCGACTCTGGTCTTCCGACTCCTAACTTCGCCCCTATCTTCCTGATATATTTAATAAAGAAAGCGAATTGACCAAAAGGAATACTTACGACGAGCACGGCAAGGGGCCAAAGAATGGTAATAAGAAGGATATAAATGATAGCCCAAAGCCAATCCTGCTGGATCGAGAGCAGGTTCATGATCTTTTTACCCGCAAAACCGGTAAGACTTCCACCGATAGCGAATGTGCAGATGATAAGGAACAGTTGTAAACCGCCTACTCTCCATGTTTTTTGTAATCGTTCGAACATATTGCGGCTACCTCGGTCAGGGTTTGTAAACGCTGACGGGGTGGCGGCAAAAGTCAGTAAAAAACCTTCAATAATTCCTCTGCCCATAACATCTATTCTAATTTTTTTCCGGGATTACTTGTTTATGACAAACAGTTTTGATGACGGTAAAAAAACCTTTGTAAATCTGCTGAAATGCAGGCTGGTAGCGGATCAAAAAAAAGTTATGGGAGTTGACATTTTGTAGTGTTCCTGACTTACTTTTGCGGCTGGTGACGGATTTTATCCACAATTTTTAGAATCAACTCCTTCTATGATTCCTTGTAACCTGAACTACCGGCGACTAACACTTTTCCTATTATCTTTTTTTATTTTTTCTTCAATTAATAAGGTGAATGCCCAGGATGGCAAAGCATTATTTCTTGGAAAATGTGCAAGCTGCCATAAAATGGGGCAGGATATGACAGGTCCCAATCTTGAAGGAGTTGAAAGTAAATGGGGTAGTAGGAATGAGTTACATACGTGGGTCCATAACTGGAAAGATGCGGTGGCTGCTGGTATTCCACGGGCTGTGGAAGCGGTTAATTTGAAGCCTACCGAAATGCAGATATTCGGTCCAAGTATAACAGATGGTGAAATTGATGCAATTCTTAATTACATAAAAGACTGGAAGCCTCCTACTCCCGATGGTGGTGGTGGCGGCGGCAACGCTGTTGCTGATACAAAAAAATCAAACCAAAGCGCTGTAATATTTGGCGTTATCTCTCTCATCCTGGCCATCATTGCCTTGATATTGATGCAGGTGAACAGCAACCTGAAGAAGATGAGCGATGATGCAGAAGGTATTGGCCGTCCTGAACCCGTTCCTTTTTACAGGAATAAAGTTTATATCGCTCTTGCTGCCTTATTCTTCTTTGTAGTAGGTGGTTTTTATGTTACCAAAGGCGCTATAGGTTTTGGCCGCCAGAAAGGTTATCAGCCGGTACAGCCCATCTATTATTCTCATAAAGTACATGCCGGTCTTAACCAGATCAGTTGTTTGTATTGCCATGGTTCTGCATGGGACAGCAAGCATGCGGCCATCCCTTCCGTGAATATTTGTATGAATTGCCATAAAGCCATTAAAGAATACAAGGGTCCGGCCCTTCATGATGAGGGTGGACAGGAGATCAATGGCTCGTACGAGATACAGAAATTATATAAATATGCAGGCTTTGATCCCAATAATTCTGATGCATGGGATGCAACGAAGGCAAAACCTGTAGAATGGGTAAAGATCCATAACCTGCCTGACCACGTTTACTTTAACCACTCCCAGCATATAAGAGCGGGTAAAGTACAGTGCCAGACCTGTCATGGTGAGATCACTGCAATGGATGAAGTAAAACAGGTATCAGAACTAAGTATGGGATGGTGCGTCAATTGCCATCGTGAGACCAAAGTGGATTTCAACTATTCATCAGGTAAAGGCAACCAGTTCTACAGTATTTATGAGAAGTTTCATAATGATATAAAGAACGGTAAAATGGATAGTGTTACGGTAGCAGATATCGGGGGCATTGAATGTCAGAAGTGTCATTATTAATGATTTGAAGATGTATTGATTTGAAGATTTGAAGATTTGATGATCAATACAGAAGATGACCAAAAACAGGGGACGATCGTATTTATTATAAAGCAGAATAGCAGATTAGGAGTTGATAGAAATGAAGACCGTGAGAACGGAATCGACGAGCCAGGTCTTCAGATCTTCAAATTTCCAAATCCTCAAATCAGAACAATATGAGCCAAAACAAGTACTGGCAAAATTTCGCAGAAGTTAACGACCCGGAGAATCTTCAAAAGCTCTCACAGGATGAATTCAAGGAGGAATTACCATTTGAAGGTTTTGATGATAAAGGACTGATCGATGCCAAAGCTCCCCGCCGTGACTTTTTAAAATACCTGGGCTTTAGCACCGCGGCCGCTACATTGGCAGCCAGTTGTAAGATCCCTGTTCGCAAAGCTGTTCCTTATGCCAATAAGCCGGAGAATCTTGTTCCCGGTGTTCCAAAATATTATGCTACTACTTATGTACAGGATGGCGATATCATTCCAGTAGTAGCCAAAGTGAGAGACGGACGTCCTATTAAGATCGAAGGGAATGAAATGTGTGCATCTACCGGTGGTGGTACCTCAGCAAGAGCGCAGGCTTCCGTGCTTGACCTCTATGATATGTACCGCGCCAAGTTCCCCCTGCATAAAGTAAAGGACAAGTTTGAAGAAGTTCCTACGTTCGAGCAGTTCGACAAAATGGTAGGTGATGCGATCAAGGCAGCCGGCGGTTCCGTTGTCCTGCTTACTTCTACTGTTGTTTCCCCGTCTACAAAAGAAATTATCACGAAATTCCCCAACCTCCGCCATGTACAGTACGATGCTGTTTCTTACAGCGGTATGTTACTGGCAAATGAAGCAAGCGGTTTTGGGAGAAAGATACCCGCTTATAAATTCGAAGTTGCCAAAGTGATCGTAAGTCTAGGCGCTGATTTCCTCGGAACCTGGATCAGTCCTGTTGAACATGCTAAAGGCTATTCCAAAGGAAGGAAGATAGAGGAGAAACTGCCGGAGATGAGCAAACATTACCAGTTTGAAAGTTTCCTGAGCATGACGGGCGCCAATGCAGATGAAAGATTCACACACCGTCCTTCTGAAACAGGAGCGGTAGCGGTTGCATTAGCAGCGGCTGTCGGTGTGGGTGGAGCAACTTCCGCTATCACCGATACTAAACTGAAAGCAGCTATTGAAAGAGTGGCCGCCGATCTCAAAGCGCACAATGGCGCTGCTCTGGTGGTTTGCGGAAGCAATGATAAGAATGTACAGGTTGTTGTCAATGCCATCAATGGCGCGATCGGTGCATATGGCACAACGATCGACTGGGGAAGTCCCGTCAATTACCGCCAGGGTATCGATGCTGACTTTGCTCAACTGCTCACCGATATGGAAGCCGGAACCGTTGGGACCATCATGATCCACGGCGCTAATCCTTCTTATACCTATTATGATGCGGCGAGGTTCAATGCCGCATTGAAAA
Source organism: Chitinophagaceae bacterium (assembly GCA_035526625.1). Classification (GTDB taxonomy): domain Bacteria; phylum Bacteroidota; class Bacteroidia; order Chitinophagales; family Chitinophagaceae; genus JJ008. Next base: position 4,156 of record DATLCB010000060.1, read on the forward strand.
AAGTAAAAGTGTCCGTTTCATTCAATGAGAAAATGGATGAAACCACTGAACTCTGCGAATACATTATTCCCAATCATCACTATCTCGAGAGCTGGGGTGATGCGGAGATCTCTGCAGGTTGCACCAGCTTTATGCAGCCAACTATCTATCCTTTATTCAAAACAAGACCTTACCAGACATCATTGCTGAAATGGGCCGGGGATACCAAAGATTATGAGACCTATTTCAAAGAATACTGGACCGGCAAACTGGGATCAGAAGAAGCATATACCAAAGTGCTCCAGGATGGAATAAAAGAAGATGCTCCTCCTGCTGTAAGTGGCGGTTCCTATGGTGGCGGTGGACTGGCAGAAGCAGTGGCTGCGATCGGCGCTTATAAAAAAGCAAGCGGTGTTGAAGTCGCACTGTACCAGAAAGTATCGATAGGTACCGGCGCTCATTCAGGTAACCCCTGGTTACAGGAACTACCCGATCCTGTTTCTAAAGCAACATGGGACAACTATGCGATCATATCTATTAAGAAAGCACAGGAGCTCGGTATCAAACTCGATACGGATTACGAATATTACCCGCACAAACCGGTTATTGAATTAACGGTGGGTAAGAATAAAATAGAATTACCTGTTCTTGTTTTCCCGGGAATGCAGGCAGATACTATTGCTGTAGCTGTAGGATATGGCAGGAACGAGGCATTGGGTGTAACCGCGGCAGGAGTAGGAAAGAATGTTTATCCTTTAGCAACCTTCAACGGAACAACGATCGATAATTATGCGACTGGCGCATCTCTCACCAATCTTCACAAGAAGTATAAGATCGCACAAACGCAAAAACATAATTCGTACGAACATCGCAAGGAAGTCGTAAGAGAAACAACGCTGGCAGCCTTCAGGAAGAACCCGAATGTTATCCTGGATGAAAAGAAGCATTTACAAGATGCTTTTCACAATAGATCGGGCGGTAATTTCCGTAGCAATGCCACTTTGTACCCCGATGCTGATAGAAGAGGACATGAGATCCGCTGGGGTATGAGCATTGATATGAACTCTTGTTATGGTTGCGGCGCCTGTGTGGTGGCTTGCAGTGCGGAGAATAATGTATCCGTAGTGGGTAAGAGAGAAGTGCTTCGCTATCATGATATGCACTGGTTGCGTATCGACCGTTATTTTGTCAGCGATGATAAAGATCCTGATAACCTTAAGGGTGTTGTATTCCAGCCGATGCTTTGCCAGCACTGCGATAATGCTCCTTGTGAAAATGTATGTCCTGTAGCTGCTACCAACCACAGCCAGGAAGGCATCAACCAAATGGCGTATAACCGTTGCATCGGTACAAGATATTGCGCGAATAACTGTCCTTATAAAGTACGCCGCTTCAACTGGGCCGATTATACAGGCGCTGATAGCTTCCCTGATAACCGTGATCAGCAATTAGTGGGCAAGCTGGATAGTGTGATCGAGCAAATGAACGATGACCTGACAAGAATGGTATTGAACCCCGATGTAACCGTGCGCAGCCGTGGTGTAATGGAGAAATGTTCATTCTGTATCCAAAAGATCCAGTTGGCAAAACTGGATGCCAAGAAAGAGAACAGGATGCTGAAGGATGGTGATGCCAGAACTGCCTGCCAGATGGCTTGCTCTGCTGATGCGATCGTATTCGGGAACCTTTATGATAAGAGCAGCGAAGTGGTGAAAATAAGAGAAGCGAACAAACAGCGAAGCTTTGATGTACTTGACCAATTGCATACACTTCCCAATATCAGTTATATGGCTAAGATCAGGAATACAGAAGAGGAAGATCATCATTGGGGTGCTGGAGAGCATGCTGCTGGGGAAGCTAATGACGCCGGACATGGTAAAGATGAACATATGCCCGCAGTAACGACACCAGAAGAGACGCATTAGGAATATTGAACATCGAACAAGGAATTTTTGAATAATGAAGTAAAGAAAGGTGAGTTGAAAAGAAAGAACAGGATTCACAGGATGAATAACCAATAAAGCTAAAGGCTAGAAGCTCACAGCTAAAAGCTAAATTAATATGGCATTACTTAGATACGAATCACAGGTACGACCTCCACTGGTAGATGGCGATAAGGATTATCACCAGATAACCGAAGACATTTGTCGCCCCGTGGAAGCCAAACCTTCCAAAGCATGGTGGATCGGTTTTATTGTTTCGGTGCTATTCCTATGTTTTGGGATATTGTCCGTCACAATGGAGGTGATATATGGTACAGGCCAGTGGAACCTGAATAAGACCATCGGTTGGGGATGGGATATCACGAATTTCGTATGGTGGGTGGGTATTGGTCACGCCGGAACCCTGATCTCCGCGATCTTGTTATTGTTCCGGCAAGGTTGGAGAACAGGTGTGAACCGTGCCGCTGAAGCAATGACCATCTTCGCCGTAATGTGCGCCGGCCAGTTCCCGATCTGGCATATGGGTCGTGTGTGGAATGCCTTCTTTGTACTTCCTTATCCCAATACCAGAGGCCCGTTGTGGGTGAATTTCAACTCACCACTTCTCTGGGACGTATTTGCGATATCAACTTACTTCACCGTTTCTTTATTATTCTGGTACTCAGGTTTGTTACCTGACCTGGCCACACTGCGTGACCGTGCGAAAAAGAAATGGAGAAAAATGTTCTATGGTATCGCTT